>JAHEFD010000111.1 GCA_024640345.1 Woeseiaceae bacterium
TTTCGCCAATCGCAGCAAGCGTCGTCTTGTCCGTGCCGTGCTCAAGGATCAACTCGATCGCCGCATCCAGCATGGCACGATCCGAAATCGCCGTACGCTCTGATTGCGTCAGGCCACGCGCTGAGGAGGACGATGTCTGGAGGTTTGTAGACACAGGATTCACGCTGACAGGTTTATAAACAACCGCTTATATTCGCGGGATATATACTTGCTGTTGACAAGCAAGTCAGTATACGTGCGCGGCCGGCGACGGACAAGTGCAAAATCGCTGCTATCGCGGCAGACTTCTCAATTGCACGAAATCAAATCAGCAATGGGCGGGGAAATGACAAAGAAACAACGAAAACTTCTTGGTCCCACATGTGTCGCGATATCGGCGGCAGCGCTAGGCGCCTGCGTCGCAAAAGGACCCGCCACCGAATTTCAGTTCGTGGAAGCAACCGTGGAAGATGTCCAGAATGCTGTTAGGGCGGGCGACATGTCCTGCGTCGATATCGTCCAGGGATACCTGCGACGCATCGAGGCTTACGATAAATCCACCGGGCTGAACGCCATTATATTCACCAATCCGGATGCCATCAGAAAAGCGGCACAACTTGACGAACGAATTGCCGCTGGAGACGACGTTGGCCCCCTCTTCTGCGTGCCGGTATTGCTCAAGGACAATTTCGATACGTCCGACATGCCGACAAGCGGCGGTTCCATCGCGCTAAAAAACTCTACCCCCCCGGACGATGCTTTCATGGTTCGAAAGTTGCGGGAGGCGGATGCGATCATCATTGCAAAAACGAATATGGCGGAGTGGGCATTCAGCCCCAGGCAAACAATCAGCTCTTCTTACGGGACGACTGCGAATGCATACGATCTCGACAGGGTGCCAGCAGGATCGAGTGGCGGTACTGCATCCGCTACTGCGGCAAGTTTCGGCGTGCTCGGGATGGGCTCAGATACGGGCAATTCCATTCGTGGCCCATCATCGCACCTGGCGCTGTTCGGCATTCGCTCGACCATCGGCCTGACGAGCCGGGATGGCGTAATCCCCCTCATGTTTGACAGGGACATTGCGGGACCCATGACGCGAACAGTCACCGATGGCGCGAAGGCATTCAATGTACTGGCAGGCTATGACCCGGCGGATTTCTATACAGGTGCGGGACGCAACCGGCGCGAGGAAGACTACACACGGTTTCTCGATCGCGACGCATTACGCGGAAAACGAATCGGCGTGCTGCGGGCACTTGTGAATACCGATGATGCCGACCCGGCGGTAACTAAAGTATTCGAACAGGCACTGGTCGACCTTGAAAAATCGGGCGCGGAAATCGTCGATAATTTCGCCTTTTCCAGTTTCAATACACATGTCGATGCCGGCTACTGGTGCAGTCGTTTTCGCTACGACATGGCCCAATACCTGGCATCCCTGGGTGACAACGCACCGATCACTGACGTAGTCCAGGTATTGGAAACCGGCCAGTACTCGCCGTACATAAAGGAACGCCTGGAGTACTACGCCGACTTACCATCGGACACTCATCCAAAAGACGGTGATCCACCGTGCCCTGATTATGCAGAGCACGAGGGCCGACAGGCTTTTCTGACCGATACTATTCGCGCAATGGACGACGCTGGCGTCGACGCCATCGTCTATCCCAGCTGGACCAACGCGCCCGCACACCTCGACAACGCTATAGAAGAATACCTTGGCGATAACAGCCAGCTGGTCGCACCAGCGACCGGCATGCCTGCGGTCACAGTCCCAATGGGCTATACCTATGACCATTTGCCTGCCGGACTACAGATCCTGGGCAGACCTTACTCGGAGGGCATGCTGATCGGCCTGGCCTATGCCTACGAACAGGCGACACTGCATCGGCACCCGCCCGATGGCTTTCCGGAACTGGTAACTGAATGATGGAAACAACAATGAAAAGATCAGTACTTCTGATTTCTGCCCTGCTGGGTGCCACAACGTTCGCGGCAACTGCCGACACCCTGTATCCACACCGCACGGAAGAAATTGGAACCGTGAGACAGGTTTATGACGGAGCGCTGTTTCCCGATGTCCAGGTCAATACGTTTCGCAACATAGACAGGCTCTTCCCGACACGCGTCGTCAACGCAGGATCAATGCCATCAGCACTCCCCCAGCGAGAATCCCAGCTACGGAATTTCCGTTTTGTATCTCGTGAAAAAGAATATGATCTTTTTGATTTTCTTTCGCTTAACCGTGTCAGCGGCATCATCGTGATCAAGGACGGTGAAGTTGCGTTCGAAAAATATTTCATGGGGAATACGCGAGAGACAAAATGGATGTCGATGTCCGTTGTTAAATCGATGACCGCCACGCTGGTAGGAATGGCGATCAAAGACGGTTACATCAAGAATATCGACGATCCGCTGACTGATTATCTTCCGCGATTCAAAGGCTCCGCCTATGAAGGGGTCTCTGTGCGTAATTTGCTGCAGATGGCCTCAGGCGTCGACTGGAACGAAACCTACACTGATCCGCAATCTGACCGGCGCGCGATGCTCGAAGCACAGATTTCACAAAGGCCCGATGAAATTCTCGACTTGATGGCCGGTCTCGACCGGGCGGCGGATCCTGGAACACGGTGGAATTACAGTACGGGAGAGACGTCCGTTGTCGGTGCCCTTGTCAATGCGGCGACAGGCAAACACGTTGCCGACTACCTGTCGGAAAAAATCTGGATCCCGGCTGGAATGGAATCAGACGCAAGCTGGTGGCTCGATTCACCTGGCGGCATGGAAATTGGCGGCAGCGGCTTATCGGCGACCCTGCGCGACTATGCGCGCTTCGGCCAGTTTATGCTGGCAGGCGGCGTTATCGATGGACAGGATACGTTCCCGGACGGGTGGATCGAGGACGCGACGACATCAAAGACCATCGCAGGGGAAAACGTCGAGTACGGCTACATGTGGTGGCCGCTCGATATGGGCGCGTATGCCGCGATCGGCATTTTCGGTCAGTTCGTTTACGTGAACCCGGACAGCAACCTGGTCGTTGCAATGTGGAGTGCGCAACCGAAGCCGGTCGGAACGGATGCTGTCGATGAATATGACTTTTTCAACGCTTTGTCCCGGGCGCTCGACTAACAATCAACTCCAGAGATCGGTGCTCAGGTACTTCATCCCGGAATCGCAAGCGACGATTGCGATGGTTGCGCCAGGCAGTGGCCCTTTTAACAGCTGCAGCGCCGCCGCCAGGTTTGCACCAGTCGAGTAGCCAGCGAAAATTCCTTCTTCGCTCGCCAGCCGCCGGGCACAGTCAGTCGCCTCTTCGGAGGAGACCACCAGGTAGCCGTCGGGGACAACATTGTCCAGCTGTGCAAGTCCCGCCATCGAATAACCGCCACCCTGGATTGGGTGTTCCGGAGTCGTTACCGTCCCGCCTCCCAGGGCGGCCGCTCCTTTCGGCTCAACGATGAAGCATTGAATATCGGGATTCTGCTCTTTGAAAAATTCTGCACAGCCGGCGAACGTCCCGCCGGATCCCGCGAAATCACAAAAGGCGGTTATACAACCGCCACTTTGTTTCCAGATTTCGTTGCCTGTACCGTCGAAGTGAGCAATGCGATTTCCGAGGTGACCAAACTGGTCTGCCCTGAATGCATTTCGATCTTTGGCCAACCGGGTTGCCTCTTCGTCGACGAGCTGCAGGTCGTCACCGCTGACTTCACCCGCCCGGGAACCCGGGCACTGCGGTACGAGTATTACTTCGGCGCCAAGCGCACGCATCATCCGGGCCCGTTCCGGCGAATTCCCTGCTGACATCACGGCAATGAACGGGTAGCCCTTTACGGCACAGACAATGGCGAGACCGGTTCCCATATTTCCGCTAGTCAATTCAAGGACCGTTTGTCCCGGGCTGAGTGTTCCGGTTTTTTCGGCCTCCTCGATTATGCGCAGGGCAGCCCGATCTTTTTTCGAGGACCCGGGATTCAGATACTCGAGTTTCATCAGGATGCGGCCATCGAGATGCCGGGTGATGCGCTGCAGGTCGACCAACGGCGTATTGCCGATTGCCTCGGTAACCGACGTACTGACCTGGCTGGTGCGACCTGTCATTGCGGACCGAAGGCGCCGGCAAAACCGAATTCCCGAATTTCGTCTCCGGTAAATCCCCAGTCCGACAGTACTTCCAGGTTCCTGCTTCCCGGTTTTGCCGGACCGCAGGACACCCGTGACTTCGTGCGCGAGAATCGTGGCGCCGGGCCGGGCTGCACGATGCCATCAACTTCAATGAACACGTTGCGGGCCAGGTTGTGCTCGTGTTCAGGTGCCTCAACAAGCGAAAGAACCGGCGCGAAGCAGGCTTCCTTTCCGGAAAAGATATCACCCCAGTCATCGCGGGGCCTGGTGGCAAAGACGGATTCAAAAATTGACACCTGCGAGTCCCACTTGCTGCGATCATATTGATCGGCCGGGGAAATATCCGTAATTTCAAGTGTCTTCAAAAGCGCCGCAAAAAAATGCGGTTCAATCGCACAGACGACGACGAATTTACCGTCGCTTGTCCGGTAGCTTCGATAAAATGGTGCGGCGCCGTCCAGGAAATTGCTGCCGCGTTCGTCACGCCAGATGCCGCCAGCATGCATTCCGTAGAACAACGTCATCATTGAAGCCGCTCCATCGACCATCGCTGCGTCGATAACCTGCCCCTCTCCGGAACGGCTCGCCTCCAGGAGGGCAGCGAGGATACCCATGGCGAGATAGGCCGCCCCGCCACCGAAGTCGGCAACCAGGTTCAGCGGTATCGTAGGACCCGAATCCTTCTCGCCAATCGCGCCAAGAGCGCCCGAGAGTGCTGCGTAGTTGGCATCATGTCCGACTGTGTTGGCCAGGGGACCTTCCTGGCCCCATCCGGTTACCCGGCCATAAACAAGTCGCTTGTTTCTGAAGCGACAAACATCCGGACCAAGGCCCAGCCTTTCCATCACGCCTGGCCGAAACCCTTCAAAAATTGCATCGGCCGACTCGCTTAGTTTCAACAACGCCTCGACGCCAGCGGCCGACTTGAGATCAATTGCGATTGCCGGCCGGTTACGATTCATCAGGTTGAATTCTTCGGGCAGGCCGACCCCGACATCCTCGAGACCGGGACGCACAACCCGGATTACAGAAGCCCCCATGTCGGCGAGAAGCATGCCGCAAAATTGAGTCGGACCGATGCCGGCCACTTCTATAATCCTGATGCCCTGGAGTGGCCCCATTCCGATATCCGGTCCGGCCCGGTCTTCCCGGCTCAGAGACTGCTACAGAGATGACCGCCATCGACGGTCACTATGCTGCCGGTCATATAGTTGCCGGCATCAGATGCCAGGAGAAGCAACGGCCCTGAAATTTCCTGCAATTCACCGACGCGCCCCATAGGCACGACGTATTTGAGTTTTTCGTGTGCTGCCTCGGTAAACTGGTGCTCGTTGATTTCCGTAATAAAGTATCCGGGCGCAAGTGCGTTGACACGAATATTATTCCGCGACCATTCCAGTGCCATCGCTTTCGTCAACTGAATGACTCCGGCCTTCGCCGCAATGTAGGAACCGAGCGCCTTGCTTACCCGGTAACCAAGTATCGATGCAATATTGATAATGCTTCCGGGCTTGCCCGCGTGGATCATCGCTTTTGCCGTTGCCTGGGCGACCATGAAAACGCCTTTTAAATTGGTGTCGATTACATCGTCCCAGTCCGCTTCACTCATATCGGTCAGGTATGCCTGCCGGGCAATGCCGGCGTTATTAACGAGGATATCCGGTGTTGCAAGTTCACTGGCCGTTTCACGCAGGCAGTTGGTAATCGACAACGTGTCCGTGACATCCAGTTCGACAGATATCGCCTTGCCGCCAGTGCCACGAATGATTTCGGCCGTTTCTTCCAGCTTTTCGCGACGACGTGCCGCCAGCGCGACGGATGCCCCTGCCGCGGCCAGCGTTATAGCAAACTGTCGGCCCAAACCACTACCAGCGCCGGTCACCAGCGCTACTTTGTTCTCGAGATTGAATAAATTCATCATGATTCTCTTTTTATTATGCCGGCGAATTTCTACAGGTCGCGTGGCTGTCTCTTGTAGGTGCCAGTGGAAGTTGCGCAAAGGCGATTGGTATCCGGATCAAACAATTTCGCCTGGGCAAAAAACAAGGTACTCGTGATCCTGACCAACTCACCCTCGACAATCACTTTTTTTGCCTTATGCGGCGCCATGTAATTACAATTCAGGTTGATCGTAATGGACACGAAATCTTTCGATACACCGTAACTTCCGGCAACTGCACCGGCAATATCAAGCAGCGATGCGATAACGCCTCCATGCAGATAGCCAACTGTATTGCGATGTTCTGGTCGCACAGGCATTTCAATCTTCGTATAGCCCTCTTTCCATGCAATCAACCGGAAGCCCAGAAACTCCAGGTAGGTGCCTTTATAGAGTGTCGGGTTGTCGAGAATGCTGCCTGAAGACTCGTCTGTCACTTCGCTACTACTCCTGAACGGCGCAGAATGGCCAGGAATACATCAGGCTCCGGGCGCACTCGGTAATTATCTGTTTGATCTGAGAAAACGACTGTGCCGTTTGCATTGGTGACAACGAGGGTCGGTAAAACTGTGTCGGGAGCATAACCGCCGGGCAGTCCTATCGGCACGCCGTTCGCGACCGCTATGCCGATCGAGCGAGCAAATTCATTATCCTTGTCGATCAGGAACCGCATGGGAACATCGTAAGCGGCCGCCAGTTTCCGGCTTTGCTCCTCCGGCTGCGGGCTTACCAGGACGACCTTTATGCCCAGCGCCTCCAGGTCCTGATATCGTCCGGCAATCTCCCTGATCTGGGCCATGCAGAGCGGACACCAGTTGCCGCGATAAAACATCAGCACTGCGGGCGACCCGACCAGTTCAGCAGAATTAAACAGATTGCCGCCGACATCTGGCAACTCGAAGGCCGGCAGGCGTTTGCCAACTGCGAGGTCCATGCTGGGTATCCGCCCGAATCGCGAGTACCAGAACACATAAACTGCAAAAATTAATGCGCCGGCTAACGCAACAGACGTAGGTGCCCAACCTGTGCTCACCTCGATGAACTGTTCCCAGACCGCCACCAGGACGCCCACGGCGGCAATCGCCAGGAGGAACGGCAGGTTCTCGCTGGTTCGCTCCACCGAGCTGACCATAAGCCTGCCGAGAATAATGGGCAGCGGCAAGGCGGCGATGGCGGCACCCAGCCAGGCGGTTTGCGCATCATCCGAAACGAAAGCCTGAAACAACGAAAACAACAGGAGAATCACGACAACCGCGGAAGCCGGAAAAATGAATAATGATTTGTACCTGGCGTCAATGACCACGGGAAAACCCTTGCAGAAATTGTCTGTCCAATGTTACCGCAGAATACCGACCGGGTCAGAGCCCAGGTCCAGGCCGAACTTCCCCGGGGTGCCCTGCGTAGCGCTACATGTTGCGTCGATACTCGCCGCCAACCTCATAGAGCGCCGCCGAAATCTGCCCAAGGGAATTGGACTTGACGGTTTGCATTAGTTCCTCAAAAACGTTGCCACGGGATCGTGCTACGTCCTGCAGCCTGGCAATCGCCCCGGTCGCATCGTCTTTGTGCACTTCACGAAAATCACGCACGTGCCGTATCTGTTCATCTTTTTCGACTACCGTCGATCGAATCAATTCGAGATTATGTACTTCGTCTTCCTGCCCCTTTTTCGGCAGGAAAGTGTTCACACCAATCAGCGGATAGGAGCCATCGTGCTTCTTGCTTTCATAGTAGAGACTCTCCTCCTGGATTTTTCCACGCTGATACATTGTATCCATTGCGCCGAGCACACCACCTCGCTCGGAAATTCGATCGAACTCTTTGAATACAGCCTCTTCGACTAGGTCGGTAAGCTCATCGATAACGAATGACCCCTGCAACGGATTCTCGCAATAGTTCAGTCCCAGTTCTTTGGAAATAATCATCTGGATTGCAACTGCACGACGCACAGACTGCTCTGTAGGCGTCGTTATCGCCTCGTCAAATGCGTTGGTATGTAAACTGTTGCAATTGTCGAATAATGCGTACAGCGCCTGCAGCGTCGTGCGAATGTCGTTGAAACTGATTTCCTGGGCATGCAGGCTGCGACCGGACGTCTGGATGTGATATTTCATCATCTGGCTCCGGGGGCTCGCACCGTACCGGTCACGCATTGCCCTTGCCCAGATGCGCCTGGCGACCCGACCGATAACGGAATACTCCGGGTCCATGCCGTTCGAGAAGAAAAAACTCAGGTTCGGCGCAAAATCATCGATATCCATGCCGCGGGCGAGGTAGTACTCGACGATCG
>JAHEFD010000031.1:0-27825 GCA_024640345.1 Woeseiaceae bacterium
GTTCCGTTAATTCGATGCGGCAAAGTAATTGTCGCGAACACCGATGTTGAAAAAGATCGTCTTGAAAGGTTGCATGATCGGGGAGTCGACAATGGCGTGAAGGGCCTTCGCCTGGTTTCTCGCAGGGAATTAAGAGAGATCGAGCCCCACGTGGAAGGGTCCAGGGCGCTATATGCGCCGGAGTCGGCCATCGTTGATTTCGCGAAAGTCGCGGAAGTGTACTCGACGATATTTCAGAAAGCCGGCGGCGAGGTGCATTTCAATACAGAGTTCAAATCAGCGACGCTCAAAGACGGTCGCCATCGGGTAGTGACCGACAAACAGGAATATGACGCGAAACTCATAATCAATTGCGCCGGACTTCACGCCGACGTTGTCGCAAAGATGACCGGAAATCCCTCGGAGTTAAGGGTCATTCCGTTCCGCGGCGAGTATTATCAGTTAAGGGAAGATCGGCGAGCACTGGTTAAAGGCCTGGTATACCCGGTTCCTGACCCTTCGCTCCCGTTTCTGGGCGTGCATTTCACTACGCGAGTAGACGGAACGGTCGAGGCGGGGCCGAATGCGATTCTTGCAACCAGCCGTGAAGGTTACAGTCGCACGGACTTCTCGATAAAAGATGTTGCTTCGACGTTGTCGTTTCCCGGATTCTGGTTACTTATTTCACGGAATATCAAACCGGGCATTTCGGAGTTGCAACGGGTGCTGAGCAAGCGTGCCTTTGCCGACGGATTGCGTCGCCTGATTCCCGAAATTCAGGAAGAAGATCTCGAAGTCGGTGGATCGGGCGTAAGGGCAATGGCGGTAGATCGTCGGGGACGCATGATCGATGATTTTCATATCGAAGAATCGCCGGGCGCTATTCACGTGCTCAATGCGCCTTCGCCCGCAGCGACAAGCTCACTGATGATTGGCAAATACATCGCCGGAAAAGCGGACCTTCGATTGAATTCGGGCTAATTCCAGTCACGGATTCGGTTAGAATTGCTTTTCATTTCTCAGTTCGTTTCTGGCGGTCACCTATGAAAATTCGATTTTTTCCAGTTCTTGCGCTCCTTGGCCTTGTCGCCTGTTCCATAGCAGATGAAAATCCTGCCGTTTCAGTCGTATCGATAAAGGCAGACGATATTCGGGCAGACGCATCTTCCCTGAATGGCGTCAGTTACGTGTCGACGGGTCAACCTGACAGCCAGGTATTGAAGCTCGCCAGGGATGCCGGGTTTACGACCATTGTCGATTTGCGCGGCGAGGGCGAAGACCGGGGTATGGACGAAGCGGCAGAGGTCGAGGCGCTGGGAATGCGGTACATAACCTTACCCATCGCAGGCGCAGCTGACGTTACATTTGAAAATGCAGCGGCATTTGACAAGATCATTGCCGATGCCGACGGGCCGATGCTGGTACATTGCGCCAGCGGCAACCGGGTCGGTGCGCTTTTTGCGCTGAGAGAGAAGCTCTCGGGAGCCAGTGACGAGGCCGCGATTGCTTTCGGTAAGACCGCAGGTATGACCCGCCTTGAAGGAGTCGTCCAGGAACGGCTACAGGAAGGGCAGCCCTAGGGACGAACGAATTCCCGCAACAAAAAGGCCGCCATCTGGCGGCCTTTTTGTTGTTATGACTACAGTCCTAATTGGCAACAAAGCAATAAAACAGGCCATCACCACCCGTGCCGACCAGGTCACTCTGGCTGCAGCCGCGGGTTCCGTGGGCATTGTTCCAGGATGTAGGATTAGTGCCGCCACCCTGGCGATCGTGATGCCCTGCATTGGCGCTTCCTTCTGACCCACTGTATGACCAGTCCCGACAGGTGTGGTCTTCACCGTCTGTTACCGCTGTACCGTCAAGGTCGGAACCGGTGAGAATGTCGTGCCGGTTCGGCGTGTCGCCGCGGCCGTTTATCTGCTCGCCGTTCTCACTGATCGAGTTTTCCTTTCCGAGCTTGTTGTTTTCACTGTGAAGATCGTCGAGATTCATGGCGACAACGACGCCTTTGGCGTTGGTCCATGGTCCGCTGCCGATTCTGTCACGGGCATTGACAGGTGCGTCGCCACCGCTGGTGCTCAGGTATGCCCGCCAGTCCTTGCCGCCGGCACCTGCTGATTCCGCGAGCATCGCGCAATGCGCGTCTGCGCCTTCGAGGCCGCCCAGGTTTGCGCCGTCTCCCGGCCCCTTGCTAGTGAGGAAGAAAGTCATTTCAGAATCCTGGGCACTTGCGTACCCAAAGCCTATGGCAGCTGCCGCCAGCGTCAACATTAGAATTGGTTTTTTCATCGTTCGGCCTCCTTGGAAATTGTGCATACTCCGGATCAGTCTATACGGATTTCCGGAGCAATGAGATCAGAATACCCGTTGATAGGCACCGCTTGTTCTACCCGGCGTTCATTCGTGCCTTAACCGGGCCGGTGGGCACGGGTAAACGCGCGACAGGCGGGATGGGACAACAACTTTAATTTGGCAGACATACCGGACGCGGCTTCGACCGCCTGTTTGCCGGGGGATCGACAGGAACCGAGGTGAGATCAATGCGCCATTTTTCCAAGTACGGAGCGCTTGCCGGCGTCCTGATAACCACGCTGCTCGTTTCTTGCGTGGAGCGAAACAGCGCGGGGGAGCGAGCAGCTGATATTGCCAGCCGTTATCTGGAGGAATCGGGAGTCTCCGGTCTGACAATTTCAGTCGGAATTGATCACGCGATCGTGTGGTCGGAAGGTTTTGGGTATGCCGATCTCGAGCAACATGTACCCATCGTTCCGGAAAAAACCCGGTTTCGTGTAGGTAGTACCGCGAAGTCAATGACTGCGATGGCCGTTGGGCAACTGGTTGAAGCGGGTAGCCTGGATCTGGATGCCCCAATTCAGGACTACCTTCCTGATTTTCCGGAAAAGGAAGGAAAGATCACCACCCGTATGCTTGCAGGACACTTAGGCGGGATACGGCATTACAACGGTGACGAGTTCTACAGCGCAGAAAATTATAAATCGGTATCTGATGCGCTGGAAATATTCAGGGACGACCCGGTTGTTGTGTCGCCCGGAGCTGCCTTTTCATATTCGACATATGGCTACAACCTGGTCAGTGCGGTGGTTGAAAGCGCTTCCGGGCAGAATTTCCTGACTTACATGGAAGAGCAGGTATTTGCGCCAACCGGGATGTCCCGGACCGTTGCAGACCGTCCGGTTCCAATTATTTCCGACCGATCCCGTTACTACCGACTGGAGGATGGTGAGCTCGTCAACACGCCCTGGGTCGACAACAGTAACAAGTGGGCGGGTGGCGGCTTCCTGTCGACTTCGGAGGACCTTGTTCGGTTCGGTTTCGCGCATTTGTCAGACCAATTTCTCCGACCTGAAACGATCGAAATGATGTGGACGACGCAGGTTACGTCCGGTGGCGAGGAGACAGGTTACGGCATCGGCTGGGGAACTCGTGTCGATGCGCTTGGTAGAAAGCTGATCGCCCATACCGGCGGATCAGTTGGTGGTACGACCAATTTGCGAATCTACCCGGACAATGGGTTGGTCATTGCAGTGATTTCGAATACGTCTGACGCCGACCTGGGACAACTGACCGACGATATTGTTGACGCGTTTCTCAGCGATTAACCCGGTCATCTCTGGCCCTCGCCCTCACTTCGTTCGGATCACCTTGCGGTACAAAGCGGCTATCCGGCCGATTTGTGAACACGCTACGCGGCTTCGACGCCGCGCTGACCACAACAAAAAAAGGCCACCTGATGGTGACCTTTGTTTGTTGGTGGAGGCGGCGGGGATCGAACCCGCGTCCGCAAGCCCTCCGCTACGGGGTCTACATGCTTATTCCGTCTTTGATCTCATCGCAGGCTACCCGACGGGCAGGGAAGACCTGAAACCAGTCCAGTTAGGATTTAACGGTTCGGACCCTGAACACGCCCTTGCCGCGGTCTTGTGTAGATGACTCCTGTGATCCGATCGCACAAGCACGAGCCGGGCAGAAGGCACTAAGTGGTTTTTAAGCAGCTAGTGCGTAGTTGTCGTCGTTGGCAACTATAAGTTTTACAGCTGGATTTTCGAGGTCATCTGTCCCTCGGCATGCACCCGGAGTTTCGCGACCCACGTCGAATCCAATTCGCCCCCGGTAATACTGTGAGTTGGAGTAGTGTAGGGGCGATTGGGGAAAATACAATCGATCGGGTCAAAATTGATGAATATGCCATTTGCTACGAAAGCAGAAGCGAATTACACTTCCTGCTATCAATAGAGTAGCGATGAGCTGGAAAGCTTATGGCGCAACGGATTCAAAACCTTCGACGGGCGCAGACGTCTGCCAGCATGGCGCAGGCCCTGACGCTGTCGGGTCGCCGCTGGGCATTGCGCGTGGTCTGGGAACTACGGGTCGGACCACTCAATTTCCGGGCTCTTCAGGCGGCCTGCGGCGATATTTCCCCCAGCGTATTGCAGCGCAGGCTCAATGAGTTGCGCGACCATCAAATCATCGAAAAGATTCCCCGCCTGGGGTATCGCCTGAGTACGAGCGGGGAAAAGCTGTTCCAGGTACTGGCGCAACTGGACAAGTGGTCAGCAGGGCTGCCGGACGACGCGCAATAATATAAGAAATAACATTATAAAAAATACATAACTTATTGTTTTTATTGCCTTGAAGATTTCATTATGCGCGCCTGTTCCCGCTTCCAGTCCTGATCTTTCTGGGTTGCCCGCTTGTCGTGCATTTTTTTGCCTTTGGCAAGACCGATATCGAGTTTTACCCGTCCTTTGCTCCAGTGCAGGTTCAGCGGCACCAGTGTGTAGCCCTTCCTTTCGACCGCACCTATCAGCCGATCGAGCTCATGCCGGTGCATCAGCAGCTTGCGAGTGCGGGTGGCATCCGGCCGAATGTGGGTCGAGGCGGTTGGCAGGGGCGTAATGTGGGCGCCCAGCAGCCAGGCTTCGCCATTGCGGACATGTACGTAACTCTCCGTAAGTTGGGCGCGGCCTGCCCTGAGACTTTTCACCTCCCATCCTTCCAGCGCCAGGCCAGCCTGAAAAGTGTCCTCAATCGCATAGTCAAATCTCGCCTTTTTATTGACTGCGATCTTGGCCGGCGCGGCTTTATTGTCTTTGCTTTTTTTCACTTTAGGTCAGTTGTCTTTCGGTCATCACGAATTGTGCCCGCTTCGGGGCCGCGATTATAAGTCAGGTAGGGCCCCGACGTTTGTTGTCTGGCGCAATAAATTGATCCAGAATCGCGCCTTCGGCGCCGCCATGAAATGACAATGTTCAAAGAAGAAGAAAACGGCAGGGCACAGCGATTTTCCCTGCATGGCCATTGGTCCTCCCGGATTGCATTTATTCTTGCGGTGACAGGATCGGCTGTCGGCCTCGGAAATGTCTGGAAGTTCCCCTATATCGTCGGCGAAAACGGCGGCGGCGCATTTGTACTGGTCTACCTGGTCTGCGTGGTTTCGATAGGTTTGCCGGTGATGATGGCGGAAATTCTTATCGGTCGCCGAGGCCGCCGCAACCCCGTCGCGACGATGGCGCTGCTCGGCGAAGAGGAAGGGAGCTCCAGGCAGTGGAAATGGCTTGGACTCATGGGTGTTACCGCGGGAGTCCTCATCCTGTCTTACTACAGCGTCATCGCTGGCTGGACCCTCGCTTACATTCCGAAGAGTCTCTCAGGTGTATTCACCGGGGCATCCGCCGAACGCGTTGAGGCGATTTACAACGAATTCACCGGGAACTGGCTCTCGCTCACGATCGCGCACACCATTTTCATGGCCAGTACCGTGTTGGTGGTTGCTCGCGGGGTCGAACGGGGGCTCGAACAGGCCGTACGTTTTATGGTGCCCGCGCTCCTGCTGTTGATGCTCGTATTGCTGGGTTACGCGATTACTGCCGGGGACTTTGCCGCTGGTGTGAAGTTCATGTTTGCGACGGATTTCAACACGCTCACCTGGGACGGAGTCTTGCAGGCAATGGGACAGGCATTTTTCACGCTTAGTCTCGGTATGGGTGCTGTCATGGCCTATGGGGCCTATCTGCCGGAGGAAACCTCGATATCGGGCGCGTCAGCATCAGTTGTGTTTGCCGATACCCTGATTGCTATTTTGGCCGGCTTGGTCATTTTTCCTTTGGTTTTCGCCAACAACCTGGATCCTGCGGAAGGACCCGGCCTGGTTTTCGTAACCTTACCGCTCGTGTTTGGACAGATGTCAGGTGGCATTTTTGTCGCGACCGTTTTTTTCGTTTTGCTGAGTTTCGCTGCGTGGACCTCTGCGCTGGGACTCGTCGAGCCGGGAGTTGCCTGGGTGGTTGAGCGTTTCGGCCGGACTCGCCTGCAAGCCGCAGTGATGGTGGGCGGTGCGATCTGGCTGGCAGGTCTGGGCACGGTTCTGTCGTTCAATGTGTTGTCCGATGTCGTTTTCCTGCGCGGAACGATCTACCAGAACATCGATTATCTGACGAGCAATATCATGCTGCCGCTGGGCGGCCTGCTGACAATCATTTTTGCCGGATGGGTCATGTGCCGAAATTCGACATCAGAAGAACTTGGTGGGGCAGGTAGCATTTACAGGATCTGGCGTTTTCTGGCACGTTTTGTCGCGCCGGCTGCGATACTGGTCGTTTTCCTTAGGGCGGTTGGCGTCATCGGCTAGCGATTTTGAGACAGGTAAGCAGAAGTGCACTGGTGCCATACCTTGCATCCGAGATGTTTCGGCTCGTGGATGACGTTGACTCTTACTCAGGATTCCTTCCATGGTGTAACCGCTCTGAGGTGCTAAGCCGCACAGATGACACGGTGGAGGCGACACTCGAACTTCACAAAGGCGCGGTGAGCAAGACATTCACGACGCGCAACACGCTCAGGGAGAATGAGTCGATCGAGCTTGAATTGCTGGGCGGTCCCTTTCGTCACCTGGCGGGCGGCTGGACATTTCAGTCGCTCGGTGAGGCGGGCAGCAAAGTATCGCTGCAGCTTGAATTCGAGTTTGAGAGTCGCTTGGTCGACTTGATGTTCGGTGCTTTTTTCGAGGAAACCTGCAATTCACTTGTCGACGCGTTCACCCGCCGCGCAGCCGAAATTTATGGCAAGCGTTGAATCATCTTGATGGTGACGCGTAAGGCAATTCGGGTCGAGGTTGTTTTGGGCTTGCCTGAGCGTCAGGAACTCGTGAGCGTCGAAATAGCCGCAGATACCAGTTGCGATGAGGCGATTAGTCTTTCTGGTATTTATGACAGTTTCCCGGATCTCCACCTGGCTGAGGTCCCCGTAGCGATATGGGGCAGGCCGGTCAATCGTGATCATCCGCTAAAGGAGGGAGATCGGATTGAAATGCTCAGGCCGCTGGCGATCGACCCGCGTGAAGCCAGGCGCAAACGGGCGCTGGTTGGTCAATTTATGGGGGGCGTAAACGGCGGGTTGGGCGAAGATTCCTAGCTATCAGAGATCGGCGCTCAACTCCTGATCCCGGTTAATTTCGGATACGTTATCGCCGTCGAAATAGATCGAGATCCAGCGTTTGAATGACGATTTATCACGTCCGAGACGCAGGTAGTAAACGTAGTCCCACCTGTTTTCATGAAACGGGTCATCGATCATCGGCGTGCCGAGCAGGAATCGTACCTGGCCACGGGTCATGCCGACCTCAACCTGGTCGATATCTTCCTGATCCAGCAGGTTTCCCTGTGACAGAGCCGCCTGGTACACGCAGCCGCTGGTAAACAGGCTGAGTGACAGGATCAGGATAGTGAGCAGACGTGTTCGCATAATAGAAATTGACAACCGCTGAAATTGATCGTGCAGTTTTTCTGGCTATTCGCCGGAAACCGCTGTGGAGCGACCCGGGTAACTGGGTCATAATAGCGGCGCATGATACCGTCTTGTCACGCCCTGCGGTAGGTGTCGCAGATCCGTAATGAATTCAATGAGATCCAGTTAATGTTACAGCGTCAGGAATTACGCAAAGCCGGCCTTAAGGTCACGTTACCCAGGTTAAAGATCATGGAAATCCTGGAAATCAACGGGACTCGCCATATGAGCGCTGAAGACATATATCGCGAGCTGCTGGATGGCGGAGAGGAAATCGGCCTGGCGACGGTCTATCGTGTCCTGACGCAATTCGAAGCAGCAGGGCTGGTCATTCGGCATAACTTCGAGGGCGGCCACTCCGTTTTTGAGATGGACAATGGCGATCACCACGATCACATGGTGTGCATCGAGAGTGGGGAAGTCATAGAGTTCACGAACGAGGAAATTGAGAAAATCCAGCACAAAATTGCCAATGAGCACAATTTCGAGCTGGTCGATCACAATCTCGTTCTTTATGTGCGGCCGCGGAAAAAGGATGACGGATCCTGAATAAACCGTCGGCGCCGTACGGGCGCTCGCGAATCAGGCGCTCACGTTATTCGACTTTTTTCCTCGCCCGGATTTCAGCATTTCTGCAGCGTGATCCCTTGTTCTCTTGGTGATTTCCACGCCACCAAGCATGCGGGCGATTTCATCGATTCTTTCATTGTCGTTGAGCCGGGTAATGCCGGTTCTGGTCGATTTTCCGTCACTCAATTTCATTATTCTGAAGTGGTTGTCACCCAGGCTTGCCACCTGCGGCAGATGCGTAACGCAAAAGACCTGTCGGGTCCGTCCCAGGTCTCGCAGACGCATGCCAACCATTTCTGCAACTCCACCGCCAACGCCGCTGTCCACCTCATCAAAGACCATGGTCGGAATCGCGCTGCCATCGCTCGCAATGACCTGGATTGCCAGGCTCATTCTTGAAAGCTCGCCACCGGAGGCGACTTTCGACAGTGGCATTGGCTGTTGGCCGGGATTCGCGCTGATCAGGAAGTCGATGTCGTCCAGTCCGGACGAACGCGGGTCAGTCGTGTCGCGCGGATTCACCTGGGCTTCAAATACACCTCCCGGCATCCCGAGTCCTGCCATCGCCTCGGTAACAGCGGCCGAGAATGCTTTCGCCGCTTTCTTGCGACCCGCAGAAAGCCTGCTTGCCGACGAGCGGTAGCTTGCATCCGCATCGCTTACGGATTGGCGCAATTCCGCTCCGCGTTCCTCTGCATGCAAGAGGTCATTGAGTTGGTCGCTGAGCTGCAAATGTAACTCCGCGATTTCGTCCGGTTCAACCCGGTGTTTCCTGGCAATATTCTTTACCGCGTCCAGCCGTTCTTCTACCCAGTCCTGCCGTGCTGGATCCATCTCGATCGCATCACCGTAACGACGCAGTGAATCAGCGGCCTCCGTTATCTGAATATTTGCTTCGTTTAGCGCCGATAACGCCGGTTCCAGAGAACTGTCGATGGTTGCGAGAAATTCGATTGTCCGTGTAGCTTCCGATACCAGTGACTGGGCGTTGGTCGGGTCAGCATCAAACAGCAGTTCGATCGAGTTGCTAACACCTTCAGCCAGGCGACCGCTGTTCTGTAACTTTGCTCGCTCTTGCGTTAACGCAGCGAATTCACCCGGTTGCAGATCAAGTGATTCGAGTTCGCCAATCTGGAAGCGAAGCAACTCGAGTCGTGCACTACGATCGCTGTTTGCCGCCTCCAGCGCAGCCAGCTTTCCGGCCAGTTCTTTCCACGTATGAAACGCATTGCCGGTCACGACGGCCAGGTCGACGAGGCCGCCAAAATAGTCCAGCAGGTTTCGCTGAATATCACGCCTTGCCAGCGATTGATGAAAATGCTGGCCATGGATGTCGAGCAGCATTTCGCCAAGCGTTTTTGAGCTTTGCAGGGGGACATTGTTGCCATTGATAAACGACCGCGAGCGACCGTCCGCGCCAATGACGCGTCGCACATGGCATTCGTCGTCCTGGTCGAGCATTTGCTCTTCGAGCCAGTTGCGGACCTGTGGCAGGTTCTGCAAGTCGAACTCGGCAACGAATTCGGCGCGTTTTGCCCCGGAACGAACCAGGCCGCTGCCACCCCGTTCGCCAAGAACAAGGCCAAGGGCATCCACGAGTATGGATTTTCCGGCGCCGGTTTCGCCGGTCAGCACCGTCATGCCGGGTGCGAATTCTATTTCTACCTGGTCGATGATGGCGAAATTTCTGACCTGGATGCTAGTCAGCATTTATGCGTTTTCTCCGAATATTCTCTTGCGACTGTCGCGGCCCCAGTGGAGCTTGGAGCGCAATATTTCATAAAAATCATAGCCCGGCGGATGAATCAATGTAATGCGGTTTTCGGATGGTTCGATCAACAATTGATCCTCAGGCCCGAATGCACCCATCGAATGACCATCGACACTGATTTCGGCGTTTGTGTCGTCTCGTTCGAGCAGCGTTACCTCGATCTTCTGGTTTGCCGGGATGACAATTGGCCTGACGCTCAGCGTATGGGGGCAAATGGGGACAACGACAATGGCGTCAAGCTGTGGTTCTATGATTGGCCCTCCGCAGCTGAGCGCGTAGGCCGTCGATCCGGTGGGAGTTGCAACGATCAGACCATCGCCCATGTACGTGTTGACGTAGCGCCCGGCGATGCGTGTCTCGAAGTCGAGCATGCGGCCGGTGTCGCGACGCTGCAAGACGATGTCGTTCAGTGCCAGCGAAGTATTTTTGCTGCCGTCGCGGGATGACAAGGTCGCGGCGAGACGCAAGCGTGATTCGCAGGTATATTTTCCATCGAGAACCTGGTCCAGGCTCTCCAGCATCTCGTCAGGCGAGACGTCAGTCAGAAATCCAAGACGCCCGCGATTTACGCCAAGCAGGGGCACATCCAGTCCGCCGGTCATTGAGGCCGCATGCAGCATCGTGCCATCACCGCCGACTGCGATTATAAGGTCAGCCTCGCGGGGCAGCGCATCCGGGTCCACGGATCGTGCGGATAATTCACCTGCGAGTTCCGGCGTGGAGATAACGTCTATCCCGGCTTTTGTTAAATGGGCGGCCACCAAACGCATTGGCTCCGCGACTCTCGGGTCTGCGTAAAGGCCGCTAAGCGCGATTATCCTGAATTCCTGATTCATGCCGGGACCTGATCTCGTTGCATGCTGATTAGCCTCGTCCAACAGGCGAGTTCGGCGATTGTTGCAAACCCTTGACCCACCGCCAAGCCATTGATACGTTTTTGTTTCACACTAACACAGAGCGTTAGTTGGCTATTCTTCCTGATCGTGCGAATGCCGCCAGAATCGACACCTCAATTACCTAACGAACGGGCCCAGCAACTGCTGAAGGTTCTTATTCAGCGTTTTATTCGGGATGGCCTGCCTGTCGGCAGCAGAACCCTGGCACGAGACTCCGGTATCGAGCTGAGCCCTGCAACCATTCGCAATGTCATGTCGGACCTCGAAGAACTGGGACTCATTGCTGCGCCGCATACTTCGGCCGGCCGAATTCCGACAACCCAGGGATACCGGCTGTTCGTCGATTCGCTCATTCGTTTCAAGCAGCCAAAACAGAAAGATATCGAGCGGCTCAAGACCCAGCTGGAGAAGAAAGCGGGCGACCCCAGTTCGTTGCTCGACTCTGTATCGAACATGCTATCGGATGTCACCAGGCTGGCCGGTGTGATCACTATTCCAAAGGGTCAGCGGGCAATCCTCCGGCAGATCGAATTCCTCTCGCTGTCAGATAATCGCGTACTCGCAATTCTTGTCATTAACGATCGTGAAGTGCAAAACCGGGTCCTGCATACTGAAAAGCCGCACACAGCTGGCGAATTACAGCGCGCAGCCAACTTTATTAATCAGAATTATGTCGGGCATGATCTCGAGGATATTCGGCGGAACCTGATCGATGACCTGGAGCGAACCCGGGATTCTATGAACCAGGCAATGCTCGACATCATTTCTGTGGCGCAGCACGCAATGGAAGGGGCGGGGAAGCCGAAAGAGGAGTTGAAACTCTCGGGCGAGACCAAACTGATGGATTTCGCCGAAATGTCAGATATCGATACGCTCCGTCGACTGTTTGACGCCTTTTCCAGGAAGCGATTCATGCTGAATATGCTGGACAAGAGTATTCAGGCGAATGGCGTCCAGGTGTTCATTGGACGGGAATCCGGATACCAGATTCTTGACGACTGCAGCATCGTCACGGCCCCCTATCACCTCGACAACGATCAGATCGGCGTGCTTGGCGTGATCGGGCCGACCAGAATGGCATACGACCGTATCGTACCGATCGTGGATATTACGGCGCGCCTGCTGGAATCGACGCTAAATCCGCAAAATTAGGTTTTTTGGGTCATTGCGGCACCATCCGGGCGTCAAATTGCGCCCAAGCCCTTGATATTTGCTGGCGGAGTCCCACAATTCCCGCATCTTTAAATTCGGCGGCGTTGGATAGCTGCCGATATTGTTCATTTCGGAGCTAAATACGATGAATGCTGAGCCTGATCGCGCTGACGAGGAAGTCGCCGCGACCGACGAAGTCGAAACAATCGCCGAGGCGGGCGACGACGCCATTGATGAACTGGCCGAACTGCAAGCGAAATCTGACGAAAACTGGGATAAGTACTTGCGGGCAGCCGCGGAACTCGAAAATGTCCGCAAGCGTGCAATGCGTGATGTCGAGCATGCGCATAAATTCGCTATCGAGCGATTTGCGACGGACCTTCTGGCCGTCAGTGACAGCCTGGAAATGGCGGTGGCAGCGGAAGGTGAGTCAACCGTCGATAGTCTCAGAGAGGGTACCGAGGCTACGCTGAAGCTGCTCCTGACGACGATGGAACGTTTCGGTATAGACGAGATTGATCCGCTGGGCGAGCCGTTTGACCCAAGCCATCACGAAGCAATGACAATGCAGCCATCGGCGGATGCCGAACCCGGCAGCGTTCTGACCGTATTTCAGAAGGGGTATGCCCTGAATGGCCGGCTTTTGCGCCCCGCCAGGGTCGTGGTGGCCTCGGAACCGGTTGAGGACAGCAAATAGTCCGAAAAAGCACGAATTTCGGGTCCTAAGGCGCTTGAATCAACGGTTGCTGTCCCCACTTACTGCCTAGTTTACATTTAATCGAATTGGAGTAATCAAATCATGGGTAAAGTTATTGGTATCGATCTGGGTACCACCAACTCTTGCGTTGCGGTTATGGAAGGCGGCAAGCCTCGCGTAATCGAGAACAGCGAAGGAGATCGAACCACGCCCTCGATCGTCGCTTTCAGCAAGAACAACGAGGTTCTCGTTGGCCAGTCGGCCAAACGACAGGCGGTGACCAACCCCAGCAACACTCTTTTTGCAGTCAAGAGACTGATCGGCAGGCGTTTTGAAGATGACGTCGTCCAGCGCGATATGGAGATGGTCTCCTATAACATCGTCAAAGCCGACAACGGTGACGCCTGGGTTGAGGCCAACGGAAAGGCAATGGCGCCACCGGAGATCTCGGCTCGCGTGCTGATGAAAATGAAGAAGACCGCCGAAGATTATCTTGGCGAGCCTGTTACCGAAGCCGTCGTAACCGTACCAGCATACTTCAACGATTCGCAGCGCCAGGCGACGAAAGACGCGGGCAAGATTGCGGGTCTCGATGTCAAGCGAATCATTAACGAACCGACAGCAGCGGCGCTCGCTTACGGTATGGACAAGAAGCGCGGCGACGCGAAGATCGCTGTCTTTGACCTGGGTGGTGGCACCTTCGATATTTCGGTAATTGAAATCGCCGAAGTGGATGGTGAGCACCAGTTCGAAGTATTGGCGACGAACGGCGATACGTTTCTCGGCGGCGAAGACTTCGACATGCGCATCATTGGCTATCTGACTGCAGAATTTGAGAAAGAGAGCGGTGTGGATATCACCAAGGACCCGCTCGCAATGCAGCGTCTGAAGGAAGCTTCGGAAAAAGCGAAAATCGAGTTGTCTACGCAGCAGCAGACAGAAATCAATTTGCCGTATATCACTGCGGACGCAACCGGGCCCAAGCACCTGAGCATCAAGCTGACCCGGGCAAAACTCGAGTCGTTGGTCGAGAAGCTGGTCGCCAGAACGATCGAGCCATGCAAAATCGCCTTGAAAGATGCCGGCCTGAAAGTGAATGAAATCGATGACGTAATTCTTGTCGGTGGCCAGACACGTATGCCGAAGGTGGCCGAGGAAGTGCAGAACTTCTTTGGGAAAGAGCCGCGTCGTGATGTGAATCCGGACGAGGCCGTAGCGCTGGGTGCCGCCATCCAGGGTGGCGTTCTTGCAGGCGACGTAAAGGACGTGTTGTTGCTTGATGTTACGCCATTGTCGCTTGGCATCGAAACACAAGGCGAGGTGATGACCGCGCTGATCGACAAGAACACGACGATTCCGGCGAACGAGACGCAGATATTTTCGACGGCTGCGGATGACCAGACAGCAGTGACTATCCATGTTCTCCAGGGTGAGCGGCAGCGGGCGAGTGACAACAAATCGCTAGGCCGATTTGATCTGACGGATATCCCGCGTGCACCGAGAGGCATGCCGCAAATTGAAGTCAAGTTCGATATCGATGCGAATGGCATTTTGAATGTTTCGGCGAAAGACAAGGCAACTGGCAAGAGCCAGAACATTGTCATCAAAGCGTCCAGCGGTTTGTCGGACGATGAGATCGAAAAAATGGTTGCTGATGCCGAGAGCCATGCCGAGGAAGATAAGAAATTCCGCGAGCGCGTAGATGCCCGCAACCAGGCGGAAGGTCTCATTCACGCGGCCGAGAAGACACTCAGTGAAGCTGGTGAAAAAGTCAGTGGAGAGGAACGACTCGCAGTCGAAAATGCCGTTTCGGATTTAAAGGCTGTACTTGATGATGGTGACAAGGACGCGCTCGAGTCGAAAACGGCCGCGCTGGCAGAGGTATCGGCTTCAGTAGCACAGAAGCTTTATGAATCGCAGGCAGCTGAAGGCGGAGATTCTGGCGGGGCAGACGGCGGCAAGAGTGGCGACGATGTTGTCGATGCCGAGTTTGAGGAAGTCGACGAGGACGCCAAGTCCAAGTCTGACTAGGGCCTGGTATTCAGTTAGCAGACCGGATCGGGCGCCATTCTTGGCGCCCGGTTCATAATAAAAAGCGACATTCATGGCAAAGCGCGATTACTACGAAATTCTCGGCGTAAACAGAGATGCATCAGCGGATGAGATTAAGAAATCTTATCGACGTCTTGCCATGAAGTTTCACCCTGACCGCAACACCGACGACGCGAATGCCGAGGAAAAATTCAAGGAGGCAAAGGAAGCCTACGAAGTACTGAAGGATACAGACAAACGCGCTGCATATGACCGCTTTGGACATGAAGGTGTTCGAGGCGGCCCGGCCGGCGGCGGGTTTAGTTCCGAGGGCTTCAGCGATATTTTTGGCGATGTCTTTGGCGATATTTTCGGCGGTGGCCGGCGTGGCGCAAGCCAGGTCTTTCGTGGCGCAGACCTGGGCTATGAGTTAAAGCTCGATCTCGAGCGCGCCGTTCGCGGCGAATCGGTCACCATCGATATTCCCACCCAGGTCGCCTGTGACAAATGCGGTGGCAGCGGTGCTGAAAAAGGCTCCGACCCGGTCAAATGCACCACCTGTGGTGGTGTTGGCCAGGTTAGGATGCAGCAGGGATTCTTCTCCATCCAGCAAACCTGTCCGGCATGTAAGGGAGCAGGAACCACCATCGAGGATCCGTGCAAATCGTGCAGCGGCCGAGGTCGCAAGTCCAAAACGAAAACGCTTAACGTCAAAGTTCCTGCCGGCGTGGATGACGGAGACAGAATTCGCCTGTCAGGCGAGGGTGAGGCCGGACGAAATGGCGGGCCGCCCGGAGATCTGTACGTCGAGATTCGGATTGAACCGCACAAGATCTTTGAGCGAGCAGGTGCGGACCTGTCCTGCGAAGTGCCGATCAGCATTGCAACGGCAACCCTGGGTGGCGAAGTTGAGCTGCCGACTCTCGATGGCACGGTATCCCTGAAGGTGCCGTCCGGTACGCAGTCCGGCAAGATATTCCGGCTCCGCGGCAAGGGCGTGACTACGGTTCGCGACCACCGCAAGGGAGACCTCTTTGCGAGGGTCGTCGTTGAGACACCGGTCAATCTGACCTCCGAACAGGAGGCGTTGCTGCGGAAATTCGAGGAATCCGTGAGTGTCGGTGGTGATCGGCATAACCCCAGGGCTGGCGGGTGGCTCGAAACGGTCAAACGTTTTTTCGAAAAGATCAGCTAGGCTGCGATGAGTCGAATCGGGCTGGCAGATTCGGCTCGGCTTGAGTAAACTGTCGCGGGTCGCCGAATGGCTGGCGATTTCATAAGCGGAAGGCAAAGTCCTTCCGCTTTTGTGCATCTAAAGTACGGATTAACTGGCTTAGCGCCATTGAAACTTAAGGATCGCTGTTGAGTACGCCCGCTGTTCTGGCTTTGCAAGACGGGACTATCTTCCGCGGCGTATCTGTCGGCGCTGATGGCAAAACTATCGGCGAAGTCGTATTCAATACGGCGATGACCGGCTACCAGGAAATCCTGACGGATCCGTCCTACTGCCGCCAGATAGTCACGCTGACTTACCCCCACATTGGCAATACAGGCACGAACAGCGATGACATGGAGTCTTCGCGCGTCCATGCATCCGGCCTAGTGATTCGGGACAGTTCCATGATCGCCAGCAGTTGGCGTTCCGAGCGCAGTTTTTCCGATTTCCTCGTCGCCGGCAACACCGTAGCGATTGCCGATATCGATACGCGAAAGCTGACAAGAATACTGCGGGAAAAGGGCGCTCAATCGGGTTGCATAATGACGGGCGACGTCAAACCCGAAATAGCGGTGCAGCACGCTAACAAGTTCCCGGGTATCGCTGGAATGGATCTTGCCAGGTTCGTCACAACCGACAAGGCATATCAATGGTGCCAGGGCAGCAATTTTTCTCTTAAAGGCCGCGTGATGAGTCGAAGAATCGCGCCCTACCATGTTGTCGCCTACGATTTTGGCATCAAGAGAAACATCCTGCGCATCCTTTCGGATCTCGAATGCCGTATGACGGTTGTGCCGGCGACAACTTCTGCCGCCGATGTCCTCGCGCTGGCGCCGGACGGCATATTTCTCTCTAACGGCCCAGGGGACCCTGAGCCCTGTGATTATGCAATCGCTGCGATCAGGGAGCTTCTGCAATCGTCCGTGCCGGTGTTTGGCATTTGCCTCGGTCACCAGCTACTGGCGCTGGCTGCAGGCGCGAAGACCATGAAGATGAAATTCGGCCACCATGGCGCCAATCACCCGGTCCAGGACCTGGCCAGCGGGCGGGTGATGATCACCAGCCAGAATCACGGTTTTGCAGTGGATCCGGATTCGCTGCCTGATGACGTGATGATTACTCATCGGTCCCTTTTCGATGACACGTTGCAGGGCATCGCCTGCAAGGATCGACCGGCCTATAGCTTTCAGGGGCATCCGGAAGCGAGTCCCGGACCTCACGATGTTCTTTACCTGTTCGAAAAATTCATCACTGACATGGATGAGTACAAACGAAATACCAGTCAGAACACAGTCGCAATATAGTTTTAAAACATATAGTTACTGTTGTTTATTAAAGTAAATAATTACACTCGGACCAGCCCCGGACGAATCGCATGCCCAAACGCACAGATATAGACAGTGTCCTGATCATTGGTGCAGGTCCGATCGTTATTGGCCAGGCCTGCGAGTTTGACTACTCCGGTGCCCAGGCCTGCAAGGCGCTCAAGGAAGAGGGTTACCGGGTCATCCTGGTCAATTCAAATCCTGCCACGATCATGACGGATCCGGAAACCGCTGACGCCGTTTACATTGAACCGGTTCACTGGAAGGTGCTGGAGCAGGTGATCGCCAAAGAGCGGCCGGACGCGCTGTTACCCACGATGGGTGGGCAGACAGGACTGAACTGTGCCCTGGATCTCGTGCGCGAAGGCGTCCTCGAGAAATACAAGGTTGAACTCATCGCTGCATCGCGCGAAGCAATAGATATGGCTGAGGATCGCGAGCTGTTTCGGCAGGCGATGGGCGAGATTGGACTCGAAGTGCCAAAAGCTGAAATCGCACATTCGATGGAAGAAGCAATCGAGAAGCAGGTCAATGTCGGTTACCCGACGATTATCCGGCCGTCATTCACGATGGGTGGTACTGGCGGAGGAATCGCTTACAACCAGGAAGAATTCAAGCGAATCGTCGAGCATGGTCTGGAAATGTCGCCGACAACCGAGGTGTTGCTCGAGGAGTCGGTGATCGGCTGGAAAGAATTCGAGATGGAAGTCGTCAGGGACAGGAAGGACAACTGCATCATCGTGTGCTCCATCGAGAACCTGGACCCGATGGGCGTGCATACAGGTGATTCGATCACGGTTGCCCCTGCGCAGACCCTGACTGACAAGGAATACCAGCGGATGCGAAATGCATCCATTGATGTTCTGCGAAAGATTGGCGTTGAGACGGGTGGCTCCAATGTCCAGTTTGCCGTGAATCCCGAAGATGGTCGGTTGCTGGTTATTGAAATGAATCCCAGGGTTTCGCGCTCTTCAGCCCTGGCTTCCAAAGCGACAGGATTTCCGATTGCGAAAGTCGCGGCAAAACTGGCGATTGGCTACACGCTGGATGAGCTCAAGAACGAAATCACCGGCGGAATCACTCCGGCTTCATTCGAGCCTGCAATCGATTATGTCGTGACCAAGATACCGCGATTTACTTTCGAGAAGTTTCCCGGCGCCGTCGATCGACTGACCACCCAAATGAAGTCGGTTGGCGAAGTAATGGCGATTGGTCGCACTTTCCAGGAATCTCTGCAAAAAGCACTTCGCGGCCTGGAAACAGGTGTGAACGGACTGGACGAAATTGCGCATACCATCGTCGAGGAAGACGACAGGGATATGCTTTGCCAGGAATTGCGTTTGCCTGGAGCGAACAGGCTTTTTTATGCAGCCGATGCACTGCGCCAGGGGTTTACCGTCGAGGATGTGGTGGAGCTCACAGGCATCGATCCGTGGTTTTTGGCACAGATAGCAGACCTGGTCGACGAAGAGAAACGCATCAGGGCAGGAGGAGTGGACGCGCTCGACGCCACTCGAATCCGGCAACTCAAGCGCAAGGGTTTCTCCGATGCGCGGCTTGCTGATTTGCTGAAGGTGAAGGAGCAGGTTGTTCGCCAGCGCCGTATAAGCGCCAAGGTCCGGCCGGTGTTCAAGAGAGTCGATACCTGCGCCGCTGAGTTCGCAACGAAGACGGCTTATCTGTATTCAACGTACGAAGAAGAATGCGAAGCGGAGCCGAGCGACAGGGATAAAATAATGATCCTTGGAGGAGGCCCGAACCGAATTGGACAGGGAATCGAATTCGATTATTGCTGCGTGCACGCGGCTCTTGCGCTGCGCGAATCGGGTTACGAAACGATCATGGTCAATTGCAATCCGGAAACCGTGTCGACGGACTACGACACATCGGACCGTCTGTATTTCGAATCACTCACGTTCGAGGACGTGATGGAGATTATCGAGAAGGAAAAACCCAAGGGCGTAATCGTTCAATATGGCGGCCAGACACCGTTGAAGCTGGCGCGCGCGCTGGAGGCCGCGGGTGCGCCAATTATCGGTACGTCGCCGGATTCAATTGACCTGGCCGAGGATCGTGAGCGTTTCCAGAAGCTGGTCGAGCACCTTGCGCTGAAACAACCGCCAAACCGGACTGCGCGAAATGCGGAAGAGGCGGTCCGCATGGGGGCGGATGTCGGATACCCGCTGGTTGTTCGTCCGTCTTATGTGCTTGGCGGTCGCGCGATGGAAATCGTGCACGGCGAAGAGGACCTGGCGGCCTACATGGAGGCGGCAATCGGTGTATCCAACGATAGTCCTGTCTTGCTGGACCGGTTTCTCGACCTGGCAATTGAAGTCGATGTTGACGCGATATGTGACGGCGAAAGAATTCTGATCGGTGGCATCATGGAACACGTCGAACAGGCTGGCGTGCATTCTGGTGACTCGGGCTGTTCGATTCCGCCATTTAGCCTCAGTGACGAGCTGCAGCAGGTCCTGATTGAACAGGTGACCAGGCTTGCAAACGGTCTGAAAGTTATCGGTCTGATGAATACGCAATTTGCGATTCAGAATAATATTGTGTACCTGCTCGAGGTGAATCCGAGGGCATCGCGAACTGTGCCTTTCGTTTCAAAGGCGACCGGCATCCCGCTCGCGAAAATTGCGGCTCGTGTTATGGTCGGGGAAACTCTTGAGAGTCAGGGTGTCGTCAACCAGCGTATTCCGTCCTATTTTTCGGTGAAGGAAGCAGTCTTTCCTTTCATCAAATTTGCCGGCGCGGATCCAATCCTGGGACCGGAAATGAAATCGACGGGCGAGGTGATGGGCGTTGGTCGCTCATTTGGTGAAGCCTACGCGAAAGCGCAGCTGGCATCGGGCGTCGTATTGCCCACCGAGGGACTCGCGTTGCTTAGCGTTCGCGACCGGGACAAAACCGGCGCCCTCGAACTTGCCAACATCTTACGGGCTCGCGGCTTTGATATCGTCGCGACGCATGGCACCGCAGAGTTCCTGAGGAGAGCCGGCGTCGAATGCAGCAGCGTTAACAAGGTTCGTGAGGGGCGGCCGCATATTGTGGACATGATAAAGAATCGTGAAATTTCATTAATCGTCAACACGACGGAAGGTAAGAAGGCGATTCGGGAATCACTTTCCATTCGCGGAGAGGCGGTGAGAACCAATGTTACTTACTACACGACGATCGGTGCTGCGATTGCAACATGTAAAGCGCTCGAGCACCTCGATGACAGCGACGTTAATCGTTTGCAGGATTTGCACAAAGAGGCAGCGGCATGAATAAAGTGCCTATGACGGTACGTGGTGCAGAGTTGCTGCGAGATGAACTGAAGAAACTGAAGTCGGAAGACCGGCCACAAGTAATACAGGCGATTGCCGAAGCCAGGGCGCACGGCGATCTTAAAGAGAATGCCGAGTATCACGCGGCGAAGGAGCAGCAGGGATTTATCGAGGGCCGTATCAAGGAGATAGAGAGCAAGCTCTCTCACATTCAGGTAATCGATGTCACGACGGTCGACGCACGAGGGAAAGTTGTTTTCGGTGCAACTGTCCAGCTTCTGGACGTTCAGACGGATAAGGAAATCACCTACAGAATCGTGGGCGAAGATGAAGCCGATATCGGTTCGGGCCTGATCTCATATACCTCTCCGATTGCGCGGGCGTTAATCGGAAAAGATGAGGGCGATGAGATATCTTTTGCCGCTCCGGGTGGGGACAAGCATTTCGAAATTATCGAGGTAAGCTACGTTTAACGACTGCGTGTTCAATCCAGCGGCAGCGGAATTTTCGGTTTGTCATCGTTGCGTCGATAGACCAGTGCAACATTGCCGATGCGGGTGACCAGGTTCGCCGACTCCCTTTGGCACAGTTCGCTGATGATTCGGTCGCGGGTTTCCCGATCGCCGGCTCGTATCCTGACTTTGATCAGTTCATGGTGATCGATCGTGGACGAGAATTCCTTGATGAGGGAATCCGATAATCCTGCATCGCCCACGGTAATGACGGGCTTCAGCTGGTGGCCGAGGCCTCGAAGAAACTTTTTCTGAGGTTCAGAGATTTTCATAGGCGCGAATTGTAGCTTGGCAGAGGTCCGGAACAAATGAGTAAATCGAGACCCAGCAGCGCGTCATGGCGGAAACGCCAGGAAAAGGACCCTTACGTCCAGATGGCGAGGCGGGATGGCTGGCGGTCAAGGGCCGTGTACAAGCTGGAGCAGATTGCTGAAAAGGAAGCGATTCTGCGGCCGGATATGACATGTATCGATCTTGGCGCGGCGCCGGGCGGTTGGAGCCAGTACGTCGCTGAGCGCCTTAAAGGGCGTGCGCGCATTATTGCCCTCGATTTGTTGCCAATGGATAGCCTGGCGGGGGTCGAGTTCATCCAGGGGGACTTTACCGAGGACGATGTTTTTGAGCACTTGCTGGGCCTGCTGGGTGGCCAGGGTGCTGATCTTGTAATGAGCGATATGGCACCCAATATCACGGGAACCAAGGCGGTAGATCAGCCCAGGTCGATGTACCTGGCGGAATTGGCTCTGGACCTCGCGCGTAAAACGCTTGGGCGGAAAGGTAATTTCGTCTGCAAAGTGTTCCAGGGTGAGGGCACGGATGCTTTTATCGCCGATGCCCGGAAGTCCTTTGAAAGGGTGAAAGCGATGAAACCCAGGGCGTCACGGGCCGGCAGTAGTGAGATTTACCTTGTGGCGAGAAACTATCAACTATAGTAGTGTCTAAAAATTAGACAGAGTCTAAAATCAGCAGTCGGAGCAGTAGATCTTAAGTGAATGATTTAACTAAAAATATCCTCGTATTCATCGTCATCATTGTGGTGCTCCTGTCGGTTGTTCAGGGCCTGAGTGGCGTCAGTGGGCAAGGCCCGGTCAAAGAAGACTATTCGGAGTTCCTGCAAAACGTACGGTCAGGCGAGGTTAGCCGGGTCGAGTTTGTCGGCGAGCGTATCAACTTCGGAAATCGTGAGCCGTTGCAGTACTACACAATCAGTCCGGAGACCGACAACAACACGCTGATCGGAATTCTCGAAGACAACGGTGTTCAGTTCACCGCCCAGGAGCCCGAATCACAAAGCATTATCGGTCAGCTCCTGATGAGCTCTTTCCCCATCCTGCTTCTGATTGGTGTCTGGATCTATTTCATGCGCCAGATGCAGGGCGGTGGCGGTGGACGAGGCGCCATGTCCTTTGGCAAAAGCAAGGCGCGTCTGCTCGGAGAAGACCAGGTAGGCGTGACATTTGCCGATGTTGCCGGCATCGAAGAGGCGAAGCAGGAAGTCAGTGAAATCGTTGATTTTCTCAAGGACCCAAGCAAATTCCAGCGACTTGGCGGCAAGATCCCTAAAGGTGTCCTGATGGTCGGCCCTCCTGGCACCGGTAAGACATTGCTGGCGCGGGCTATCGCCGGCGAAGCAAAAGTGCCGTTTTTCACCATTTCGGGCTCTGATTTTGTCGAGATGTTTGTTGGTGTAGGCGCATCTCGCGTAAGGGACATGTTTGATCAGGCGAAGAAACAGGCGCCCTGCATTATCTTCATCGACGAGCTGGATGCCGTAGGGCGACACCGTGGTGCCGGGCTCGGCGGTGGGCACGATGAGCGCGAACAAACACTCAACCAGATGCTTGTTGAAATGGACGGTTTCGAGGGCAGCGAGGGAATCATTGTTATCGCGGCAACCAACCGGCCTGACGTACTGGATCCGGCCTTGCTACGACCGGGTCGATTCGATCGACAGGTGGTCGTACCGCTGCCGGATATTCGCGGGCGCGAGCAGATTCTCAAGGTGCACATGCGCAAAGTACCGCTCGATGATGATGTAGTGCCGAGCGTAATTGCTCGCGGTACACCAGGGTTTTCAGGTGCGGATCTTGCGAACCTCGTGAACGAGGCGGCGCTTTTTGCTGCCAGGTCGAACAAGCGTGTCGTTAGCATGGACGAGTTCGAAAAGGCGAAGGACAAGATCATGATGGGTGCGGAGCGGCGCTCGATGGTGATGAGCGAGAAGGAAAAGCTCAACACCGCCTATCACGAAGCAGGTCACGCGATCGTTGGTTATTGTGTTCCGGATCATGACCCTGTGTACAAGGTTACGATCATCCCGCGTGGCAGGGCATTGGGTGTGACGATGTACTTGCCGGAAGAGGACAAATACAGCATTTCCAAATCGGCGCTGGAGAGCAATATCTCAACCTTGTTTGGCGGTCGAATTGCCGAAGAAATGACACTCGGTACCGATCACGTGACGACCGGCGCGTCCAACGATATTGAACGTGCGACGGAAATCGCTCGCAACATGGTGACAAAGTGGGGATTGTCGGAAAAGCTGGGGCCGTTAACCTACAGCGAAGACGATGGCGAGGTATTCCTCGGCCGGTCCGTCACATCCCACAAGCAGGTTTCTGATCTCACCAGTCATACGATTGATGAGGAAGTTCGCAAGATTATCGACAGGAATTACACCCGTGCAGAAAACCTGCTGAAGGAAAATGAAAGTAAGCTCCATGCCATGGCGAAGGCGCTGATGAAGTACGAGACGATCGACCAGGTGCAGGTCAAGGACATCATGGAAGGCCGGGATCCGAGACCGCCTGCCGACTGGGATGATTCAGATGACTCGCCGCCGGCGAAAAAGAGTAAAAAGGGCGGTCCTGACGCGGTAAAACCTATTGGCGGTCCCGCCAGCGAACACTAGGAACCCGCGGTGAACCAGAATCGAACGGCAGCCATTGTGCTGCCGTTTTATTTTCCGGGCATTCGAATTTACGACCAATAGCAGAATACGCTCTGATGCGATTATGAAACTCCAGGCAGGCAAATATCTGATCGATCTCGACCGGCCGCAAGTCATGGGGATTCTGAACGTAACGCCGGATTCATTCTCTGATGGTGGTTGCTTTCTCAATGTAGACGATGCATTGAGGCAGGCTGCAACGATGATTGATGAGGGTGCGGATCTTATCGATGTGGGTGGAGAATCGACCCGTCCCGGCGCCCGCGAAACACCGTTGCAGGAAGAGCTGGACAGGATCATGCCGGTCATCGAGGGGATAACGACACGGTTCGATGTTCCGGTATCCATCGATACCAGCAAACCCGAGGTTATGCGGTTCGCGGTGGGTGCCGGAGCCTCCATGATCAACGATATATTTGCGCTTCGCCTGGAAGGCGCGATCGATGCTGCCGTTGAGGCGAGGGTGGCAGTTTGCCTGATGCACATGAAGGGTTCGCCGCAAAACATGCAGGAGGCGCCCGTTTACGAGCGACTCCCGGCGGATATCATTGATTTCCTTGCTGAGCGAGTTCAGAGCTGCCTGTCTGCCGGAATTGGCCGGGACCGACTGGTTGTCGATCCGGGGTTTGGCTTCGGCAAAAATGACGACCACAATCTCGAAATTCTCGCGAAGTTGAATCAATTCGCGGAACTGGGCTTGCCTTTGCTGGTAGGCTTGTCGCGCAAGCGAACCCTCGGCAATTTGAGCGGCAAAACCGCCGAACACCGGATGGCCGCGGGTGTCGCTGCGGCGATCATCGCTGTTGAGAAAGGCGCGAATATTGTCAGGACGCATGATGTTGCCGAAACAGTCGATGCGTTGAAAGTATTAGGTGCGGTAAATGGCTTTGGATAGGGCGTTATGAGCAGGAAATATTTTGGCACGGATGGCGTCAGGGGCACTGTCGGAGATGACCCGATGAGTGCTGAGTTTGCGCTTCGGTTGGCTAGTGCTGCCGCACAGGTACTCGTACCGGAAGGTGGCACGGTGCTGATTGGCAAGGACACGCGAGTTTCCGGTTACATGTTCGAGTCGGCGCTTGAAGCAGGATTTATTGCAGCTGGTGCGGATGTCCTCTTGCTCGGTCCGTTGCCGACGCCTGGCATCGCCAACCTGACGCAGGTATTCAAAGCGAATCTCGGTGTCGTTATCAGTGCGTCCCACAATGTCTACTCGGACAACGGCATCAAATTTTTCGATGCCGACGGGGCGAAATTGTCTGACGATGTTGAGGAGAAAATCGAGGCACTGCTGGAGCAGCCGGCGATCACATTATCGTCCGGCAAGTTAGGGCAGGCTAAAAGAATTGATACCGCGAGGTCCCGATACCAGGAGTTCTGCATCTCAACCTTTCCCGAAGATCTTAATTTGAATGGAATGAAGATCGTCTTCGATGGCGCCAACGGGGCGGGGTACAAGGTCGGTCCGCGCACACTCAACGAGCTGGGCGCCGAAGTCATCACGATCGGCTGTTCGCCAAATGGACGTAATATCAATGATGGTTGCGGGTCAATGCAGCCGGAATTGCTGCAAAAGACAGTGGTTGCAGCCGATGCGGCTGTTGGTATTGCGCTGGATGGTGATGGCGATCGCGTGGTTATGGTCGACGAGCTTGGCGAGACTGTCGATGGCGACCAGCTGCTTTACGTATTGGCCACCTCGAGAAAGGCGGATGGATTGCTGAAGGGGCCGGTCGTAGGCACCGTTATGAGCAACCTGGGCCTGGAGCACGCCCTGCGACGCCATGACATCGAATTTTGTCGCGCGGCCGTGGGAGATCGCTACGTCCTCGAAGCACTGCGTGAACGGGGCGGAACGATCGGAGGCGAAACTTCGGGGCACATGATCTGCCTGGACAAGACGACCACTGGTGACGGGCTGGTCAGTGCATTGCAGATATTGGCGATAATGGGTCGAACTGGCAAGAAGCTGTCTGAGCTAACCTCTGGCATGGCCCGCTACCCCCAGACGATGGTCAATGTCCGGACGAGCGGGAAGCTGGATCCGGGCCAGGTCCCCGAGATCAGGGATGCCGTCAGCCGGGCGGAATCGGAGCTTGCGCAGACGGGAAGAGTGGTTTTACGGGCGTCCGGAACCGAGCCCGTGATACGAGTCATGGTGGAGGGGGAAAACAGGCATCAGGTGATCTCCCTTGCGGAAAGACTGGCCGCGGTCGTCGCTGAGGCATCGACCTGACCTAAAAAGAGGTGCCATCCACAGGTTCCGCCATTGCGTTGGTCCGTATGGCTCGGTATCCTTGCGCGCTTTTTCACCCTTACGGATTCAACAAATGCGCGGTTACCTGGTCGCCGGAAATTGGAAGATGAATGGCAGCACTGCCGCCAATGATGCGCTTGTGGCCGGAATTATTGCCAATGCACCGCCCTCCGAGTCAGTGGAGCTGTTGGTTTGTCCGCCGTTTCCCTATCTTTCAGCGGTAGCTGAAAAGCTTGCTGGAAGCCGCGTAGCGCTCGGTTCGCAGAATGTGTCGCAGTTTCAATCTGGTGCCTATACTGGTGAAACAGCCGCTTCGATGTTGCGTGATGTCGGCTGCAAGTACGTGATCGTTGGCCATTCTGAGCGCCGCGCAATGATGGGTGAGACCAGCGAGATAGTGGCTGCCAAGTTTCAGGCGGTCCTGGACACGGGGCTCGTTCCGATTCTCTGCGTCGGTGAGACGCTGGCGGATCGGGAGGCAGGTGAAACAGAAGCTGTCATCGACGAGCAATTGGGAGCCGTCTTGAATTTGTCCGGAGTGGACTCATTTGTAAACGCTGTTATTGCTTATGAGCCCGTTTGGGCCATCGGGACCGGAATGACAGCCAGCCCCGAACAGGCGCAGGACGTGCACCGGCACATCAGGGCTGCGCTGGAAGCGAGAAGCGAGAGCGTCGCTGAAGGTGTGAAAATACTGTATGGCGGCAGTGTAAAAGGCGACAATGCAGCCGGTCTTTTTTCGAAGCCGGATATTGATGGCGGCCTGATTGGTGGGGCGTCACTGAAATCAGCAGATTTTTTGGCGATTGCAGAAGCAGCTGCGACGCTGGGTTGAGGTAATAATGGATAGAATGCAAACAACGATTTTGATCATTCACACGCTGATTGCGCTTGCCATCATCGGGCTCGTATTGATCCAGCGCGGAAAAGGCGCGGATGCTGGCGCGGCTTTCGGATCTGGCGCATCGGGCACGGTATTTGGCTCACGAGGATCGACCAGCTTTTTTTCCAGGGCGACCGCTGTCCTCGCGACGGCGTTCTTTGCGACCAGCCTGACGCTTGCCTACATCAGTAGCCAGCGGTCCGGGTCTCCTGAAAGCCTTATCGAAGACATGCCGGCGTCCGTGATCGAGCAACAGGAATCGGCTGCGCCGGCAGCAGGCGATGCAGTGCCGGCGCTGGAAGACGTCGGAGAGACACCGGCTAACGATGTCGCAGTACCGGCCCTGGATACGGATGTAACGGCAGACGAGCCGACTCCCGAAGAATAGGGGCAGGCCAAACAGACTAGCCGATGTGGTGGAATTGGTAGACACGCTGTCTTGAGGGGGCAGTAGCGCAAGCTGTGCCGGTTCGAGTCCGGCCATCGGCACCAACAGGAAAAGGGG
>JAHEFD010000031.1:27925-29999 GCA_024640345.1 Woeseiaceae bacterium
GATCGGCACGACAAAGGCCCTCTGTCACTGCTATTGCGGGCCGCCTGGCCCATTGCACGGGCGATCCTGCTCTCCACCGCCGATAGCATTTCGTCCTGCAAAACATTCGTACATTCCGAAAGGAAAAAATCGCAAGGAGGGCCGATTAGGGGTGTTATCTCGGTGAGTCACCCTGATACAATTGCGCGCTAATTCAGGTCCCGAAGCCACAAAAAAACCAGACCTTCCAAGATGCTGCAAAATTACGTGCCGATTCTGATATTCCTCGGAGTTGCCGCCGGAATCGGTGTGCTGCTGCTCGTGCTCGGTTTCCTGTTTGGAAGCGGCAGCAAGGACGATGAAAAGCTGTCCCCTTATGAGTGTGGATTCGAGGCTTTCGACGAATCGAGAATGAAGTTCGATGTGCGTTACTACCTCGTCGCAATACTATTTATCATTTTCGACCTTGAAATCGCATTCCTGTTTCCATGGGCGGTTTCTCTCGACGTTGTCGGCACATTCGGTTTGATCGCGATGGGAATCTTTATCGCGATACTGGTTGTCGGCTTCATCTACGAATGGAAAAAGGGGGCCCTGGAGTGGGACTGAGCAATGCAGCAGAGCCCGTGGTTGAGAGTGAGTCGACCGACGGCGCTGTCAGCCTGCAGAAGAAAGGTTTCGTAGTATCGAGCGTTGACACTGTTATGAACTGGGCTCGAACCGGTTCTATGTGGCCGATGACGTTCGGGCTTGCCTGCTGTGCCGTGGAAATGATGCAGGCAGGTGCGGCTCGCTATGATCTTGATCGCTTCGGGATAATATTTCGACCCAGCCCGCGGCAATCGGATGTGATGATCGTCGCAGGCACGCTCTGCAACAAAATGGCTCCTGCATTAAGGAAGGTTTATGACCAGATGCCAGAACCTCGCTGGGTTGTGTCCATGGGGTCCTGTGCCAACGGTGGCGGTTATTACCACTATTCCTACTCCGTTGTGCGGGGCTGCGACCGGGTTGTGCCGGTCGATGTCTACGTGCCCGGATGCCCGCCGACGGCAGAAGCACTGATTTACGGGCTCATACAGCTGCAGAAGAAAATTCGACGCACGAGCACCATTGCCAGGTAAAGACCAGAACCAATGACCACTTCCCACGAGACATTAGCTGCTCGGCTAGAAGCGCGCTTCGGCGACATCGTTTGCCGCGTGCCGTCCACGTGTGGCGAACTGACCTACGAAGTAGGGAAGGAAGACCTGCTCGAGGTCGGCACTGCGCTGCGTGACGAGTCCGATTTTGGCATTGACCAGCTAATCGATGTCTGCGGCGTCGATTACCTGACCTACGGTGAAGTTGAATGGACAACAAACACGGCGACAGATAGCGGCTTTAGTCGTGGGGTCGAGCGCAAGCCCGTCATCCTGGACGAGAGCGACACGTTTAACCCCCGCAGATTTGCAGTTGTCTATCACCTGATGTCGGTTGCGAATAATACGCGACTCAGGCTCCGCGTTTTCACGGGCGACGGAAATCCGCCGATCGTGCCGTCCGTCGTCGCGATCTGGAACTCTGCGAACTGGTTTGAACGCGAAGCATTCGACATGTTCGGCATTCTGTTCGAGGGGCATCCCGATCTCCGTCGAATCATGACTGATTACGGTTTTATAGGTCATCCGTTTCGCAAGGATTTCCCGTTGTCGGGTAACGTCGAAGTCAGTTATGACGCTGACAAAGGGCGGGTTGTCTATCAGCCGGTCAGCATAGAAGACCGCACGCTGGTACCTCGCGTGATCCGTAATGACAATCGCTACTCGGCTGATCTGAAGGACACGGCAAAAGATGGCTGAGATTCAGAATTTCACAATGAACTTTGGTCCGCAGCATCCCGCGGCCCACGGTGTGTTGCGCCTGATTCTCGAAATGGACGGTGAGGTAATCCAAAAAGCAGATCCGCATGTCGGGTTGTTGCATCGTGGTACCGAAAAGCTCGCCGAGTCCAAGCCATACAACCAGAGCATCGGTTACATGGATCGCCTCGACTATGTGTCCATGATGTGTAACGAGCACGGCTACGTGCTGGCGCTTGAGAAGTTGCTTGGAG
>JAHEFD010000112.1 GCA_024640345.1 Woeseiaceae bacterium
GAGAAGTTGGTGGCCGGAAATCCGAAGCAGACGGTCTGGATGCAATACACCGATCCTTCCAACAAGTTTTTCGTTGGCGTCTGGCATAGCGACACGGGCAAATGGAACATTTCGTACACCGAAGAGGAGACATGCGAGATCCTGGAGGGCAAAAGTATCATTACCGATCATGCCGGTCACTCGACGACGGTCAAGGCTGGTGACAGTTTCGTGATCCCCAGGGGGTTTAAAGGTACCTGGGAAGTCGTCGAACCGACAAAGAAGAATTTCGTCATCTATGAGCCCTAGCCCCGCCCCGCGGCACCCGCTGAACCCCCGCGTCCCGCTCCGTGGATAATAGACTTGTAAGTCCTGCAACCTGCTAGAATCGCCACCGTCCAGGCGCGGTGCGCACCGCGAGCAACTACGTCTGCTGAACTTTCCCTGTCGTCATTCAGTATTGCTACGGGCCGCATGGACCCGGCATGCGATGGCAATTGGCAATTACCAGCGGATAGTCACGGTCACCGGCAATCCTGAAGTGTCAGGTAAGCCGTTCCCTGCACAGCGGTTCAATCCGAATCAGTCAGCCGGACATTCGGGGTAGTAATCTGTCTTTCGTGGATAACGTCCGGAACCATTAAAAAGGAAAATGTTTGTGAAGAGGTTAGTATTCTTATCAGGTGTCGCAATGTTTCAGTTTGCCATGTCTGTGTCATATGCACAGGGTGGCACGACTATCATCGCTGAGCGACCGGGCTTTAGCTCATCACCGGTTGTGCTATCTCCTGGCGTCCTGCAGATTGAATCTGGCTATCGATATACACACGACGGCGGCTCGTTCGACCTTGATGATCACACGCTGCCATTTGCTCTTGTCCGAATCGGACTCGTTGGAGATTATGAATTGCAGCTGAACTGGTCGGGGTGGTCGTGGCGCGAGGAAGGAAATCAAAATACACACGGTTCCAATGACCTTAGCGTCGGCGTTAAACGCCAGGTGACGGCTCCCGGTGCGACAGTTCCATTGGCATTGTTTGCGGGTGTTTCCCTGCCCACGGGTGACCGGGATTTCACCAGCGACGGCGTGGACCCCACGCTTGGTGCATTTTGGGCCTATGGAGCAGGCCTTGACTGGTTTGGCACGCTGCTCCTGAGCGAGGTAGATGGCGATGTGACACTGGGAAATGCAATCGGGCTCGGTTTTCCCATAAGCGGCGAAACGAGCGCCTACGTCGAATACTTCGGTAAATACGGTGGAAAGAGCGGCCCGGAAAATACCCTCAATGGTGGTATCGCGTATCTGCCGCGCAACGATATGCAACTCGACGTTCATGCAGGCGTTGGCTTGAACAGCCAGGCACCCGACCTTTTTATTGGCTTCGGGCTCGCCTACCGATTCTAGCTGGAACAATGGACTGTGCCGTGGCGTTGTCCTGGTTCGGCGGTCCACAAAAAGCTACTAATCGAAGCGTTTTTACCTATAATCCCCCGCCCGCAGCAGGCGGGGTTTTTGCCACATATCGACGGCTAAGGTTGAACGTTGGACACAGATAAAGCACCAGTCAAGTTTGGCACGGTCGGTGGCGTCTTTACGCCATGTGTACTGACCATTCTTGGCGTAATCATGTTTTTGCGATTCGGGCAGGTTGTCGGCAATGCCGGTATCTGGCACGGTCTCGCGATCGTGCTCGGCGCAAAGTTGATCACGTTGCTGACCGCCTTTTCGCTCTCTGCAATTGCGACCAACACACGCATCAAGGGCGGTGGCGCCTACTTCCTGATCAGCCGAAGCCTCGGCGTCGAATTCGGAGGCGTCATTGGTATCGTGCTCTTCCTCGCACAGGCCGTGTCCGTTTCCATGTACGTCATCGGCTTTACCGAAGCATTTGTTGCGGCGTTTCCGGAATCTGGCATGTCGTTTCGACAAATCGCAACGATCGTCAACGTGATCACGTTCGTCTCCGTCTTTGTGGGCGCTGGTTGGACCATCAAACTACAATACGGCATCCTGGCGGTGCTCGGACTCTCCATGCTCGCGTTTTTCGCCGGCGCCATTCCGCAGGCGTCCCTGGCAAACCTGGTTGCCAACAGCGGTCCTGCGTATTTGCCAGGTGAATCCCAGTTCACGATGTTCGCGTTGTTTTTCCCGGCGGTTACGGGAATCATGGCCGGCGCTAACATGTCCGGCGATCTGAAGGATCCGGGCAGGTCGATTCCTTCCGGCACCATCGCCGCGATCGCGGTCACCGCCGTTATCTATACAGCGATGGCATTAACGCTGGCCGCGTCAGCAACACGTGATGCGCTGCTGACCGACTCACTGGTCGTCAAGACGTTGTCGGTATCGCCGATGTTGATCACTGCCGGCATTTTTGCAGCGACCCTGTCTTCGGCCCTGGGCAGCATGATGGGCGCACCGCGAATCCTCCAGGCCTTTGGCAGGGATGATATTTTCAAGCCTGCACGGTTCTTCGCCAAAGGCAGTGGTCGATCCCATGAACCGCGCCGCGCTACGGTGCTGACTTTTGCCATTGCCCAGTCAGGCGTGATGCTGGGTGATCTTGATGCGATAGCCCCAATCATCACCATGTTCTTCATGGTGACGTATGGCACGCTGAACCTTGCCTGTTTTTACGAGGGCATCAGCAAGAATCCAAGCTATCGTCCGCAGTTCCGCTATAGTCACTGGTCCCTGGCTCTCGCCGGCGCAATCGGTTGCGGCATTGTCATGTTGTTAATGAATCCGCTTTGGGCAATCGTCTCTGTCGGCTTCATTGGTGCGCTCTATTTTCTGATTAGCCGTGCAGAAATAATCGCGCGCTGGGGAGATATTGGTAGCGGCGTGGCGTTTGAACGAGCACGCAAAGCACTCCTGGACCTGGAGAGAGAGTACTTTCATCCGAAGAACTGGCGACCCGCAATCATTGCCCTGTCCGGTAGTGCCTGGAATCGCTGCCATCTTGCCGAGTATTCGCACTGGATAGCCGGTGGTCACGGTATCCTGACGCTTGCGCAGCTGATGCCGGAAGCAATCGAGAACAGAATTGGACGACGTCGGGATGCGGAAAAGCGACTGCGCAAATTCATTCACGAGGAAAGCCTTGGCGCGTTCCCGGTAGTCATAGCGGAGCAGAAGCTGTCAGTTGGTCTCGAGACGTTGATGCAGGCGCATGGTATCGGGGGAATGCGCCCCAATACAGTGTTGCTTGAAATGCCGAACCAGGAGGATCGTTGGGACGAATTCTTTTTGGCCCTGCGCGTCGCCGATCAGTACGAGCGAAGCATTCTGATGGTCGACTGTAACGAAGATCCTGAGCCGTGGCAGCCCCCGGATGGAAGCATCGACATCCTTTGGCAGGGAGAGGAGCACGGCGAACTCATGGTCTTGCTTGGGCACCTGCTTCGAAGCAATCCGGAGTGGCGTGGCAAGCGTCTGCGCGTGCTGGCTTCGTTACCACCAAAGGGCGATGTGAAGTCGGTGCAATCAACGCTCGAAGATCTCCTGAAGGGTGCACGGATCGACGCCAGCGTTCATGTGTTCAGTGGCGAGGACCCTTTCGTAATTCTCGCCCGGCGCACGGGAAATACAGCCGCGCTGTTCATTCAGTTCGAACCGCCTTCGGTCGAAGACCAGGCCGCCTTTGTGGAGTGGATCAACAAGAACGCGAAGCTCGTACCCGACCTGATATATGTCCACAGTGCACGAAGGGCTTCATTACAGGCGTAACTCCGCTGGGAAGACTCGGTCGACCGAGCTACGAAAATGGGGGTTGCATCAATATTCGGCGAACCCGGTGCCGATAAAATAGTCAGCCATTCCTCATTTAGCGTGGGACAGGTTGAAAAAAAGCGGCCTACTTGTTGCAACGTCATTCGCGTGGTTGCTCGTTTCGTTCTGGAACAGAAACGACCTGCCCGGGAACATCGACTATATCGCAGAGTTGCAGAGCGAGCCCACTCAACTGCCAACGAGGAAGCGCCCTTTCGAGGCCGCATACGAAGGCGTCAACTACCAGGTTGAACCGCAGTTCGACTACGACCTGTACGGTATGGTGGTTTCGTACCGGCACCACGATGGTGACAGTCGCATGCATATGCTCTCAAACGACCATCTCAACATGCTCGATGTCTGTGTCATCTGGGGCGACAACACGAAGAATATGCGTCTCGACAAGATTGACTTCTGGAACGGTATCTTTACCTGCAATGTAAAGACCAGGGACCAGTCAGCCTGGGATGCTTTCGATATGTACCAACTGTCGAACAACCACCTGCTTTCCAACGACAGCTTAATCCGAGACAAGGTAAAGGATGTCCGGATCGGTGACCAAATCAGGGTTCGTGGTTTCCTGGCGAGCTACGGTAGCGAGAATGGCGGGAAACGCGGTACCAGCACGACGCGACTGGATACCGGGGACGGCGCCTGCGAAACGCTATTCGTCGAACGGTTTGATATTGTCAGGCCCGCAACCAGCTATTGGAGACTGTCGATGTACGGCTCACTGGGCCTGTTTCTGCTTGGCCTGTTCGTGTATTTCCGGCAACCCTATCGTCCGTATAACGAAAGCTGACTTCGCGTTTTTCAGGGCAGAGGCGAAACGCCGGCAAACCAGGGATGTAGAAAAACCGCCACTGCGAAAACGATTGCCGAAATGAGCAATCCTTTTAATTCCGCAACAAGTCCCGGTGCTTCCGGCAATGTCCGTGGCCCTTCCCTGGCGCTGATGAGTGGTATCTCTATCAAAGCCCAGAGCCCGAGAACACCAAACAAAACCAGCGCGCGGCTGGTGCCATTCGTGAGTAAATGACTGACCGACCAAACGAAAACTCCCGTCAGCATCGGATGTCGGACGTAACGCCTGATGACCGTTTTGTAGTTCGCTGCCCCGAGCAAGACGAAAGACAGGAACATCAACGCGAAGCCTGCGTAACGTGACCACGGGGGCAGAAGGTAAAGATACTCCTGTTGCGAAGAACGCCAGCCAAGGATGATCAGTGCAAGTGCGATGACTATCGCGGCGGTAAACAGGCCCCGATAAGGACCTGCGCCTCTCTTGTCGATCAGCCGCTGGCGAAAAGACGGTGCGATCGACGGAACGAGATGCACGATGCTCCACAACAACACACCAGTAATCAACATATTCATGTCAGCTCCAGCTACCCACCCTGCCTACAACCTCGGCTGCCAGCGTAGCACCATTCTGCATGGCATCGGGAACACTGGAGCCATGGCAGTATGACGCCAGGAAAGCAGCGGCGAAAGCGTCCCCGGCACCGGTTGTATCCACCACCCTGGTGACAGGTACTGGCGAGCATTCGAAACAATGTTTGCCGTAAAACGCGCGGCTGCCATGCGCTCCCAAGGTTACGACAAAAAGTTTCTCGTGACGGGCTGCGAGCCTGGCGATATGGGCAATGGACTGGTCTTCATCGACGGACAAGCCGAAAAACCCTATATCGATACTGCCGATATGGCGCTCGAGCAAGTCGAAGTCCGGATGCTGCAGAAAATCGGCGTAATCGATCGAGACAATTCCAGAGGTCTCAAGACCCATTAAATCATCAAATAAATCAACAATTTGCAGGTAAACCGGTGCCACCAGCAAGTCCGATCCAGCGATGATCTTTCGCTCACTTTCACCAAATGAGAAGTTGGCCAGCACTCCTTCGTCATAGCGAATGAAATTCTTCTCCCCGTCGGGCTCTATCGCGATGGTCTGCAGTGGTGTCGCGCCCGGCAGTCGCGAGATGTGACAGGTGATGCCCGAATTATGCAGCCCTGAAAGAACCAGCTCGGCACCGTCGTCGCTGCCCACGCAGGACACAACGTGAATGTCATCGGTGACGGGGAATTCATTCCTGGCATGGCGTGCAAAATTCGCGGTAATGCCCCCAAAATGCCTTTCGCCCGACGGAATGTACTGGTCGACCCCGCAATCACCAACGCAAACGACGTTCATCGGAATTACCGGTTTACGTGTGACATCAGAAGCTCGAGTGCGTCTGCATCAACGACTTTATCTTCCATTAACGACGTGCCAACAATCGCGCCGTCGCACTCTGCAAGAAGAGTCCTCGCATTTTCAGCCTTGAGTCCACTTCCAATGAGTACAGGTATTCCCAGTCCGGAAACATTTTGCAGCTGTTCAACCGTTGGTGCGTCGCCGCTCATGTCACCGGTCACAATAATTGCATCCGCTCCTTTCTTACGCGCGAGGCTGGCTGACTCAACTAACGGTCGTGGCTCGATCATCGTTGCGTACTTGACCTGTATGTCGGCCAATATCAGCACGTTTTCGGCGCCAATCATCGAGCGATATTCGAGCAATCCCTCCGGGTCGATTGCGAACTCCCCGTATTCCGGTCGTGTCATCCGGTCGACGAAGTAATCGGTGCGAATAAAGCGCGCGCCCGAGGCGGCTGCAACAGCGAGGGAAGCCCGTGGATCGTTCAGCAGGATTTCACAGCCAACGACAGCGGTCTCGCTTTCCTGGACGACGGCCCGCGCGATCCTGGTCATCGCTGCAATAGTCTCCGGGGCGGCCGCTACCCGGTGCGGATTGTCGTATTCATTTTCAATTAGCACCCCGTCCGCGCCGCCTTCCTCCAGCACCCGGAGATCTGCTACCGCTCTGCGGATTGCGTAATCGATGCCTTTCGAGCCCGGATAACCCGGCAAAGTTGGCAAATGGATCATTCCAATGATGGGGGTCGGGTCCGGAAAAAGTTTCTTGAATGCCTTCAACTGCGTTGCTCCCGTTCTCGGTCCGCTTTGGTCAGTACCCAGTATACGGGGGCGCCCGCGAGTGTCAGCACGATGCCGATCAGGCTGTCGACAGGGTTATAAATCAGCGCCGCAACGAGGAATAGCATCATCACCAGGATAAAGATTGCCGGGATAACCGGATAGCCGGGCAGACGAAAGGAATCAGCTTTCGACAACTTCTTTCTCAAGCGAAAAATAGAGGAGACCATCAGGATGTTCATGAACTGAAACGGCACGACGAAGAACGTAACGATCCTCGAAAATGATCCAAAGAACAATAGTGCAGCGATTGAAACAGCGGCGGCAAAAAGAATGGCCCCGGTCGGTACCGAGCGGCCCGGCGACAGGTGGGCAATGACGCGGAAAACCGGGCCGATCATGGAGCGCTGGGCTCGTTCGACGTATTCAGATGCTGCAGCGTAAAACAGGCGCGGCAGCGTCATTATCAGTCCCCCGAGCGCACCGAATATCGAGATCCACATCAGCAGGCTTAATGCTCTGCCACCCGAACTGCCAAAGGCAGCTTCTGCAACGGTCGGCGCAACCAGTGTCGGGTTCGCCCGCATTGCCTCGAGAGGCATTACACGAAGAAAAGCAAAATTGACCAGCAAATAAATAAGTGTGATCAATACGACGCCAATTCCCATCGCGAGCGGAAAGTTACGATTCGGATCCTTTACCTCACCGGCTATGTTCGAGGCGTCGATCCATCCGTCATAGGTGAACAGGACGATAGCGACGCCCAGGCCAATAAAACGCAGGAAGCCGATGATTCCATCTCGTTCGCTTGCGCTATGAAGAGCGATATCGACGTCAGCAGCCGGAGCGGCAATGAAAACACCGCCGATGATGAGGGCAATCAGGCCGATCACCTTCACAGATGTCAGGACTATCTGTGTCCGCCCGCCCCATTCGGCGCCTCGCAGGTTGATCGCAGCAAAGAAAATGATAGCGACAGATGCCCATATCAATTGCAGGCCTGTCGAGCCGGAGCCGAACACCTGGTTGGCGAGTTCACCAAAAAGGATTGCCACGCCGGCGATTGCTCCAGGGCCACTGACGAGAACCATCATCCACGCCTGCATGAATCCGGCAAACGGTCCATAGGCTTCCGTCAGGGCATGATAGGAAACGCCGGCCTTCGGGATCAGCGACGACAGCTCGGCAAGCGTCAGTGCGCCGCACAGTGTAATAACGCCGCACAACGACCAGAAGAAGTAGACCTGCCACTCGGCGCTTGCAACGGCAGCCAGCTCTCCCGGTGTGAAGAAGATACCAGAGCCGATCATGTCGCCCACAACGACCGCCAGAACTGCCGATAAACCGAGTTTTCTTTGCAAGGACATCGTTATGCTTTTTTTGTCTCGCGTTTGTTGATGGGTTGACATTACAGGTCTTGATGACTGGCGGGAAGTGCTATCCTCAGCAGTCCGATGTTGCTTCTCGATACCAATTCACTTGCTGCGTTATTGCCGTACGATCAGTTGATCGA
>JAHEFD010000113.1 GCA_024640345.1 Woeseiaceae bacterium
TCGCTCAACGAGGATGACGTCCAGGCCCAGGTCTGCCGCACGAAACGCGGCTGTATAGCCGCCGGGCCCGGCGCCAATTACCACGAGCTCTGCAAAATGTGTTGTGTCCTGTACTGAAATTGCGGTGGCGCTGTCAGTTGTTTCAGGCCGCTTTGCTTCCCGGGCCCCGACTATTTCAACGGTGTCACCGCTCCCCGCCTCTGCAGAAGCGGCCTCGGCCGCGGCAAGTATCGCCGCCTGCTCCGCCGGCTCAATGATGACTGTTTTATCGATTGCCGCTTCGTCGTCCTGCTCGATGGTCGCAACGATATCACCGCCGTTTACTTTGCTGCCGACCGCGACCTGCAACGACAAGATAGTTCCCGCGTGCGACGCCGGCACCTCCATTGTCGCCTTGTCCGTCTCCAAAGTGATCAGTGGATCTTCAACGGCAACATGATCACCGGGGGCAACCAGAATCTCGATAACTTCAACGTCTGCGAAATCGCCGAGTTCCGGAACGACGAGCTTTACCTCACCGCCCACTAGGGAATCGCCTTCAGAAGTTCATCGACCTTTGCCAGTTTCTGGCAAAGATACGTCGTAAAGCGTACTGCATAAGCACCGTCGATCACCCGATGGTCGTAGGAAAAAGAGATTGGCAACATCAGCCTGGGCTCGAAACCGGACCCGTTCCAGACCGGCTGCATCGTCGACCTGGAGACACCCAGAATGGCAACTTCGGGCGCATTTACGATCGGCGTAAATGCCGTACCCCCGATGCCGCCGAGACTCGAAATCGTAAACGAGGCACCCTGCAGTTCTGTGCCCTTCAGTTTGCCGTCTCGTGCAGCGGCAGAAAGTGAACCCAGCTGGCTCGCGAGTTCATAGACATCCAGCTTATCGGCGTCGCGAATCACCGGTACCATCAGACCGTTATCGGTATCGGCGGCAAACCCAAGATGAAAGTATTTCTTATAGACCAGCGATTCACCGTCATCCGACAACGATGAATTGACTTTCGGAAATTCCTGCAGCGCGGCAATACAGGCTTTCATGATAAAGGCCAGCGGTGTCAGGCCGATGCCCTTCTCTTTGGCCGCAGTTTTCAATTTCTGCCGCGTTGCCTCCAGCTCGGTAATATCGGCGAGGTCATGCTGCGTCACGTGCGGCAGGTTGATCCAGCTGGCCTGCAGACGTGGTCCGGAAATCTTCTGGATGCGGGTAAGCGGCTGGATGTCTATCTCGCCGAATTTCGAGAAGTCGACACTCGGCACTTTGGGAAGTGCTGCGACAGGAGACGACGCGCCGCCCGTCAGGATGGCCTTCACAAACGCCTTCACATCGTCGTGAATGATCCTTTTCTTCGAACCGGTACCACTGACCTGCGCCAGGTCCACGCCCAGTTCGCGCGCCAGCTTTCTCACCGATGGGCTGGCATGCGCTTTTGAAAAACCTGCCTCATTAATCGGTGGCAAGTCGCGTGCTGCCGATCTGGCTGGCGGCGGCGGCGGCGGACTTGTTTTCACGGGTGCAACGGCCGGACGCTCAGGCTCTTCCGCCGGGGGCGAACTGGCAACGCTAACCTCTGCATCGATAATGACAACGGGTGTACCTGTAGAAACTTTGTCACCAACGGCAACGAGGACCGACTCCACTGTACCCGCTGCCGCCGATGGTACGTCCATCGTGGCCTTATCGGTTTCGAGCGTCAGCAACGCATCATCAATGCCGACTTTGTCGCCAGCCGATACGTGCACTTCGATTACATCGACGTCACCGAAATCGCCCAGGTCCGGCACTTCCAGCGTTTGGCGACCGCCACCTATTGGCGCAGGAGTCGCGACCACGGTGGTATCACCCTGCAGGAGCTCAGCTTCAATGGCAGGCGTTACAACCACGGTGTCACCGACTTCAACAGACATGGAACCGATGACGTCGCCTGTTGACACCTTGCTCCCAACGGCAACCGTAATCTCCATAATGGTGCCTGAACCGGTCGCCGGCACATCCATGGTCGCCTTGTCTGTTTCGATCGTGATCAACCCATCTTCACGACGTACTTTGTCACCAGGGCCGACAAGAACCTCGATAACCTCGACGTCGGAAAACTCTCCGAGATCGGGAACGACAATGTCAAGTTTGTCCGTCATCAGAGCGTCACCGGATCGGGTTTCTCGGGATCGATGCCATATTTCTGAATGGCCTGTGTAACCGTTTTCTGATCGAGCTTGCCGTCATCGGCCAGCGCTTTTAATGCGGTGACAACGATATAACGCTCGTCGACTTCAAAAAACTGCCGCAACGCATCGCGAGCGTCACTGCGGCCATAGCCGTCAGTACCCAGTGTGACGTACTGGCCAGGCATCCAGCGCTGAATCTGGTCGGGTACGATCTTCATGTAGTCCGTTGCCGCGACGTAGGGGCCTTCCCGATCCGCCAGGCAGGTCTCAAGGTAGGATTTTCGCGGCTTGCTCTCCGGATGCAGCTGGTTCCAGCGCTCGGCCGCCAGTGCTTCGCGTCGCAGTTCGTTGAAGCTGGTTACCGACCAGACATCCGCACGAATGCCGAAGTCTGTGTCGAGCAGCTCTGCCGCCGCGAGGACTTCCCGCAGGATCGTGCCCGATCCCATCAGCTGAACCCGGATCTTTCCCTGGCCACCCACCTGCAGCAGGTACATACCCCTGAGAATCCCATCCTCGACCCCGCTTGGCATTGGCGGATGAGCGTAATTTTCATTCATACAGGTGATGTAATAAAAAATGTTTTCCTGTTCGGCGATCATTCGCCGCAAACCATCCTGAATGATGACTGCCAGTTCGTAGGCATAGGTTGGATCGTAAGAAACGCAGTTTGGCACTGTCGACGCCGCAACCAGACTGTGCCCGTCCTGGTGCTGTAAGCCTTCACCTGCCAGGGTCGTGCGTCCGGCAGTACCGCCAATCATAAAACCCCTTGACTGCAGATCACCGCCAGCCCAGACAAAGTCACCGATACGCTGAAAGCCGAACATCGAGTAGTAAATATAGAAAGGTATCGTCTGCACATCGTGATTACTGTATGACGTTCCCGACGCTAGCCACGAACAGAATGCACCGGCCTCGTTGATTCCTTCCTCCAGGATCTGGCCTTTCTTATCTTCCCGGTAATACATCAGCTGATCCGCATCCTGCGGCGTGTAAAGCTGACCTTTGGACGAGTAGATACCGACCTGGCGGAACATTCCTTCCATACCGAATGTACGCGCCTCGTCCGGCACAATAGGTACGATATTATTGCCAATCTGTTTGTCGCGAAGCAGGGACGTGAGGATACGCACAAAAGCCATCGTTGTTGATGCTTCGCGCTCGCCAGTCCCTTCGAGCTGTGTCTTGAACGCCTCGAGCGGCGGAACCTTTAGCGGCGTCGACTTGGTTCTTCGCGTCGGCAGATAACCTCCGAGCGACTGTCTCCGCTCGTGAAGGTATTCCATTTCGTCGCTGTCTGCGGCCGGCTTGCAGTAGGGAATCTTTTCAATGTCTTTGTCCGAGACAGGGATATTGAATCTGTCCCGAAAATTTTTCAGCGCGTCGACATCAAGCTTCTTCTGTTGATGCGCGACGTTCTGCCCCTCTCCTGCGGCGCCCATGCCGTAGCCCTTCACGGTCTTCGCGAGGATGATTGTCGGCTGACCGGTGTGGTTTACCGCGTTCTCATAAGCCGCGTAGACCTTTCGTGAATCGTGGCCACCGCGATTGAGACGATAGATATCGTCGTCAGACATGTTCGCGACCATCGCCAGCGTTTCGGGGTACTTCCCAAAAAAATGTTCGCGGACGTAGGCGCCTCCCTTGGACTTGAAGTTCTGGTACTCCCCGTCAACGCATTCTTCCATGACGCGTTTCAGCAAGCCCTGGTGATCCTTGGCCAGCAGCCGATCCCATCGCGAACCCCAGATCACCTTGAGCACGTTCCAGCCCGCACCACGAAATGCCGCTTCCAGTTCCTGGATGATCTTGCCGTTGCCACGGACAGGCCCGTCCAGCCGCTGCAAATTACAGTTAACGACGAAGATCAGGTTATCGAGACCCTCGCGCACGCCCATCGTAATGGCGCCCATTGATTCAGGCTCATCCATCTCGCCGTCACCAAGAAAGCACCAGACTTTGCGATCGCTCTTCGGAATCAATTCCCTGTTTTCGAGATAACGCATGAAACGCGCCTGGTAGAGCGCCATCATCGGGCCGAGGCCCATCGATACGGTAGGGAACTGCCAGAAATCAGGCATCAGCCACGGATGCGGGTAGGACGACAAGCCGCCACCGCCAACTTCCTGCCGGAAGCGATTCAGCTGCTCTTCGTTCAGCCGGCCCTCGAGATATGCGCGGGAATAGATACCAGGTGCGGAGTGCCCCTGCATGAAGACCATGTCACCGCCGTGCGTGGCCGTAGGTGCCCGCCAGAAGTGATTGAAGCCAACCTCATAGAGGGTCGCCGATGACGCATAACTTGAGATATGCCCACCGTATTCAGAGCTCTTGCGGTTCGCCTGCACGACCATCGCCATCGCGTTCCAGCGAATATAAGCCTCGATTCGTCGTTCGATGGACCGATCGCCCGGATATTCGGGCTGATGGGCAGTGGCGATCGTATTCAGGTAGGCCGTATTCGGCGTATAAGGCAGGTACGCGCCGGAACGACGTGCAAAATCGATCATCTGATTCAGCAGGAAGTGTGCCCGCTCGGTCCCGTGCGACTCTAGTACGGAATCGATTGACTCCAGCCATTCGCGGGTTTCGGTTGGGTCAATGTCGTCAAATCGGTTGAAATCGCTCATATGTCATCCACAAACATGCCGCCCCCGCCTTCGCAGGGAATAACGGCGTGAATTCGGTCAGGTGTCCTGCTAGGATCACCGCTCGATCGAGTCCGGGCTGGCCCGGCAAGTTCTTCTTTGTAGCGCGTATTATGGCCCAAGCGGGCCCAAAAAGGTTAGTACTGAGATGGGAAGTCTCCTCGAACATTACAAGAAAAACCGCCCGCCAAAAATTACGCAGCTAACCGGACCGCCCTCCAGCAAGGCAATGGCCGGTATCGATCAGTTACTGTTGATACTACCGGACAAAGTGCCATCCACGACCTGGCGCTTGATTCCACAGGGCAAGAGTGTCCAGACGTTGTTGCGACGGGGATCACCGGGCGCTGTGCCAGCCATTGCAACGCGACTCCAGAATACCCGCCAGACCGCGGTGCAGGTTGGCATTGCGAAGCCGGACTGGGAGGAATTCGAACTTCTTGAATTCGCCCGAAAGATGGTTAGCGCGGCAACCACCGAGAAAGCCGGAACGCTTGGCATTTGGGTCGCCGGATTCAAAGGCAAGGATGAGGAGCGGATTTTAAAAGCATTCAGCGCTGCCGCGCTCGCTGCTGCATTTGTCATGCCGAGTTACAAGTCCAGGGCGGTACCACCAAAATTAAAGAATATCAGGCTGCTTGGCCTGGCGAATCGAATCGATCTGGACAGGGTCATGGCCGAAGCGGCCGGCAACAATATCGCGCGATGGCTGACCGCGCAGCCAGCGAACAAGCTCGATGACATCAGCTACATCAAGTTACTTAAAGACCTGGCGGCGGACTACGGCTGGCAGTTTCGTAAATTGGGCGTTCGTGAACTGACAAAAATGGGTGCCGGCGCTTTTCTGGCCGTCGCCCAGGGAAACGCCGACGACAGTGCCGCCATCGTGCAGCTTCGCTATCGTCCACGCGGCAAATCCGAAAAGCCGTCGCTGACGCTTGTTGGCAAGGGAATAATCTTCGATACAGGTGGCTCCAACCTTAAGCCGTTCAGTTCAATGCTCGATATGCATATAGACATGGGTGGCAGTGCTGTCGCGGTAGGAACGCTCATTGCAGCAACGCAGATGAATTTGCAGCAGCCCATGGACTGCTGGCTGGCCATAACTGAAAACCGTACAGGCCCTACCGCCTACAAGTCACAGGACGTGGTGACAGCACTGAATGGAAAGACCATCCAGACCATACACACGGATGCCGAAGGTCGCATGGCGCTGGCTGATGCCCTGGTCCTCGCGAGTAAGGACAAACCAAAGGTGATCCTTGACTATGCGACACTGACCGGCGCCTGCATGAGCGCGGTGACCACGAGATACAGCGGGGTATTCACGAACCGACCTAATCTGCACCCGGTACTCAAAAAGGCCGGCCGAGACAGCGGTGAACGAGTTTGGCCCTTCCCGATCGGCAAGGAGTTTCTCGAGGAACTGAAGAGCGACACAGCTGATATCAAACAGTGTTCGCCCAACGGCGGCGGCGACCATATTCTCGCCGCAAGCTTCCTGCAGGAATTTGTCGACGACAAGTGCGCCTGGGTACACATGGACCTGAGTGCCTGCAGCAGGAAAGGCGGCCTCGGCCACATCGCGACAGAAATAACCGGCTTCGGCGTACGTTTCTCAATGAACCTGATTGTCGACAGGAATATCGTCGACATTGCCGATCGTTAACAGAAGAGAAAGACCTGTGACGAATCCATTTGCGATTTCAGGCCGGTTTCGCGGCTTTCTACCGGTTGTTGTCGATGTCGAAACCGGAGGATTCAACTGCAAGACTGACGCCTTGCTTGAGATCGCCGCGGTGCTCGTTGAATCTCACGACGACGGTACGTTGACGCGCGGTGAAACATTTCGCTATCACGTTAAACCCTTTGCAGGCGCCAACATGGAACCGGCCTCGCTTGCTGTTAATGGCATCGATCCGGACCATCCGCTGCGACCGGCGATCGACGAGCGAGATGCGCTGCAACATATTTTTCGTGAAGTGCGACGGGCAATTCGGGATGCCGGCTGCACTCGCGCCATCCTCGTCGGTCACAACGCCGCGTTCGACCTCGGATTCGTTAATGAAGCGATTGAAAGAAGTGCAATAAAGCGTAACCCGTTTCATCCATTCAGCTGTTTCGACACAGCTACGCTCTGCGGTGTCGCCTACGGGCAGACAGTACTTGCGCGGGCGGTCCAGGCAGCCGGCCTGCCATGGGATGAAAGCTCCGCTCACTCGGCGGCATACGATGCGGAAGTTACGGCCGACGTCTTCTGCGACATCGTGAATCGATTTCAACCGGTTTACGAGCAATCATCCGCGCCGAAACAGAGTTAGGAAACCAGCCAGTCTCCTGCCCAAATTCCGATCAGGAAACGATTTCTCCGCCGCTGGCTTTTGGCGGAAACTTGCGCTGCTTGGGATTAATTGGGATGGGCATTGATTTGCTCGTCGGTACGGCTGTCGGCCGCCCGATAAAATAACCCTGGGCCATGTCGACACCCAGATCGGCGAGCAATGCCAGCGTGGGGCCGCCCTGCACATATTCAGCAATCGTCTTCATTCCGGCTTCCTGGCCGATTTCTCCAATCAGCCGAATCATCTTTTGGTCAACCGGGTTGTCTACCAGGTCACGGACAAAACAACCGTCAATCTTGATGTAATCGACCGACAACCTTTGCAAGTAACCGAATGAACTGTAGCCGGTACCAAAATCATCCAGTGCGAGCTCACAACCCAGCCGCCTCAACGACGCAATCTGTTGCTCTACGTAGCCGAGATGCCTGACGGCCAGGCTTTCAGTAATTTCGAATATAACTGCCGATGCCGGCACATCATTCTTTTCAAGCTGTGTCCGAATAAACCCGGTGAGGTCATCCATCTCAAAGGCGTTCGCCGAAAGATTGAGCGAAAATCGCAGGTCAGGCTGGTCAATACGGTATTCCGCCAAGGTCGCAATCGCATGTTCAACCAGCCACGTGTCAATCTCGCCCATGAGACCAAATCTGACCGCTGAAGGAAGAAATGCGTCCGGCGAAATCACCTTGCCGTTTTCTCCTTTCAGTCGCAGCAGTACTTCATGATGAGTAATCCGGCCCGTCGCGATCTGTACTATCGGTTGATAACGCAATGCAAAACAATCCCGGTCGAGCCCTTCGCGAAGCTTGTATACCCAACCAACATCCGCCACGATCTTCTCCGCATCCCTTTCGGACATGCTGAAAAATTGCAACCGGTTTCTACCGCTCTCCTTCGCTTCCCGGCAGGCGATGTCAGCTTGCGCGATAAGTTCATCATGATCGAATTTATCCGAGTCGATCATCGTGATGCCAATACTGCAATGCACATGAAAAATTTTCTCACTTTCAATATGCGCAAGTCGGCGCATATCCTCGAGAATC
>JAHEFD010000114.1 GCA_024640345.1 Woeseiaceae bacterium
TGCGCCTGGTCGGCAAATTTGTGTTCAAGTTGTTCAGTCGTGAGCGGTCGCTGCACACTGCCGATGGCATGCTCGACATGTTTGCTGAGTATCGTTCCATCGTTCAGCCTGATCACGACGAAAGCTTCTTCCTCGCTGATGTTTTCATCCATCATTGCATCCACCCGATCACGGAGTGCGACGGTTTCGGCATCCCGAACCGCCTCATCGGTGAACTGATTAGGCCCGGCGACACCTTCTATTATGGCAGCCGCACTGATGTAAAAAATACTGAACTTGGCTTCAAGGCCCGTTTGCGGTGTCTTCTTGCCCGTGAGCTTCAGGACAAGCGGGTTCACTCTTAATGAAACTTTCGCGATCTGGTCCGACGTGAGCTTGTGTTCGTTTCGAAGCTGTATGCAGCCATCGATGATGGGGTGGGTAACGATGCCGCAAGAGAATGGTTTGTAGGTGTTCTTCTCGACCTCCCAGGTTGAACCGAGGTTGTCCGTGATCTTCGAGAAGTCCTGTTCATCGGAATAGGTGAAGGCAAAACCTTCTTTCGCTTCCAGCACACCGTCGGAACTTGTGTAGTTCTTCGACGCGAGCAGGGCGGCCTTCAGGCCATTCTGGCCGGCGCTGCCAACGTGGAAAGACTTGCACATTGTGCCGAACATCTCCTTCAGGCCTGCCGATTGCGTGCCGGCGATACCGAGCGCCCAGGTCATCTGTTGTTCATTCAGTCCCAGCAGCTTGCCGGCGGCAGCGGCACTGCCGAACACGCCAGCGGTTCCCGTAATGTGAAATCCCCGCTCATAATGTGACGGGTAGACAGCCAGTCCGATTCGGCATTCGGCTTCCACGCCGAGGATGAAGGCGTGCATGAAATCCCTGCCGCTGGCACCGCGACGCTCAGCAAGTGCTAAGAGGCCGGAGGCAACCGGGCCAGCCGGATGAATGATGGTCTCGAGGTGAGTGTCATCGTAGTCGAGCACGTGCGAGGTGATGCCATTGATGAGCGCGGCGTGCAAGATGTCGACTCGTTCTGCTCTCCCCAGTATGGAAGCTTCTGCCTTGCCCGAGAATTCCGCCATCGCCGCGATCGCACGGTCTGTCGTTTCCTGCCGCGCGCCACCCAGGCAGCAACCCACCCAGTTAAAAACGGAACGAACCGCTTCGTAACGGGCGCGATCCGGCACGTCCTCCCATCTGGACTTCACGATCCAGTTTGCGAGCTGTCGCGTTGCATCGGGCGGGTTGCTGGCCAGTGCTTTTGCGGTGGCCGCGCTCGCCATCATAGGTGTTGCCGGCAGTGCCGTGCTGCCAAGCGCGATGCCGGAGGCTTTAATGAATTTACGTCGTGAAAGGGAGTTGCTCATGTTTGCTCCAGGTTGCTCATGGCGCCGGGAAGATTGGCAGCAGCACGTGCGAGGAACGTGTTGCATCGTGATAGACAGTGTTGTCCGCCGGTATCGTGCGCCGGTTCAGCCCGAGTGGCTCGCCCGTGTTCGGGTTGACATCGAAGCGCGGGAAGTTGCTGCTCGAGATGTCGAGCCGGATACGATGCCCCTTTTTGAACACGTTCGCCGTCGGAAAAGGTGTGACTTCGATTTCATAGGTTTGTCCCGGCTTCATCAGTTGCTGCCGGTCCGGCCGGTCGCGGTATCGCGTTCGCAGGATGCCATCCGTTATGTTCATCTCGTAGCCTGTTGGATAATCTGCCGACGGCGGGTAAACGTCGACGAGCTTTGCAGTAAAGTCGGTGTCCGTCGCGGTCGATGAGATGTGCAGCTTCACGACGACCGGGCCGATCACATTCATGTCGGCATCGAGCGGCTCCGTCTGGAACACCAGCACATCGTTGCGGGACTTCAACGGAAGATACGGTTCGGTCGCGCCGAAAACATCATCCCCCTCGCGCTGGTCGTAAGCACCTGGTTCGAAAACCGGGCTCGTGCTGGAGAACGATCCGCCAATGGTTTGTACCGGGTGTTGCGGATCGAACGTGTAGCTGCTTGATGATTCGCGTTCTTTCGGTTTCTCGGTGTGGAGTGAACCATCCGCGTGGAAATAATACGGCGTGAAACGGGTGCCACTTATCGGCCACTCCTTTGCCTCGCGCCAATAGCCGCCGTGATACAGCCTGCCGTTTTCGTCCTTGTGTCCGTCGCCGCTGCCCATCACGAAGATCAGAACGTTGGCGCGCTCGTCAACGGATTTCCCTTTCAGGTAGCGATCGAACCAGCGCAGGTGGAAATCGTTATGAAAGTCATCGATTGATGCGTCCGGCCCGAACTCGGCGTTGCCGGCATAGCTCCGCGTGTTGCCGCTGTGCGTCCATGGACCCATGATCAACTGCACGGGTGAATCGAGGCGACTCGACAGTTCGTTGTAATTGTGCACTGTGCCGCCGGCGTAAGAGTCATACCAGCCCGAGATCAGCAGCATCGGGATATCGGCCGTCTGGTCGTAGTACTCCACCCAGTTGACGTCGAGTGCCTTGAAGTAGTCGTCATAGTCGCCGTGGGTCATCATCCCGAGGATATAGTCCTCGAAGTTCGGCGCCACCGAGAGCGGGTTGAGGCCTTTCCTGATTGGCATGGCCGTCAGCCAGTCATCTACCGGGTTCAATCGCATCATTTCCCTGACGACCGGGTCATCGGTTTCGACTGCCAGCTGCCGAAAAGCCCAGGTCAGCTGCTGAATCTCGAACGCACCGTGATTGCGAACCTTGTGGTCCCAGCCGTTCGACATGCCGCCCATGTTGAGGACGATCGTTTTCAAATGCGGCGGATTGAGTTTGGCGGCGTTTGCCTGGACATGCGCGGCATAGGACGTTCCCCACATGCCCACCTGCCCGTCACTGAAGGGCAGGCCGGCGAGAAATTCGATCGTGTCGTAGCTGTCCTGTCCCTCACCGATGTACTTGGTGAATTCTCCCTCGGAGGCATACAGGCCACGATGGTCCTGCAACACCACGACGTAACCGTTTTGAGCAAAGAATTTCGCGGATGCGACGAGCTGTGCGCCGGTTTTGTCATAGGGCGTGCGTTGCAGCAGGATCGGCAGTTTTTCTGCGACCGGTTCGCCGACGCGAGTGGGTCGGTAGATGTCGGTGGCCAGCCGCACTCCGTCACGCATCGGGACCATCAGGTTCTCTTCAACCTGCACGACACCGTAAGGGAATTCTGATTGTGCGACAGCAGTGATGCTGCTGATGAGCGTCAGGATCGTAACAACCATGCGTGTCATCGTTCTCACCAGCGTTGCTCCCGGTTTTAGTATCGGTTCGGATCCCGTTTATATAGCATAAAGGCGACGAAAGGACCGCCCGGTGATTTCGGGCTGTTGGGACGAGTGGTTCAACGAATCATGGATTCCTGACGGGAACTTCAATGACTGCTAAGTTCCGCTACCGTGGTCGACTCCGGGGCGTACTCTGAAACCCCGTCCAGCACGCTACGATCGATTGACACTCTTTACGATATAGCCGCCGGAGCGTTCGTCGAGTTCGAGCTGGATCAGACTTCGCGCCTGTGCCTCTTCCAGGACTTCGTTGAACGAACCAAAGCCATAGTAGGACTCGTTGAATTGCGGCATGCGTCGCTTCAGCGTCTGCTTGATCATTGATCCCCAGAGTTTCGACCGGTCGCCACGCTCGGAATAAAGCGCCTCGGTCGTGTCGACAACAAGATCGATGGCTTCTTTCTTGCGGTCTGGTTTCGCAGTCTTCTTTTTTCCGGCTTTCTTTTTCGTGCCTGCTTCTTTGCTCTTCGATTTCTTAGTAGCAGGCAATTCAGGTTCCGTGCGGGCGGCCAGGTCATCGTAGTAAATGAATTCGTCACAATTGGCGATGAGCAAATCGGACGTGGAGTTCTTGACCCCAACACCGATTACGGTTTTCGCGTTTTCCCGTAACTTGCTCACCAGCGGTGAAAAATCGGAGTCACCTGAAATAATCACGAAGGTGTCGATGTGTGCCTTCGTGTAGCAGAGGTCGAGCGCATCAACGACCATTCGGATGTCCGCCGAATTTTTGCCGGACATCCGGACATGCGGGATCTCGATGAGTTCGAACGCGGCTTCATGCATCGCCGCCTTGAACTGTTTGTACCTGTCCCAGTCACAGTACGCCTTCTTGGTTACAATACTGCCCTTGACCAGCAACCGTTCGAGCACCAGTTGAATGTCGAATTTGGCATATTTGGCGTCTTTAACGCCCAGCGCGATGTTCTCGAAATCGCAGAACAGGGCCAGGTTGTCTTCATCGCTCATTTTCTTGTCCTTTATGCGGCTTGAAAGCGCCGCGTATACAGACTGTAACGAATGCATCAGCCGCCGCAAGGCCAAATTTGCCCGACCGACCTGTTAATCGTGCCAGGCTGAAGCCGGTAACACCGAAATCGCAAGGAATATCCATGAAAATAGTCATCATCGCACCCGGATTGCTCGTCCTGAATGTCGTCGGCACCGATGAGGAAACGGAGGGCTGGCAGTATCCGGAATAGTTCTCCGAACGTACCCGGGTTGTCGGTCATACCTCATCCCATGATTACAAAGAAGAAACGAATGCGCGCAAGTCGCAAGACTAAAAAGCGGGCGGTTGGCGTTATAAGGCGGTACCTGAAGTGGGCAGCGATAACAGTGGCGCTCGGTATTGTCGCCAGCATCCTGCTTATTCTGCCGTTACGCTGGTTCGATCCGGTCACCAGCGCCTTCATTTTGCGTGACGACAGTGGGCGTGTGCCGCCGATGTATCAATGGGTCGATTGGGAACGTCTCGGATCTTCGGCACCGCTGGCTGCTGTTGCGGCTGAGGATCAGCGGTTCGCTGAGCATTTCGGGATAGATGTTCAGTCAATACGGAAGTCCATAAAGGCAGCAGAGAATGGTGCACGTCTGCGCGGCGCGTCGACCATCACGCAACAGCTTGCCAAGAACCTGTTCCTGTCGCCCAGTCGAAACCTGTTTCGAAAAGCGGTTGAGGCGTACCTATCTGTCGTCATCGAAGTCTGTTTGCCAAAGCGGAGAATCCTGGAGATTTACCTCAACATCGTCGAGCTTGGTCCCGGCCTGTACGGCATTGGTGCGGCAAGTCAGCACTATTTTCATAAACATCCGTCCCAACTCAATGATGCAGAGGCCGCGTTGCTCGCCGCAGTGCTGCCCAATCCGAGCCGACTGAATGTTGCTGCGCCATCACCGTACGTCCGTGATCGCCAACGGTGGATCGTTGGCCAGATGCAGCGCCTTCGGCGGGAGGGCTGGCTGTCGGGTCTTTAGGCCCTTTTGCGTGCGCACGCCAAACTCCCTGGACGAAATTGCTCATTCGGATTCGGAGATAACCGTTAGCGAAAAAGCAGGTAATATCGTCCGCAATGAAGAGCAAAGAAAGGGCGCGAGTACGGCCCTGGCGCGATCAAAAACAGAGGTCAACGAATGACAATTTCACGGCGTGGTTTTATTCGCTCGGCATCGGCCGTCGGCGCCCTCGCAGCATTGCCTGGGTCCGCATTCGCACAAAGGACAGCGCGGAGATCGCTCGACATCCTGGTGCTCGGCGGCACAGGCTTCATCGGGCCGCATGAAATTAACTATGCAAGAGCGCGGGGTCACAACATCACGATGTTCAATCGCGGCAAGACCGCACCGGAAATGTTTCCGAATGTAGAGGCGCTGATTGGCGACCGGGATAACAAGCTCGACGCACTGAAAGGTCGGGAGTGGGATGCGGTTATCGACAACTCCGGCTTTTACCCGCGACATGCACGCCTGTCTGTCGAGTTGCTGCACGGCCATGTGGATCAGTACATGTTTGTTTCCAGCATCTCTGCCTACGGGGACGATCTGAGTGTCGATGACGACGAGTACTCTGCAGCCTATGCCGTGATGGATGATCCGAGCGATGAATCCGATGCGCCTTACGGGAGTACCTACGGCGCACGAAAGGCATTGTGCGAACAGGAAGTGACAAAAGTGTTTGGCGATAAAGCCATCAACATCCGGCCGGGTATCATCACCGGCACCGGCGACCCGACGGAGCGGCTGCGCCACTGGCTCAGGCGTATGCAGGCAGGTAACGAGATACTGGTGCCGGGCATGGAGGACTTGCCGGTGCAATACGTCGACGCGGCTGATATGACCGGCTGGATGGTGCGACTGCTGGAAGACGGGAATGGCAGCGGCCCCTATAACGCGGTCGGTGCTGAAGAGCCCTATCGTGCCCGGCCACTTCTCGAGGGCATTCGTGATGCGCTGGGCTCGAAATCGAAGCTCACGTGGATCGATTGGGAATGGATCAGGGAGAATGCATCAGACGTGCCGAACTATGCGCCCTGGTACGGACTAGGCCCGATCCCTTTCATGCAGGTCAACAATGACAGGGCGCTCGAGACCGGCCTGACATTCAGGCCGATCGAGGAAACCGCGAGAGACATGATCGCGGAGTTGGATGGAAGCACTGACCCCCTGCTTGGGCAAATCGGACTGGACCGGAAATCGGAAGCGGCCCTTCTGAAAAAGTGGCATGCGGAGAAGGGGTGAAACGAGCAGCGGAATAGCAGTCCGCGCGTCGGCGGTTCAACCGGGCTGCATAGCGGCGACAGAAGCTGAAGGCGCTGGCCACGAGCCCATTCCGCCGCTGGCCGCCAGCTAACTTCGGGTGTATGCCGGACGCGATATCCCAATACGGCTTGTGCCTGTTCTTGCTGACAGTGACCGCTCGAAACCGGCGATTAAGCTATAGTTGTCGCCATGACAAACTCGAGCAAAAGGCCCGGTACCAAGCCTCTATCCGGCCTGCACCTGCTGCTGACTTACGAATGCAATTACGAATGTGACCACTGCTTCGTGTGGGGAGGACCGTCGCAGAAGGGCACGATGACCCTGGAGACCGTCCAGCACATTGTCGAGCAGGCCAAAGCGTTAGGCACCATCGAGTGGATTTATTTCGAAGGTGGGGAAGCTTTCCTTTATTACGACACGCTCGTTGCCGGCGTGCGCATCGCCCGGGAGTCCGGCTTCAAGGTCGGCATCGTAAGCAACGCCTATTGGGCGGTCTCGGATACCGAGGCTGAAAAGTGGTTAAGGCCACTCGCAGGCCTGGTCGACGATCTTTCTGTGAGCAGCGACGTATATCACGGAGATGGGGACGGCGTGAGCTATCCTGACATTGCTCGCCGTGTGGCTCGTAAGCTAGGTATGCCGGTGGATTTCATTACGATAGCCGCGCCCGAAATCAGCGATGCCGGGGGCGCGGCGGGCCAGCTGCCGGCCGGCGAATCGGCCGTCGTATTTCGAGGCCGTGCGGCGGAAAAGCTCGCATCGCGGGTGGTGGCAACACCGTGGGAACAATTAGATCGTTGCCCGTGGGAAGACCTGCGGACACCCGAACGCGTGCACGTCGATCCTTTCGGCAACCTGCACATTTGCCAGGGCATTTCCATCGGCAATATGTTGCAGCGCCCGCTGCCCGAGATCATGTGTGACTATGATGCCGACGAACACCCGATCGTTGGGCCCCTGATAGCCGGCGGCCCGGCCGAGATCGTGCGTCTGTACGGTGTGACCCACGAAGACGCTTATGCCGACCATTGCCACCTCTGTTACGAGGCGCGGCGCCTATTGCGAGGTCGTTTTTCCGACGTTCTTACTCCCGATCAGATGTACGGGCACGGGTGAAATCAAGCGGACGGTTACGCTGACTCCGCACGATCAAGTGAACTGTCCGCATAAATCTATTTCTCGACGCGCCCCCGTGGATCGAGCGTGCCAACCGTCGCTATGTCAACGATATAGCTATAGTCCGTGCCGATTGTCTGGTCCGGAAGACCTTTCACGCACGCGGTAAGCGTATTATTCGTAGCGAAGTTACCCGTTATCAGCGTATTGCCAGGCCCGGCAGTATTAATCCAGGCATCATCTGCCGTCTTGCCGGTAATGGTGACAGTGGCATTATCATAGTCAGCAAGGTCGGGGTCAGTTGAGAGATTGACTGGCTTGAGGATGAATCGCCACTCCGTATTATTCCTGATATGTGACAGTGGCACGACAAGCATCTTTGAATCGCCGTATGCCACCGCCGTCCACGTGTAACCCTCCACCTCGCCTCCGCAAGCGGAGCTGTTAAAGGGTCCCTTGCAAAAAGCGCCGTCAGTCAGGCAGCAGCCAGAAAAAAAAGTTGAGGTGAGAATTAGTGCCAATATT
>JAHEFD010000032.1:0-1742 GCA_024640345.1 Woeseiaceae bacterium
CCGACAGGGATCGAACCGACCAGCGTTATCGATTTGTCGTCTGGAAGCGTGGAGATTCTGCGTTATGGGCTTGGCGACGTCAGCTCACTGGCATGAGGCGCAAAAATGTAGTGGACTCCGCGTGTCGGAATTACGTTAAAATGCCTCATCCCTGCCCGAGAATCCCATGAAACCCGAATTGACAGTGCTGACCAGCAAAGATGCCCCGAAACCCGCAGGGCAGAAAGAGCTGAAACCGGCACAAAGCGAAATGCCATTTGCCGTTGTCGATGGTGAACCGGTTACCGAGCTTCCGCAGGATCTTTATATTCCCCCGTATGCCCTCCAGGTGTTTCTGGAGGCATTTGAAGGGCCGCTGGACTTGTTGCTTTACCTGATCCGGCGCCAGAATCTCGACATTCTTGATATTCCGATAGCGGAAATCACCCGGCAGTACGTTCAGTACATCGAACTGATGAAGGAAATGCAGCTCGAATTGGCTGGCGAATATCTCCTGATGGCGGCGATGCTCGCGGAAATCAAATCCCGAATGCTGCTGCCGCGAGCTGAGGTTGAGCAGGAAGAAGAGGACGATCCGAGGGCAGAACTGGTTCGACGCTTGCAGGAATACGAGCGATTCAAGAAAGCCGCAGAGGACCTGAGCGATTTACCGCGTCTCGAACGTGACGTTTACGTTGCGACTGTCGAGGCACCGGAGCGCAAGGTCACAATGAAATTGCCGGATGTAACGTTGAAGGAGTTACTCCTGGCGTTTCACGATGTTCTGAAGCGTGCAGAGATGTTTTCCAGTTTGCAGCTGCAACGAGAGCCATTGTCGGTCCGGCAACGCATGTCGGAGATCCTGGTTCGCATCAAGAGTAACTCGTTTTCGACATTCTCTGATTTGTTTGATCCGGAAGAAGGGCGCATGGGGGTCGCGGTGACCTTTATCGCGATACTCGAACTGTTGAAAGAGTCGGTAATTGAGGTAGTGCAATCGGAAGCTTTCGCGCCATTGCATATTCGAGTCGCGTCGTCTGTTCGGCTGGTTGCGGATGAAGGCGAAAACGTCGATTTAGATTTAAGCTAGTTTAACTGAAGGAAAAGAGATAAATCCGCAATGGATGACAACGCAATAAAATATTTTGTCGAATCTGCGCTCCTGGCAGCAGGTCGACCATTGACTATCGATCATCTGCAGGCGCTATTCGACGTTGATTCAATGCCGGATAAGCCCCAAATAAGGCAAGCTATCAGTAGTTTGCTGGAGGATTATGCTGATCGCGGATTTACGATCTCGGAAGTGGCCTCCGGCTATCGAATGCAAATTGAGGGCAATATGGCGGAGCGATTGCAGAAGCTCTGGGAGGAACGTCCGCCTCGCTACTCCCGCGCCTTGTTCGAAACGCTTGCATTGATTGCCTATCGGCAACCGATGACTCGTGGTGAGATCGAAGAAGTCCGTGGTGTGGCGGTCAGCTCCAACATTATCCGCTCACTGATGGAAAGAGAGTGGATCCGTGTTGTTGGCCATCGAGATGTGCCTGGACGGCCGGCGATGTTTGGCACGACCAAGATGTTTCTGGATTACTTCGGCCTGAAAAAACTCGACGACCTGCCGCCATTGGCTGACCTGGCGGATTGGGAAACCCTCAGGGTTCAGTTGAACCTGCCTGCCGTCGATGGCGATGAGGACGAGGCTGCAAATGATAGCGATGACGGAGCGACAAATGTTCCGTTGCTTTTCCCGGCAAGTGATGAAG
>JAHEFD010000032.1:1842-20022 GCA_024640345.1 Woeseiaceae bacterium
AAGTGATGAAGTTGGAGAGTCGGCTGATGAAGAAGAGTCGGCGGACGCAGGGATTGCGATATCGGCGCCTGACGAGTCCGATCTTGAGCCTATAGAGGCGATCGCGTGGCCCGATCCCAACCCAAGTCAGGTCGCATCGATCGACCTGGAACCAGCAGATGACGATGGTCAGTCTGGGGATCTTGACGACGAGGATGCCGATGCGTCGCTGACAGGCGCCTGATGTCGGAACGCATACAGAAAGTTCTCGCCGCCGCCGGCCACGGCTCGCGCCGGGAGATTGAGGGCTGGATCAAGGAAGGTCGGTTAACGATTGACGGCAAACCGGCAGTTCTTGGCGACAAGGTGTCCGGATCTGAGCGAATTGCGCTGGATCGCCGACCATTGAAGGTCCGGGCGACGCAGCCGGTCCATCGTCACATCATCTATCACAAGCCGGATAACGAGATCACCACGCGCTCAGACCCGGAAGGCCGGCGGACGGTTTTTGAGTCTATCCCGAAGCTCTCAGGTGCGCGCTGGGTGGCTGTTGGCCGACTGGACATGACGACCACGGGCCTGTTGCTCTTCACCACTGATGGGGCCCTGGCAAATGCCATGATGCACCCATCCACGGAGCTGGTAAGACGCTACGCCGTACGGGTGCATGGAGCGCCCAGCAATGCCGAAATCGACAAACTGAAAGAGGGTGTCATGCTGGAGGACGGCCTGGCATCTTTCGACTCCGTTGAGCCAGCAGGGGGAGAGGGTACGAACCGCTGGTTCAACGTTAGCCTGAAGGAAGGGCGAAATCGGGAGGTCCGCCGCATGTGGGAGGCTGTCGGCTACCAGGTCAGTCGCCTGATGCGGGTTGGATATGGGCCTATTGAGTTGCCGAGGAAGTTGCGCCGAGGTAAATACGAGCCACTCACGCTGGGGCAGGTTCGGTTGCTCTACCGGACTGCCGGGCTCGCTATTCCGACTGAAACGGGGTCAGTGGCCGCGCGCAAGCCTGCAAAAAAAGCAAAAATAAAAAGACCGAAAAACAGTTATAAATCAAAAAGATAGAGGAATTAATTAAAGCAATTAGTCATTGAAGGTCGAAGCTTTTGCCGGTGATCCCCCTGCTGTCGGGGCCCAGCAAGTAAATGTAGGCAGGCATGATGTCACCTGGCGTGACGAGCTTATCCCGATCTTCGGCCGGGTAAGCCTCCAACCGCATCTTGGTTCGAACTGGCCCCGGGTTCAGACAGTTTGCCCGCAGCGGCAGATGGCTGTTTTCTGCAGCCAGAATCTGTGACAGGGCTTCAGTACCGAATTTCGACACCGAATAAGCTCCCCAGAACGCCTTTCCGACGCGCCCGACACCGCTGCTCGTGAAGATAACTGATGGATCTTCTGACTCGCGCAGCAATGGAAATAACTGCCGGGTCAGTACGAATGGCACAGTGAGGTTGACGTGCAAAACTCGTTGCCATTCTGAAATATCGTACTGTTCGATCGAGAGGCGTTGTCCGAGAATACCGGCGTTATGTACCAGGCCATCCAGGCGCCCGAATTCCTTGTCAATGCTGTCTGCCAGCGAGGCATAGGCCTCTCCGTCGGCGATTGAAAGGTCGAGAACGGCTATCGAGGGTCGGGGTGCGCATTCGATGGCTTCAATTTCGTCATAAACCGCTTCGAGCTTCTTTGTGCTCCTGCCGTGCAAAATAACCTGGGCGCCCAGCTCTGCCGTGTGCAGTGCAAGGGCCCGCCCGATACCGTCGGTGGCGCCTGTAATCAGGATAACGCGCCCGGACAAAATACCGGCACCGTACTCATAGGTTTTTGGATCAATACTCAATGGGGTCCCCGATTGAAAATGCGGATCGAAATTCGTTACTGGAGCGTCTTGTCACCTGGATCGTCGTCACTGTCCTGGTCCGGTTCGACCAGGGAACGAGGCACTGCTTCGATCGATTCGATCTGCTCAATCTTGTTTTTTGGGTGAATGCCAAGTTCGACGAACTTCCGGGCGCCGGGCAGGACCTTGCGCTCCAGCGAGCCCATCGCCCGGTTATAGTTGTCGACGCTGCTGGACAACTGCTTGCCGACCTTGTTCAGATGTCCGACAAATGTGCTGAGGCGCGAGTAGAGATCCTCCGCTAATTTGCGAATCTCCTGGGCATTATCCGCGAGCGCCATTTGTCGCCAGCCATAGGCAACTGCCTTCAGAAGCGCGACCAGGCTGGTCGGCGTCGCAAGGATAATCTGCTGTGACAAAGCATCCTCGATGAGCTCAGGCTCCTCGTTCAGCGCTGCACTCAGGAACTGGTCACCCGGAATAAAAAGGATGACGAATTCGGGGCTCTTCGAAAACTGTTTCCAGTACGCCTTGCTGGAAAGCATCCTGATGTGATTTTTCACGTTGCGCGCGTGACGTGTCAGGCCGAGTTGTCGCTGGGCGTCGTCCTTGGCTTCAACCGCTTCCAGGTAAGCATCCAGCGGGGTTTTTACGTCAACCACCAATTCGCGATTATCGGGCATCCTTACAATCATGTCGGGCCTGATACTCTGGTCTTCTGCCGCCGTATGAACCTGTTCCTGGAAGTCGCAGTGCTCAACCATGCCAGCGAGTTCGACCAAACGTCGCAAGGTAATCTCGCCCCAGCGCCCTCGCACTTCAGGGCGCCTTAGTGCGTTTACAAGGTTCTGAGTTTCCTGGGTCAGCGACTGTTGGCCAAGCTGCATCATCTCGAGCTGCGACTTGATATTTCCGTAGGCCTCGCTGCGTGATTTTTCCAGCTCGGAGATTTGCCGTTGCGATTGTTGCAGCGCTTCGCGAATCGGTTTTACGAGATTTTCCACAGCCTGCTCACGATCTCCAAGCTCGCGCTTCGCGCGTTCCTGGTGGGCGCCGAGGTTTTGTTCGGCGAGCCGCAAAAAGGTCTCGCTATTGGACTTGAGAGACTGATTTGCAAGATCGGAAAAGGCCGTCGCCAGGCGGGAGGTCGCGGCTTCGTAAGCCGAATCTCTTTCAATTTGCAGGGCGTCCTGGTCCTTGATTCGTGTTTCGAGAAGCCGGATATCATTGTCCAGTCTGTTCTGCCGGCTCCGTAGCACCAACCATACGATCAGTCCTCCCAGCAAAACCCCGCCGAGTAATGCAGGTCCGCCAAACTGAATCCACAGAGGATCTATCTGAATTGCATTCATGAGGCGTCCAGATTAGCGCCTTTTCGCAGCATAGTGGTGAGTTCGTGCACATCCATGGCGATTACGTCCGCATTCCACGCCGCCGCACTGTCATCCTCGGTGATGTAGCCATAAGCGGCCGCTATCGTAAACATACCGGCAGCATGGCCCGCTTCTATATCTCTGGCTGCATCACCAACGTAAACGCTTCTCCCGGGTGCAACGCCGGTTTGAGTGCAGGCTAATAACAGGGGAGCCGGATGCGGTTTCCTTTCCGGAATGGTGTCGCCGCTAATCCGGCAGGCCATACGTGCAGTCAGGCCGAGCGCGGCCAGCAGTGGCTCGGTCATCCGTGCCGGTTTGTTGGTGACCACTCCCCAGGGCAGGCCATGCTCGTCAAAAAGGTCCAGGAGAGGTTCCAGCCCGGCGAAGATCGTCGATTCAGTGCAAACGGAGCGTTCGTAGCGGTCCAGGTATTCGAGCCTCAGTTGTTCGTGTGCCTCGTCAGAAACCTCAGGGAACCCGAGCCTGATGAGTCCGGCCGACCCGTTGGACACATGAGACCGTACGACATCATAGGGGATCGGCGCGCGGCCCTCGGATTCGAGCATTCCCATTAGTACGGCGACCATATCCGGCGCCGTATCAATCAGCGTTCCGTCCAGATCAAACAGGACGGCGTCAAATGCGTTATCAGGGGTCACCTCAAGCGGTTTCCGGCCGATGAAAATGCATCATGTAATTGACGTCGATATTTGGTCCCAGGGAATAATCCTTGGTTACCGGATTGTAGTGAAGCCCGATGCTGCCTCTTAGCTGAAGCCCGGCTTCACGCGCCCAGGTTTCGAGTTCGGACGGACGAATGAATTTTTCGTACTCGTGTGTGCCCGCCGGCAACAGTCTCAAGACATATTCGGCGCCAACAATCGCAAGCAGAAAAGACTTTGGATTTCGGTTAATCGTCGAAAAGTAAACATCGCCCCCGGGTTTAACCAGTTCATGACACGCTGCGATGACGGTGCGTGGCGAGGGTACGTGCTCAAGCATTTCGAGGCAGGTTACAACGTCAAACTGGCCGGGTTTTTCAATCGCAAGGTCTTCTGCCGTGGATTGCCGATAGTCGACGGATGTCCCCGATTCTGCCTGATGCAAACGGGCAACCGCCAGCGGTTTGCCTGCCATGTCGATGGCCGTGACTTCGGCACCAGCCAGCGCCATCGATTCGGCAAGAATGCCGCCGCCACAGCCCACATCAAGGACCATTCTTCCGCGCAGTGTTGATCGCTGGCGAATGTAATCGAGTCTCAACGGGTTTATTTCGTGCAGCGGGCGGAAATCTCCCTCCGGGTCCCACCAGCGAGACGCGAGGGCGTCAAATTTTTCGATTTCGGCGGAGTCGACGTTTTCGTGTGCCGTTTTCATGGTCTTTCCTGCTGCCTGTGAGTCTGGATTCGCTGGCGCCATTCCGCGGTGCGCTTCAGGATGTCGACCGGATCTACATGGGTCAGACGTCCATTTTCGACCTGGTGCCGCCCGCCGATCCAGACATCCTGCACCTGGTGTGGCTGGACTGTGTAGACGAGCTGCGAAGCCGGATCATAAACCGGTTGGCTGTTCAGATGCATAAGATCGATACAGGCAAGGTCGGCAGCCTTGCCCGTTTTGATCGATCCGATGACCTCATCGAGGCCGAGAGCGCGGGCTCCGTCCAGGGTTGCCATCTGCAGCGCGTCTGCCGCCGGCAGGCTCGAAGCGTCGCCAGATTGCGCCTTGGCCAACAGCGCCGCCGTGCGCATTTCGCCGAGCATGTCGAGAACATTATTGCTGCCGGCACCGTCGGTACCCAGCGCGACACATATACCGGCATTCCGCATATCGGTTGTCCGGGCAATTCCGTCTGCCAGCTTGAGATTCGATCGTGGGCAATGCGTGATGGAAACGCCTGCCTCGGCAAAACGGGTGATTTCATCGTCCTGCAGATGAACAGCATGTACCGCCATCAATGACGCATTGGCGAGTCCGAGTCGCTCCAGGCGCTCGAAAGGGCGCATGCCGGTTGCCGCGACAGAATCCTCAATTTCCGTGGCCGATTCATGAAGATGGATCTGTATTCGCTTGTCGAGCTGATCGGCCATGACGCGCATATCGCCAAATGTCTTGTCGGATACCGAGGATGTGGAGTGGGGCGCAAAGCAAGATGAAATCAACGGGTGATCGGCGTAGCGGTCGTGCACGAGTTCGGCACCCTTATCGAGATATTCGGTCGCATTTTCCGCCCAGGGTGTTGGAAATTCGACCACCGGTGTGCCAACCATGGCGCGCATATTCATGTCCACCGCGGTCTCTGCGACGATCTCGGGGAAGAAATACTGGTCGCTGAAACAGGTGCATCCGCCGAGCAGCATCTCTGCGATAGCCAGCCGGGTTCCATCGCGCACCATCTCGGCACCAACCCAGCGCATTTCGGCCGGCCAGATCGCTTCCTTGAGCCATCGGCCCAGCGGCAGGTCGTCGGCCAGGCCCCGAAACAGCGTCATCGCGGCGTGGGTGTGCGCATTAACGAGGCCCGGTATGAGCAGGTGGTTGGGTCGCTCGACCAGGACCCCGGCCTCGTAGCGGCGCCTGGCATCCGCAGCGGGCAATATATCGATAATTCGACCATCGCTGATCGCGATAGCATGATCCGTCAATATCAGTCCGTGTGGCTCAACCGGAATGCACCAGCCGGCCAGTATCAGGGTGTCACAGTGCGGCATAATGTCTGCTTTGAGAGAGGTTCCGGGGGTGTTCGATCGCGTAATTGGGCCACTAGTATAGCGGCCCGAATTTGGGCGTCTATAAGTGGCACAAATCGCCGTGAATGCCTGCTGCGATGCGGCTTCCTGTGGTATTATTTGGTCCTTGAATCAGGGCGTCTCTACGCGCTTTTCAAGCACGGACAAAACAGGAAATATTTCCAAAAAAATCACCCGAATAACCGCCGCAGGCGATTCCGCCGCCAAGAACGGAATTGCGCCGGCCATGTGAGTTTTTATGTCTGAAATTGCTCAGGAAATTCTGTCTGTAAGTCTCGAGGAGGAGATGCAGCAGTCCTACCTGGATTATGCGATGAGCGTCATCGTTGGTCGGGCATTGCCCGATGTTCGCGATGGCCTGAAGCCGGTCCACCGACGCGTGTTACATGCGATGCGCGAGCTCGGTAACGACTACAACAAGCCCTACAAGAAGTCGGCGCGCGTCGTCGGTGACGTCATCGGTAAATACCATCCCCATGGTGATTCTGCTGTCTACGACACCATTGTGCGTATGGCGCAGCCATTTTCAATGCGCTACATGCTGGTAGACGGTCAGGGCAACTTTGGCTCGGTCGACGGTGATGCGCCCGCTGCGATGCGTTATACAGAAGTCCGCATGTCAAAGATCGCCCACGAGATCCTGGCGGATCTCGACAAGGAGACGGTCGATTTCATTGAAAACTATGACGGCTCGGAGTCCGAGCCCTCTGTCATGCCGACGCGCATACCGAACCTGCTGGTTAACGGGTCCTCTGGCATCGCTGTCGGAATGGCCACCAACATTCCGCCGCACAACCTCGCCGAAATCGTCAATGCCTGCCTGGCGCTGATCGAAGATCCGGCCATCGACGTACCCGGCCTGATGGAGCACGTGCCAGGCCCGGATTTTCCGACAGCCGGCATCATCAATGGCGCGAGCGGGATCTACGCGGCGTACAAGACCGGTCGTGGCCGGGTCCATATGCGTGCCCGGACATCGATTGAGACGATCAATCAGAGGGGCAAGGAAGCGATCATCGTCACGGAGCTTCCCTACCAGGTCAACAAGGCCCGCCTGATCGAGAAAATAGCTGACCTGGTCCGTGAAAAGCGGATCGAAGGCATAAGCGAGCTTCGCGACGAGTCCGACAAAGACGGTATGCGCATAGTGATCGAACTGCGTACCGGCGAGATGAGCGACGTTGTGCTGAATAATCTCTACAAGCAAACCGCGATGCAGAGTGTGTTCGGCATCAACATGGTGGCTCTGCACGAAGGCCAGCCGAAGCTGATGAATCTGAAGCAGATTCTTGAGGCCTTCGTTTCTCATCGACGCGAAGTCATTACCCGGCGCACGATTTTCGAGCTGAGAAAGGCTCGCGATCGGGCCCACGTGCTGGAAGGGCAATCGGTCGCACTTGCGAACATTGATGACGTTATCGCGCTGATCAAGGAGTCCGCGACGCCACCGGAAGCGAAGATTGCGCTGATGGAGAGAAACTGGTCGCCAGGTGCTGTGACCGGAATGCTCGACAAAGCTGGTGCGACTGACACCCGGCCGGATCTGCTGGAAGACGGATTTGGTTTGATCGACGGCAGCTACCGTCTGTCAGAAGTGCAGGCGCAGGCCATTCTCGATCTGCGACTGCATCGGTTAACCGGGCTTGAGCAGGAAAAAATTCTTAAAGAATACAAAGAGATATTGGGTAAAATTAAAGAGTTATCTAATATCCTTGCCGACCCGGATGAACTGCTTCGCGTCATCAGGGAAGAGCTGGTCCTGGTGCGCGATGAGTACGGTGATGAACGTCGTACGGAAATCAACCAGGATCACAGCGATCTTCAGGACGAGGATCTGATTCCTGAAGCCGAGGTCGTTGTCACGTTGTCACATGGTGGCTACGCGAAAGCGCAGCCGATTGACGATTACCAGGCCCAGCGACGCGGTGGCCGGGGACGATCTGCTGCGAAGGTCAAGGACGAGGATTTCATCGACAATCTGTTCGTCGCGAACACGCATGACACAATCTTGTGTTTCTCCAGCCTCGGCAAAATGTATTGGCTCAAGGTTTACCAGGTTCCGCAGGCGAGTCGCGGGTCACGTGGCAAGCCGATCATCAATCTGTTGCCATTGGATGAGGGTGAGCGGATCAATGCGGTCCTGCCGATTCGGGAATTTGACCAGGACAGTTTCGTCTTCATGGCAACCAGCGGCGGCACCGTCAAGAAAACGCCGCTGAGCCTGTTTTCCAGACCACGATCGAGCGGCATTATTGCCGTCGACCTGCGCAACGATGACAAGCTGGTCGATGTTGCAATAACCGATGGCGAACGTGAAATCATGTTGGTCGCCAGTCATGGCAAGGCAATCCGGTTCAAGGAATCGGACGTCAGGCCAATGGGTCGCGGTGCTGCCGGTGTGCGGGGGATCAAGTTGCCGCCTGGTCATGAAGTGATTGCCCTGACGATTGTTGGTGAGGGCATGATTCTTTCCGCGACTGAAAACGGTTTCGGAAAACGAACTGACGTAGACGAGTTCCCCGTTCAGGGAAGGGGTGGTCAGGGAGTGATTGCGATCCAGACGACCGAACGCAACGGCCGGACGGTCGGTGCGATCCAGGTGCGCGATGAAGATGAGGTCATGCTGATCAGTTCCGGCGGCACGCTCGTGCGGACGCCTGTCGACGATATTTCGATCATCGGCAGGAACACCCAGGGTGTAACGTTGATTCGTGTGGAAGACGGGCAGCGTCTCGTCGGTTTGGCGAGAATCGAATCAATCGAGGACGACGAAGAGTAAGATTGGCGAAATAGATAAAGCTCACGTAACCCCTCCAAATAACTGTGTGATTAACAGGATTTATTCCAATGTCTCGCGTTTTTAATTTTAGCGCCGGCCCGGCCGCTATCCCCGACACCGTGCTTGAAAGAATTCGGCAGGACATCCCGGATTGGAATGGCACTGGTATGTCGGTAATGGAGGTCAGTCACCGCAGCAAGGAATTCGTGGAAGTAGCGGAAAAGGCCGAGCAGGACCTTCGTGACTTGCTGGCGATACCGGACGATTACAGCGTTCTCTTTCCACAAGGCGGTGCAACTCTTCAATTTTCGATGGTGCCGCTAAATCTCTCGTCGAAAGGCCAGGCCGTCGATTACGTGCGTACCGGCAGCTGGTCGAAAAAGGCCATAGCCGAGGCCGCCAAATATTGTGAAGTAAACGTTGTCGCGGACAGTGAAGACAGGAATTTTACCTACGTACCGCCGCAGGACAGCTGGAAACGAAGCAAAAACGCTTCATACCTGCATTACTGCGCCAACGAGACGATCGGGGGCGTAGAGTTTCCCTTTATTCCGGATAGCGGTGACGTGCCATTGGTCTGCGACATGTCCAGCACAATCCTCTCCCGACCGCTGGATATCAGTCGTTTTGGCGTCATCTACGCTGGCGCCCAGAAGAACATCGGGCCGGCCGGGATAACCCTGGTTATTGTCCGCAAAGATCTGCTGAAGAAGGCTCGCAAAAGCACGCCGACATTGCTGGATTATTCCACCTATGATGAATCCGGCTCCATGAGTAACACGCCACCTGTTTTTACCTGGTACGTCGCGGGGCTGGTATTTGAGTATCTGAAATCACGAGGTGGCCTCGAATCGGTGGCGCGGACTAACCGGGCAAAGGCAGAGAAGCTTTACGGCGCAATAGATGCGTCGGAGTACTACACCAACCCTGTCCAGGCGGACTGTCGGTCCTGGATGAACGTGCCATTCATACTGGCTGATTCAAGCCTGGACTCGAAATTCCTGGCGGATGCCCAGGCCGCCGGTTTGTCGAACCTGAAAGGGCATCGATCCGTCGGAGGAATGCGGGCGTCGATCTACAACGCCATGCCGGAAGAGGGTGTCGACGCATTGATTCGATTCATGCAGGAATTTGAACGAGCCAACGGTTAACAGCTGGAAAGCAGCTGGCCCGAAATTGTAGGTAATTACCGGGTGAGGCAATCTCCTTTCAAACCTGTAACATCGCGGCTATTCCACGTGAACTCTTTATCGCTCCAGAGACGACAATGTTCAAAGTACTGACGCTTAACAATATCGCGGTCGCAGGCCTGCGCCATTTTCCTCGGGAACACTATGAGGTAGCCTCGGAGATCCTCCACCCGGACGCAATAATCCTGCGCTCCCACAACATGCATGACATGGAGATACCCGGTTCTGTTGTTGCCATCGGGCGAGCGGGAGCGGGCGTCAACAATATCCCCGTAGACGAAATGAGCAAACGAGGCGTGCCGGTTTTCAACACGCCCGGTGCGAATGCCAATGCTGTCAAGGAGTTGGTTGTCGCCGGCATGCTGATCGGAGCGCGGAATCTCTGTCTTGCAAAGGACTATGTGGGATCACTTAAGGAAGAGGGCGGCGCTCTCAATAAAGCGGTTGAAGCGGGCAAGAAGCAGTTTGTCGGCTTCGAGTTGCCAGGTAAGACGCTCGGCGTCATCGGACTCGGTGCGATCGGTGTCGAGGTTGCGAATATCGCGCTCGGGCTTGGAATGAAAGTGGTCGGTTTTGACCCGGCAATAACGGTCAAGCGCGCCTGGCAATTATCTGCGGGCGTGCAAAAAGTCGACACGCTCGACCGTCTTTTCAAAGAGTCCAATTTTGTCACTGTGCATGTGCCGTTGATCGATGCTACGCGGGGAATGATCAATGCTGAGCGTCTCGCGCTGATGCCCGATGGTGGCGTCGTGCTCAATTTCGCGCGAGGTGGCATCGTGGACGATGCCGCTGCGATAGGCGCATTGGATCGTGGGAAACTCCATGCCTATATAACTGATTTTCCAACGCCGGAGCTTATTGCCCACCCCAAAGTCGTCGCATTGCCACACCTTGGCGCATCGACGAGCGAGGCTGAGGAGAACTGCGCGATAATGGTTGCCGAAAATGTCCGGGATTACCTGGAAAACGGCAATATTCGTTTCTCGGTGAATTTTCCGGAGACAATCATCCCGCGACTGGGTGCCTACAGAATCACGATTGCAAACGAGAACGTGCCCAATATGGTTGGACAGATTTCCACCTGCCTGGCGCGAGCCAACCTCAATATCGAAGACCTGCTGAATAAGTCCTACGGTGGACTGGCCTACACGATCGTGGATCTGGACAGCCCGGTATCGAATGAAACAATTGAAGAGCTTCGTGGCATTGCAGGTGTATTGGCATTGCGAAATCTGGGCAAGCCTATATCCTGAGCCGTCTCAGTTACTTAAACAGCGGGCAGGCAGAATTGGCAAAGGCAGCAGGTAAGCAGTCAGGGGAAAATGACCTGGCGTCAATTCGTGAACGAATCGATGCAGTCGACAAACAAATCCAGTCGTTGATCAACGAGCGGGCAAGGTTTGCGCAACAGGTTGGTATATCCAAGGGTGAAATGGCGTCCGCCGTGGATTATTACCGTCCGGAACGAGAGGCGGAGGTCCTGCGTGCTGTACTGGATCGCAACGAAGGGCCGTTGCGCGATGAAGAAATGTTGCGCCTGTTTCGCGAGATCATGTCGGCGTGCCTGGCCCAGCAGGAACCACTGAAAATAGGTTTCCTGGGACCTGAGGGAACGTTCACGCAAACAGCGGTTTATAAACACTTCGGACACTCTGTCCGTGGACTGCCGTTTTCGACGATCGATGAAGTATTCCAGGAAGTAGAGTGTGGTGCGGCCGATTTTGGTGTCGTGCCAATTGAAAACTCGACCGAAGGAACCGTCAATCACACTCTGGATATGTTTATCACGTCGCCGCTAAAAGTCGGCGGCGAAATAGAGTTGCGGATAGAACAGCATTTGCTGGCCAATCTCGGCTCACTGGACGATATCGAACGAATTTGTGCCCATGAGCAGTCACTGGCTCAGTGTCGCGGATGGTTGAGAGAATACTTGCCGCACGTAGAACTGATCGGGGTTAGCAGCAATGCGGCCGGCGCCAGGCGTGCACGGGACGAAAAGGGTACAGCGGCGGTCGGCGGTGAGGCGGCTGCCGAAGTTTATGATCTCAAGATAATGGTCAATAACATTGAAGACCAGTCCGATAATTCAACGCGATTCCTGGTGATAGGGCGTAAACTCCTCGCACCAAGTGGCGACGACAAGACGACCGTCCTGGTTTCGACCTCGGGCACGGCTAAAGGAGCAGGCGTACTGCATTCCTTGCTGCAGCCACTGGCGGCGCATGGTGTCAGTATGTCCCGCATCGAGTCGCGGCCCTCGCGACGCAAGAACTGGGATTATGTGTTCTTCATCGACGTCGATGGGCACGCTGATGAGTCACCCCTTGTCGAAGCACTCGCGGAACTAAAGAAAAACAGTTCGTTGTTTCGCATTGTGGGTGCTTATCCCAAAGCCGTTCTCTGAAAAGCTGAGCCACGCCCTGTGAATTTCGTTGTCGAACCTTCCGCCCTCAAAAGTGGCACGGTAACGGTTCCAGGTGATAAATCTATTTCTCATCGCGCATTGATGCTGGGTGCAATAGCAGACGGCACGACATCGGTCCGTGGATTCCTGGATGGTGAAGATTGCCTGGCGAGCCTGGCTGCCTTGCGAGCGATGGGTGTGAATATCACCCGGCCGGAGGCGACAGAACTGGTCGTCGAAGGTGTGGGCAAAGCGGGGCTTAAGGTACCGGCCGGTGCGCTGGACATGGGGAACTCGGGAACCGCGATGCGCCTTTTTGCCGGGTTGCTGGCAGGCCAGTCTTTTTCGTCAGAACTGACCGGCGATGCGTCGCTCAGCAAGAGGCCGATGGACCGGGTGGTCCGGCCTTTGTCAATGATGGGTGCCAGTATCCAGTCCAGTGAAGGCTATCCGCCGTTGGTCATCGACGGCCAGTCACTTCACGGCCTGGTTTATTCCATGCCTGTGGCCAGTGCCCAGGTCAAATCGGCGATTCTGCTGGCCGGGCTATATGCCACAGGTGAGGTAGTTGTTCACCAGCCGGCCATTACACGTGATCATACGGAACGAATGCTCACGGCAATGGGCGTTGAGCTCAGGGCAGGCGAAACACAGATCATAATGCCGGCCGGACAGGGTTTAAAGGCAATCGATATTCAGGTTCCGGCGGATCTGTCATCCGCTGCCTTCGTCATTCTTGCCGCGATACTATCCCCTGATGCGGACGTGACCATAGCTAATGTCGGGGTCAATCCGACCCGCACCGGCGTCATCGAAATCCTGCAGTCAATGGGTGCCGATATCGGCATTCAGAATGTCCGGCTTTTTGGCGAAGAGCCGGTTGCCGACCTGACCGTTCGATCGTCGAGTTTGCGAGGCATAGACGTGGATTCGGCAAAAGTGTCGTTGGCAATTGACGAATTTCCGGTGCTGTTCATTGCCGCCGCATGTGCCCGGGGAAAAACCAGTTTTTCCGGGATAGGCGAACTGAGGGTCAAGGAAAGCGATCGAATCGCTGCAATGGCCGAAGGGCTCCGGGCGCTGAGCGTTGCCGTCGATGAGACCGAGGACGGGGCCGTCGTCCATGGCGGAAAACTGTATGGGGGCAACGTTAACAGCCATGGTGATCACAGAATCGCTATGGCATTCGCGGTAGCGGGCAGCGTTGCCGAGTGGGCCGTTCGAATTGACGACACGGCTGCTGTGGATACCTCGTTTCCGGGCTTCGTCGAGTCGATGAGATCTCTTGGGCTCAGTATCTCTGTCGAAGAGGAATCCGGAGCGGAACCGACATCGTGAGCGCTCCGGCGATCGAGATCCCCGTTATAGCAATAGATGGGCCGAGCGGTTCGGGCAAAGGTACGATCGCCAGGCGAGTGGCGAAGGCACTCAACATGAACCTGCTGGATAGCGGGGCCCTGTATCGGCTGGTGGCGCTGGCCGCTGCGGCAGAGGGAAAGTCGGACGCAAGCCCGGAAGAACTGGCGGAAATTGCCACCGGCATGACCATTCGGTTTTCCTCCGACGCGTCAGGTGAGGAGCAGGTTTGGCTGGAAGGGGAAGAGGTCAGTGGTCAGCTTCGAACCGAAGAATGCGGCCGCATGGCCTCCCAGGTGGCCGCTTTGCCAGCCGTTCGCGAGGCGCTACTGGCGCTGCAGAAGGGCTTTCGTAAAGCGCCAGGACTGGTGGCCGATGGCAGGGATATGGGCACGACGGTATTCCCGGATGCGGCCCTGAAAATCTTCCTGACCGCGAGCGCCGCGGAGCGGGCCAGGAGGCGCCATAAGCAGTTGAAAGACAAGGGTATTGATGTTAGCCTTGCCGCCCTTTCGCGGGACATCGAGGATCGTGACAGGCGGGATTCCGAGAGATCGGTAGCGCCGTTACGACCTGCAGAGGACGCCCGATTGCTGGACTCCAGCAACCTGACGATCGACGAAGTCACCCAGACCATTTTGGATTGGGTAGGTGACTCGGTTATCGCTTGAGGAATTTACAGGTGAGCCAGACAAGAAGTCAGGCTCTTATTTTTTAACAACCGTCAGTCACAGGAAGTGAGAGACGTCTGGGTGAGGATGATACCAGTCCTCTTGGTTTAAATTTAATGTCAGAAAATTTTGCAGAGTTATTTGAAGAGAGTTTTGCCAGTCAACAGATAAAACCAGGTGCCATCATCAAAGGCACTGTCGTTGCGGTAAACGATGATGTAGTTCTTATCAGCGCGGGTCTCAAGTCTGAGGCCGTCATTCCGATCGAACAATTTCAGAACGAGAAGGGTGAAGCCGAGGTATCGGTCGGCGACGAATTCGAGGTTGCCCTTGATGCTGTCGAAGACGGTTTCGGTGAGACAAAACTTTCTCGCGAAAAGGCTGTTCGTGCCCGCACCTGGATCGAACTTGAGAAATCATTCGAGAACAGTGAAGTGGTTACGGGAATCATCAACGGACGCGTCAAAGGTGGATTCACTGTCGAAATCGACAACGTTCGCGCCTTTTTGCCAGGTTCACTGGTCGACGTCAGACCGGTACGCGATCCCGGATATCTGGAAGGCAAGAGTCTCGAGTTCAAGGTTATCAAGCTGGACCAGCGTCGAAATAACGTCGTTGTTTCCCGTCGTGCGGTCGTTGAGCAGGAATACAGCGCGGAACGCGAGGAGCTTCTGGAAAGCCTTCAGGAAGGAAACACCGTCAAGGGTATCGTCAAGAACCTTACTGATTACGGTGCGTTTGTCGACCTGGGTGGCATTGATGGCCTGTTGCATATCACCGATATGGCATGGAAGCGGGTCAAGCATCCATCCGAGGTTGTCAATGTAGGCGACGAAATCGACGTCAAGATCCTTAAATTCGATCGCGAGCGTCAACGTGTTTCCCTGGGTATCAAGCAACTTGGTGATGACCCATGGCACGATCTGGCTCGCCGCTATCCGCCTGACACGCGACTGTTTGGCAAGGTTACCAATATCGCGGATTACGGCTGCTTCGTCGAGATTGAAGAAGGTGTTGAAGGTCTGGTTCATGTTTCCGAGATGGACTGGACTAATAAAAACGTCAATCCAGCCAAGGTTGTCTCGATAGGCGAAGAAGTTGAAGTGATGGTCATCGAGATTGACGAAGAACGTCGTCGAATCTCGTTGGGAGTCAAGCAGTGCAAGTCAAATCCATGGGCCGAATTCTCCGCGACAGTTAATCGTGGCGACAAGGTCAGCGGACAGATCAAGTCGATTACTGATTTCGGTATCTTCATAGGTCTGGACGGCGGAATTGACGGGCTTGTTCACCTGTCTGATATCTCCTGGGATCTGCCAGGCGAAGAAGCTGTCCGAAACTACAAGAAGGGCCAGGAAATCGAGGCGAGTGTCCTTGCGATTGATTCGGAGCGAGAGAGAATTTCGCTCGGCATCAAGCAACTCGACAAAGATCCGTTTTCCGCATGGCTTGCTGAGCATCCGAAGAATACCGTTGTTAAAGGAACGGTAACGGAAGTGGAGGCACGCAGCGCAACGGTCGATCTTGGGGACGGCGTAATAGGCTATTTGCGAGCATCCGAACTGGCTCGTGGTCGCGTGGAAGATGCGCGCACCATGATCAAGGTTGGTGATGAAATAGAAGCAAAATTCACCAATGTGGATCGCAAAAACCGAAGCGTTGCTTTGTCCGTCAAGGCGAAGGAAGTTCACGAAGAAGCTGAAGCTCTCTCAAGTTACAAGTCTGAGTCTGATGCAAGTTCAAGCGGAACGACGCTTGGTGAACTGCTGAAGGAAAAAATGTCCGGCGGGACGAAGTAGAAAAAAAATATAGCCCGGGTCTCGCGATCCGGGCTATAATTCCTTTATAATCGGTAGCTTATGAGATGGCCAAGCGGGATAATAAGCGAAACGCGTTATGACAAAATCAGAACTCATAGAAATGATCGCCAGAAAGCAGAAGCATCTGCCGGCGAAAGACGTTGAGCTAGCCGTCAAGCACCTTCTGGACCTGATGAGCGACTCCCTCGCCCGAGGTGAGCGCATAGAGATTCGCGGATTTGGCAGTTTCTCGCTGCATTTTCGGCCACCGAGAATTGGCCGGAACCCGAAAACCGGAGAGGCTGTGGCATTGTCCGGCAAATATGTCCCACATTTTAAACCTGGCAAGGATCTCAGAGACAGAGTCGATTCGAGCCGGCATCTACCCATCAAGAACTAGCGAAGCTTAATTTCGATAGCGCGATCTGGCTTCGAATCAGCGCAAGCGAGCAGTTCGTGCTCCAGTTTCAGACTCTTCCGTGGCTTTCCTGTAGCCTGCCAATCAGTGCTTATCAAATCCTGTTGAAGCCCTTACACTGTGGTCGTAACAATGTGGTCGGCGGGATTCGCCGCGACCAGAGTGGAGCAGATTTATGCTGAAACGAATTGGCATCGGAATTCTGGTGGTCATCATTTTCGTGATGATGCTTTGGTTTACCAGCAACAACCCGGGCAACGTAACGATAGACCTCGCGTTTGATACTGTTACGCCGTCAATTCCGGTCGCATTTTCGGTGATGTTCATCATCGGATGGGCATTCGGCCTGCTTTGTACCAGTGTTTTTATCCTGCGCCTGATCAATGAACGTCGACAGCTCCGGCGAGCATTACGACATTCCGAATCAGAGGTCTCGAGCCTTAGAAATTTGCCGCTTACCGATGCCGACTGAGTCAACATTTCTCCTTGCAGGTTTGTTCCTGTTGCTGGCGGCAGCGGGCTGGGCGTTAGGCAGGTTTGGCGAGCGTGACGAGGACGAAAATGCGCCTCCGCCGTTGAATATTGACTATTTGAAGGGTCTGAATTTTCTGCTGAATGAGCAAACCGATCAGGCCCTCGAGCATTTTTTGAAAATGGTTCGGGTTGACGACAAGACCATCGAGACTCACTTTGCGCTGGGCAGCTTGTTCCGCAGGCGTGGAGAAGTAGACCGGGCAATCCGAATTCACCAGAACATCATCGCGCGTCCGGACCTGGCGGCGGAGCAGCGCGACCAGGCGCTTTACTCACTCGCCAAAGACTATTTGCGTGCCGGGCTTTTGGATCGTGCCGAAAACCTTTTCATTCGCCTGGCGGAGGGCTCCCGTTACCAGGTAGAGGCGCTCGAGCAGTTGTGCAGGATTTACGAACAGGAACGTGAATGGCAGAAGGCCATTGAATCGGGCCAAAAACTCGAGGTGCTTAGTGGACAGTCTCTGGCTTTGCAGATTGCTCACTATTATTGCGAGCTGGCGGAACAGGCTGTTGCCAGGAAGGACTACACAGCTGCCAGGGCGCACGTAAAAAAGGCACAGAGCGGGCGTCCGAGAACGCAACGCGGTGCGTTGACGAGGGCGCAGATCGCGCGGGACACAGGTGATAGTAAGACGGCATTGAAGCTTTACCACCGGATTATCGACGAAAACACCTACCTCATAACCGAAGCATTGCCGGCGATGGTCGAAATTCACGAGCGGGAGGGTACGCGCGACCAGATGGAAAAAGCGATGCGTGCATTGCTTGCGCATAGCCCTGACATCAAAACCGACGTCGCATATACGGCAATTGTCAATGATATTGGCGGCATCGAGGTCATCGATGAATGCGTCGAAGCTTACATGCTGAGTGAGGCGACGCTTAGCGATTTCATCGATTTGCAAACAGTTCATGATGCAAGCGATGACGACCGGAAAATGGCGTTAGCCAGGGTGCGATCAGCACTTAGTAAACTTGCATCGACTATCCCGCGCTACCAGTGCAAGGAATGCGGTTTTTCCAGCCAGCGATTGCTTTGGCAGTGTCCCAGTTGTCGTGACTGGGAGACACAGCGGCC
>JAHEFD010000032.1:20122-26652 GCA_024640345.1 Woeseiaceae bacterium
CCTTGCTTCTCAATGCCAGGTGTGACCTTGTACGCATCCCCAGCGTGCCAAATTTCGATATGATGCGGCATCGAATTTACTTTGGAGCCGAATCTTGTCGAAACCCGTTCGAGCCGCGGTATTTCCTGTTGCCGGTCGTGGCACCAGGTTCCTGCCGGCCACAAAAGCGAGCCCAAAGGAGATGCTGCCTATCGTCGATAAACCGCTGATCCAGTATGCAGTCGAGGAAGCTGTTGCAGCAGGTGCGACCAAGCTTGTTTTCATCACGGGTGCATCAAAACGAGCCATCGAGGATCATTTTGATTCAGATCCGGAGCTTGAACGCGCACTGACGGAGGCGGGGAAAACTGAGCTTCTTCATTCGATCAAGGACATCGTGCCAGATGGGGTTTCGTGCGTTTATATCAGGCAGGGTGAACCTTTAGGCTTGGGTCACGCGGTTCTTTGTGCGCGGTCAGCTGTCGGCGATGAGCCATTTTTTGTGCATCTCGCAGACGATCTGATTGCGGGTACGCCCGGTTGCCTGTCCCAGATGGCCGGTGAATTCCAGAATCATGGCTGCAGCGTGGTTGCCGTCGAGGAGGTGCCGCAGGAAAGCACGTCGAGTTATGGAATCGTCGCCGTTGAAGATGCGGAGAAGGGATCCCGGATGACTGAAATTGTCGAGAAGCCGAGTCCCGAGAATGCACCTTCAAACCTGGCTGTCGTTGGTCGTTATCTATTGGTACCTGAGATTTTCGACAAGCTCGAGTCAACCGGCAGAGGGGCCGGCGGGGAAATTCAGCTCACGGATGCAATAGCAGACTTACTTGAAGATACCGACGTTTACGCCTATTCGTTCAGCGGTGATCGCTATGATTGTGGCAGCAAGCTTGGTTACCTCGAGGCAACAGTCGCTTACGGTCTGGCCCACAAGGAAATTGGTGAAGCCTTCCGGGAAATACTGAAGGAATACATCAGGCGATAGGTATGAATGCCGGATCAGGCCCGTAATCGCGAATCGCGTTTTCTCTCGACCTCGGTCAGCAATTTCTTGCGGAGGCGAATGCAGCTCGGAGTCACTTCCAGCAACTCGTCGTCGTCAATGAACTCCAGCGCCTGTTCCAGTGAATAGCGAATCGGTGGCGTCAACACGATATTTTCGTCACTGCCAGCTGCCCGGATATTCGTTAGCTGTTTTGCCTTGGTCGGATTGACGATCAGGTCATTCTGTCGGCTATGGATGCCGACAATCATTCCTTCGTAAACCTCATCACCGTGGCTGGCCATCAGTTTGCCGCGCTCTTGCAGATTATAGAGCGCGTAGGCCAGAGCCTTGCCCTTGACCATGGATACCAGGACGCCGTTATTCCGTTGTCCCAGTTCTCCGGCAATATGGCGGTCATATTTTTCGAACACGTGGTACATCAGTCCGGTGCCGGATGTGGCGGTCAGGTATTCGGTGCGGAAGCCAATCAGTCCGCGCGTAGGTATGCGGTAGTCCAGCCGCACGCGGCCTTTACCATCGGGTGTCATCGACAGTAACTCACCCTTGCGAGTGGCGAGTCTCGTCATCACCGCGCCCTGGTAATCTTCCTGAAAATCGACCGTGAGTTGTTCCCACGGTTCCAGGCGGACGCCATTCTCTTCGTGAAAAATAACCTCGGGCCGTGACACAGCGAGTTCAAATCCTTCCCGCCGCATCGTTTCTATCAAAATGGACAGATGAAGTTCGCCGCGGCCGGACACGCGAAACTTGTCCGGGTCCTCCGTATTCGCGACACGAAGTGCGACGTTGTGTTTGAGCTCCTGCTGAAGGCGCTCGCTGATCTGGCGGCTCGTCAGGAACTTGCCGTCCTGGCCGGCAAAGGGCGACTTGTTGACCTGGAAGGTCATACTAATTGTCGGTTCGTCTACCGCCAGTGCGGGCAAGCCTTCGGGCTTGTCGCGCGGGCAAAGGGTGTCGGAAATCCTCAAGTCGTCAATTCCGCTGAATACAATGATCTCGCCGGCGCTTGCCGATTTTATCTTGCGTCGTTCCAGTCCGTGGAAACCATAGAGTTCAAGGACTCGACCATTTCGGATGTTGCCTTTGGCGCCAACAATGCTGACTTGGGAATTGACCTCAATTTTGCCGCGCTGGATGCGACCGATGCCGAGAACGCCAACATACGAATCGTAGTCGAGGCTCGAGACCTGCAACTGCAGTGGACCATTAATGTCGACCGCGGGCGGAGAAACGTTTTTGACGATCGCTTCAAATAATGGCGTCATGTCGCCGTCCCGTTGATTCGAGTCGTGACTGGAATAGCCGTTGAGCGCTGACGTGTAGATGACCGGGAAATCCAGCTGTTCATCTGTGGCGCCCAGTCGATCAAACAGATCGAATGTCTGGTTAAGCACCCAATCCGGTCGCGCCCCGTCACGGTCGATCTTGTTGATTACAACGACGGGGACCAATCCCTGTGCGAAAGCTTTTTGGGTAACGAATCTTGTCTGTGGCATCGGGCCGTCGACGGCATCCACGAGCAACAACACGCTATCGACCATCGAAAGAACCCGTTCAACCTCTCCGCCGAAATCGGCATGGCCCGGGGTATCAACAATATTGATCGTATAGTCCTTCCACACCAGCGAGGTGTTCTTGGCCAGGATTGTGATTCCACGTTCGCGTTCCAGGACATTCGAATCCATCAGGCGGTCTGGTACGGCTGCCCGTGCTCCCAGCGTGCCGGATTGTTGCAGCAACTGGTCGACGAGGGTGGTTTTGCCATGGTCAACATGCGCAATGATTGCGATGTTGCGAATTCGCTCGATATCAGACATTGGATTCATAGGGGGTGACGCTGAAGTGGCGCGCATTATAGGGGTGCTTGGCTCCAATTGATACGGCTTTGTGACTGTATTTCAGAGTGATCGGAAGCTGTTAGAATCCCTGTCAGGCCGGATTTTGGGGGCGAATCGAGTCGATTATGGGTGGAAAAGCAGTTATTACGGTTTTCTTGTTGTGGGCCTTTGCGGGTCCGCCTGCCCTGGCCCATCATTCCCGTGCGAATTTCGACGAGACCAGAGAGATTGAGCTTTCTGGCACGGTGAAGGAGTTTTCCTGGCGGAATCCGCATGTCTATCTGGAGATCGATGTTCCTGGCGAGACCGGAGACGCCGGCACATGGCTCATTGAAACGCATTCGGTTACAAGCATGATGCGATTTGGCTGGAGCCGCGATTCGCTGCAGCCCGGCGACCCGATTACGATCACGGTTCAGCCGGATCGCGATTCATCCAAGAGATTCGCTTTGCTGCAGTACATGCTCACACCTGGCGGCAATCGCGTATACGCTTTTCGGGACAACCGAAGCGGGGAAGCGCCCGAGGTACAGCCATCAACGGACTTTTCCGGAACCTGGTATGCCGTTCGAAGTGCCCTCGACATTCGCCTCGCTGGCGGCGGTCCGCCCGAAGGCTGGCCATATACCGACCAGGGTCGCCGGAATGTAAGTAACTATAATGAGCATGAGAGCCCACAGTATGAATGCCTGCCGGTGGGTGTTCCCAAGATGACATTTTATTCATACGCCATCAATCTGCAGCGAGATGGGGATGGGATTCAAATCACCAAAGAACATCTGAACGAGCATCGGACCATTTACTTCAACAAAGACCGTTCGGAACTCAAAAAGACGCCGCCGAGTTATGTTGGCACCTCGGTAGGCAATCTGGAATCGGACCGGCATCTGATTATCGAAACGGACAATTTCCTGCCGACAAAGTGGGGACTGGCAAACGGTATCGATTCAAGCGATCAAAAGATCATGACCGAGGACTACCGTCTGAGCGAGGACGGAATGTTCATCGATATTTCCTACACGCTGACTGACCCGGTTTACCTTACGGAACCTGTTACGGTGACGGGCCGCTATCGCAAAGCGGAAAGTCGCGAATTCACGCCTGTTCCCTGTGATCCGGACACTGCCAAGCGGCACATTATCAGCGACTGATCGTCTAAAGGAGAATTGGCACAATCATTGCTGTGACCAACAACATGACGAGCAGTGCGAACAAGAAGATCTGGTGAAACACGAGGTCGTAGTCTGAGTCCGGCCAGCCAGATGCCATGAAACCGAAAATCACACCGCGGACGGCGTACGATACTTCGCATGTCTGTTTCTAAACAGGATAAACAATGAACGACTTGCCCAGCTGCCCTGAATGCGGTTCCGACTACACGTATTTGGATGGGGCAATGTATGTCTGTCCGGAATGTGCGAATGAATGGGGCAGGGAGGAAGCGGCGCCTGACGAACGCGGAGAACGGGTATTCCACGATGCCAACGGTAATCCACTTAGGGATGGGGACACGGTTTCGGTCATAAAAGATCTGAAAGTGAAAGGCTCATCCTCGGTCGTCAAAGTAGGAACGAAAGTCAAAAACATTCGCCTTGTCGAGGGTGACCATGACATCGATTGTAAAATCCCCGGGATCGGTGCGATGAAACTGAAATCGGAGTTTGTAAAAAAAGTCTAGATCTGGTTGTGAGATTGACTATCAGCGCGTTTTGACCGGCCCGGTCTTCCATGATGTAACAGCAGAGCGATAGGGGCTGGTGGAGAATGCCCTGGAAGGTGCTGTTTGCTTTGAAGCGTTGATAAAGGGGTACCAGCCAGGCTGATTGAGACCGAGCTGGTTTTACCCGGGATGTATTGAGAATGGCGCCTGAAGAAGTAAGGCGACCATGTTAAAACCTTCTCCAGATATTGATTCACAGAGGATGAAACGGGATGGCATATCAGCAGGATCCGCGGCTTGTTGTACAACGAAGTTTGTTCAAAATCCGGATTTTTGGCGTGTTTGCATTTCTTACAATATCAGCCAACACGACGGCAGAAACCTTCCAATTGACGACAGCGACTATTGACGACATCAATCGGGCATTTGATGCTGGTGCTTTAACATCCGAACAGCTCGTCGAGCTCAGTCTTGCTCGCATTGCCGCTTTTGATGATGACGGTCCGAAACTGAACGCCGTGCTTTATATAAACCCTGATGCCACGGAGCAGGCACGAGCACTGGATGTTGAACGCAAGGCCAAAGGCAGACGTTCTCCCTTGCACGGTATTCCAGTCGTCTTGAAAGATAATTTCGACACGGCGGATATGCCGACCACAGCAGGTTCGTTCATGTTGAAGGGTTCGATACCCCCGGATGATGCTTTCCTCGTCAGGAAGCTTCGTGATGCCGGTGCGATAGTTCTGGCCAAATTGAACATGAGTGAATTTGCTTCGGGCGACGCCATGAATTCTCTCGATGGCCCGATTTATAACCCCCATGATCCGTCCCGTACCCCTTCCGGCTCGTCAGGTGGAACGGGCGCTGCGATTGCTGCGGTTTATGCACCGCTGGGATTGGGGACTGATACCGGCGGATCCGTTCGTGGTCCGTCCTCGGCGAACGGGATTGTGGGTCTTAAGCCTACGCTCGGATTGTTGAGTCGTGACGGAATTATTCCACTGGCACTTTCTTTCGATACGGCAGGCCCGATGGCCCGCAGCGTGCAAGATGTTGCCATTGCTCTCGGTGTGATGGTGGGAGTTGATCCGGCAGATCCGGTGACTGCCAGGAGCGAAGGGCATTTCGAGCGGGACTATACGCAGTTTCTTACGGCTGATGCCCTGAAAGATGCTCGCATTGGTGTTGCGCGTGACTTCATGGGAAGCGATGAAGAGGTTGACTGGGTTGTCGAAGCGGCCCTGCAAACGATGGAAGACGCCGGTGCCGAGATTGTGGAAGTGGAATTACCGGAGTGGATGCTGGATTCGCGAGGTAGATTCTATCGCGCGATTCGTTATCGTGAGTTTCGATCGCAGATCGCCGACTACCTGTCGACGACCGGTCCGGAATATCCCAAATCACTGGCCGATATGGTTCACAGTTCTAAAACGCTGACTGCTCGCCGTGACGATGGTGTTATTCCGAATCCTGGTCGCTGGCAACTGATGATGAAGGAGGAAGAAAGTGGTGAGCTTTCAGACTACGAATATGTCGCGGTTCGGGATCATGCCTTACCACTTATGCGCGGCGTCATCGGCGGACTGATCGAAGCAGAGAATCTGGACGCAATTATCTATCCGACATCGCATGTTCGGCCGGAACGGGTTGATCCGGATCCGAATCCGGAGGGTTCTCCCGGCAGCGGAGGGTCACCCGTCATACTCGCAAACCTCACCGGCTTTCCAGATCTCATCGTTCCGGCAGGATTTACCGGTCGGGGGCTGCCGGTATCGATTTCTTTCATGGGCTCCGCTTTCAGCGAGCCACGACTCCTGGCCCTCGGTTACGCTTTTGAACAACGGACTAACGCTCGTCGTCTCCCAGTTACGACGCCAGCATTACCCGGCGAAGGCACCAGTTACTGATCAAAGGCGCAGGCGCTCTTGATGTTCGCTCGGTAGTGAATCGCAGCAAGCACCCTGGGGAGTTCGGTGGCTGGCCCAAATACAAAAGGCCCCGATAAGGGGCCTTTTAGAATTTGGCTCCCCGACCCGGACTCGAA
>JAHEFD010000032.1:26752-29429 GCA_024640345.1 Woeseiaceae bacterium
CAGCAAGCACCCTGGGGAGTTCGGTGGCTGGCCCAAATACAAAAGGCCCCGATAAGGGGCCTTTTAGAATTTGGCTCCCCGACCCGGACTCGAACCAGGGACCAATTGATTAACAGTCAATCGCTCTACCAACTGAGCTATCGGGGAATAATTTGGCGCCTTTTTTGGCGTCGGGCGGCATTCTGATTCAGCACTTAACTCAAGTCAAGGGACGCTTCCATGCATTCCTCAGGCTGCCAGGCTGGTATTTTACACCAATGCCGCCCTGATTCTGTCGACCGCCTTTTCAAGCGCCTCAATTGAACAGGCAAATGATAAGCGCACGTATCCCGGGGCCCCGAAAGGTGTACCCGGTACGAGGACCACGTCTCCGTGTTCCAGCACTTTCTGCACCAGTTCTGCGTCCGTTTTGAGGCCGTTCGCTGCCATTGCACCGGTCACTTTTGGGAAGGCATAGAAGGCGCCTTCACCTTCCCGGCACTCAAAACCGGGAATATCATTCAGGGCACTGACGAGGTAGTCGCTTCTCGATTTGTAGGCCTTCAGCATGTTGGCCATGCAACTCTGATCGCCATCCAGTGCGGCCGCTGCTGCCACCTGGGATACGCTGCAGGGATTGGAGGTTATCTGGCTCTGGATCGTTTTCATCGCCTTGATGACCTCTCGCGGCCCACCGGCATAGCCAACCCGCCAGCCGGTCATCGCATAACATTTCGAGACGCCATTGATGGTAACCACCTGGTCATACAGATCGGGGCAAGCCGTGGCCAGGCTGCAAAAGGGCTCATCCGCCCAATGTATGTGCTCGTAGATATCGTCAGCGAGAACCACAATATTAGGATGCTTTACGAGCACTTCGCCCAGTGCTTCGAGTTCCGCCCGCGTATAGCAACTTCCGGTTGGGTTAGACGGGCTGTTTAGGAACAACAGTCGAGTCTTGCCAGTGATCGCTGCATCGAGCTTTTCCGGCGTCACTTTGAAGCCATCCTCGATACCTGTCTCGATAATGACCGGCTCACCCTCGGCGACTCGGACCATATCGGGATAAGACACCCAGTATGGTGCAGGAATAATAGCCTCGTCACCGGCACTCAATACACCCATACAGGCGTTGAAAAGCGTGTGCTTTGCACCTACAGAAACGAGTATCTGGTCGGGCGCATAGGTCAGCTGGTTATCGCGTTCAAACTTGCGTTGAATAGCGGCTTTCAGCTGGCTGGTGCCGTCGATGGCGGTGTATTTCGTGTGACCGTCACGAATCGCCTGAATTGCGGCGTCCTTGATATGATCCGGCGTGTCGAAATCGGGCTCACCGGCACCGAGGCTGATGACATCGCGGCCGGCTTCACGAAGCTCCGCTGCGAGGCCTAAAACGGCACTGGTCGCAGAGGGCATGACCCGACTCATTCTTTCTGAAACTGATAAACTCACAGGTTGCCTCCAAAAAGGGAACGCGAATGGTACGCCAATCAACCAATCTCCCCAAGAAATCTTTAGTGGATGATCGGACCCCGTTCGAGCTCATTTCAAAGTTCAATCCTGCCGGAGACCAGGAAGAAGCAATTCGGGGTTTGATCGAGGGTCTCGGAGACGGCCTTGCGCACCAGACGCTGCTCGGGGTGACCGGCTCCGGCAAAACATTCACGATTGCCAATGTCATCAAGGCCACGCAGCGGCCGGCAATCATCCTTGCGCCGAACAAGACGCTGGCCGCACAGCTGTATGGCGAAATGCGGGAATTCTTTCCCCGCAATGCCGTCGAGTACTTCGTCTCCTATTACGACTATTACCAGCCCGAGGCCTATGTACCCAGTTCTGATACGTATATTGAAAAGGACGCGTCAATCAATCAGCACATTGAACAGATGCGACTTTCGGCGACCAAAGCGCTGATCGAACGGCCGGACGCAATTATCGTTGCCACGGTGTCGGCCATTTATGGCCTGGGTGATCCGGAAGCCTATTTCAGCATGGTCCTGCATCTCTCCCGAGGCGAAAAAATCGACCAGCGGACAATCCTGCGTCGCCTGGCCGAGATGCAGTACAAGCGGAACGAACTGGATCTTTCACAGGGTAATTATCGCGTCCGGGGAGACGTCATCGATATTTTTCCCGCTGAGTCGGAACGGGATGCCGTTCGGGTCGAGCTTTTCGACGATGAAGTAGAGTCGCTGTCGTATTTCGACCCGTTGACCGGCGAGGTCCTGAGGCGCGTGCCGCGGCTGACCGTTTTCCCGAAAACGCACTACGTGACGCCACGTGAGAAGCTGCTCGGTGCCATTGACGAGATCAAGATCGAGTTAAAGGACCGGCTTGAATATCTTCGGAAGAACGATAAACTCCTTGAAGCTCAGAGACTTGAGCAACGAACCTTATTTGATATCGAGATGATCAGGGAGCTCGGCTATTGCCAGGGCATCGAAAACTACTCGCGTTACCTTTCCGGCAGGGACGAGGGAGAAGCGCCACCTTGTTTGTTCGACTACCTTCCCGAGAATGCCATTCTCGTCGTCGACGAGAGCCATGTGACCATTCCGCAACTCGGTGGCATGTACAGGGGCGATCGCTCGCGCAAGGAAACGCTGGTGCAATACGGCTTCCGCTTGCCATCGGCGCTCGATAATCGTCCGCTGCGATTCGACGAATTTGATCGATTGTCGCCACAGACTATTTATGT
>JAHEFD010000115.1 GCA_024640345.1 Woeseiaceae bacterium
CGTTTCATCATGTGGATGACGAAGGGGCCGACGGACCCGACGGCTACAGTTGATTTCACTGACTGGGACGAGGTAGAGGCGTTCGGCAAGCTCATCAGCTCCATGGACCCGGCCCGGCCCTGACGAAGTAGTTATTTACACTGATTGTGTTCCCGATAAATCTGGCGAGACTGGGAGCTGCGGGATAGTATGTCCCGCGCAAAAGCAACTTGGCACAGATCTAACGAGGGGTAGTAGAGCATGAATGACGCAACGAATCTGGTTCTCCAGTCATCACTTGGCACTGAGCTCGTGCAAGAGGAAGCTGATTTGCTCGGCAGTCTCATGACGGTACGCGAACTGGCAGACGGTGAGTTTCTCATTAGTGAAGGTGCGGCAGACGATACCCTGCATGTCCTGGTTGCAGGCAAGCTTGAAGTGGTCAAGAGTACCGGTGCCGATGAGTATGCAAGTCTTGCAGTTCTCAGGGAAGGAGACCTGGCCGGAGAACTTAGCTTTGTTGACGGTGAGCCACACACAGTCGGCCTGCGCGCACTGTGTGAAAGTCGAGTGCTTTGCCTGACCCGAACAGATTTCGAAAATATCGTCGCCGATAATCCGCGGCTTGTCTATAAAGTGATGCGAACCGTTGCGCGCTCCGCCCACCAGATTGTCCATCGGATGAATTACGAGTTCATCGAGTTAAGTAACTATATCTTCAAGCAGCACGGACGTTACTAGATATCAGGTCTTTGAGCGGCGGCGGCGCGTGCGGGACTAACTGAAGTCAGGCGCCGTTGCAGTTCAGGCTGTTATCTGCCCATTGGCAACCAATGTCGCGCCAGTAGTCGCTTAGTCCAAGCTGATCGAGAAGTCGTGGAAAATCGGCAAGCTGACGCATTACGCTGAACTCATCCAGGTAGATCAATTCGATATCGAAGATGCTTGGGTCTTCGACAAGCTGCCATGCGATTTTCATCGCCTCGTCTGATTGACCCGAGATAGCGAGGAACACGATTAGCACTTTTGCGGGAATTTCGTGCTGGGTGACGAGTTGCGGCAGCATTGATTGTAATGATCTCGATTCCGGCGGTTTTGCCAGTTCGTCGAACAGCGGGTCTATCCAGGAAGATTCGAGTTCGAGAAGCATAATTGCCCGACGCACGACTTCTCGAGCTTCGTCGAGGTTGCCCTCGCGAACCAGGAATAACGCATAGCTAAGCTGCGAAATGGGCGCGCCAGGGCCCATCGTGTTCGCGAGGTCATAATATCGCCGGGCGTTCACCATGTCGTTTTTCCAGAAATAGGTGATGGCCAGCCGACTGTTCAGTACCTGCGAATCGGGCTCCATCTCCCGGGCGCGGATGGCCGCTGCCAGCGAATCGTCAACGCGTCCGACCGATGCGAGCAGGATCGAATGGTAGTGATGTGACACCGGATAATCGACAGTGCTATTGGTCGCTATGTCGAATGCTCTTGTCGCCGCCATCCAGTCGCCACGTTTCGTATGAACATAGCCATGAACAGTCTGTGCAGCATCGTGAATCCTGGGATCACGACTGACACCTTCCTCGACCGTCGCGAGTGCAAGGTTAAACATCCTGTCCTTGGCGCCATAGTCTGCCAACAGGAGGTAAGTGTTCGCCAACTCCAGGTAAGCCGGACCGTAACCGGGATCCATAGCAATTGATTCACTGAGAAGTTCGACTGCATTGTTTAGTGAGGTCGGGTCCCTTTTGGCCAGGTAAAACTGACCCAGTAAATACTTGTTGTATGCCTCGGAGTTCGCAGGCCTGCTGGAAGCGGTGACATTTTCTTCCTTCTCGCCACGAATCGCATTTCGTACCGCGGTCGCGACCTCTTCGTGGAGCCCGAAAATTTGATCGTCCGTGCCGGTAAACGTGCCGGCCCATTCCACAGCGTTGTCCCGATCATCAATACGAGCCGTAATCTTTACCTGTCCGCTCAATTGCTGGACGCTGCCGAAGACCACCCATCCAACGTTGTAACGGTTGGCGATCTCCCGGGCAGTTTCAGTTTCTGTCGGCAGGCTGCCTTTCTTGATTTCGAGGTTCGGCACCCCGTAAAGGGTGCTGACGAGCTGCTCCGTTATGCCATCGACGGTTGGCTGTGAAGCCTCGCTGCTCATGTTGGCAAATCGTGTGATGACAACCGAATCGATTATCGGCGGGCCCGGAGGCGGCCTTGTTATCCATATGAATGCGGCCACAGCGATTACGGATATCGCGGCGATAAGGCCGGGAAACCATTTGGGTGGAATCCGGACGGTTGGTTCTTCTTCGGCGACGATCGGCGGCAATTTCAGTCGATAACCGCGTCCGTGAATCGTCTCTATGTATTTGGGTTTTCGGGGGCTGTCGTTGTCGAGTGCGGCCCGCAGGCCCTTGATGCAACCCGTGATTGATTCATCCGATGTGGCACGTCCCGCCCAGACCTCGTCGACCAGGGTTTGCTTGCTAACGACATCGGGCTGATGTCGGGCCAGCGTGACCAGCGCTTTCATCTGCTTCGGTTCGAGGTGAGATTCATTACCTGGCCAGCGCAGGATATTGCGCTCCGGCAGGACGGAGAACGGGCCGAGATCAAAACCGCGCTGTAGATCAGGCTCCGTTGCCATTCATACACACCTTGCAAATGAGGACTGGACTTTCGCGATAAACATTGTACGCCGACACCAGGGATTTGTCCGGTAAGGGCGGATACACCTGCCAGGTACCAGAATTCAACTGAATCGCGCGACGATGACCGGGTGATATCGTCATGCTGTCTGTTGGCTTATGTCGTGTCCCGAAATGGCGACAGCAGTGCGTTTCTCTGCCGGATTGTGACAGGGATCGCGTTTTGCGAGACCTAAAACGATAACATCCCAAGAGGTTAAGATTCTTATCACGTCGATAATGGCACTGCAGGCGAAGAACACTATGAAGATACCGTTCATTGCTCGGACAATTCTGGCACTCCTGGTGAGCGCGGTCTCGATTTCAGCCTGTGATGTTGTGTCTTATGATGACGCAGTAGCCGGTCTTGGCAGCAGTCCGCCGCCTGCTGTTCCGCCACCGCCGCCACCACCGCCGCCACCACCGCCGCCACCACCACCACCACCGCCACCGCCGCCACCGGTTGCTTTCGGCCCCAATTTTTCCGAGATACAGGCGAATGTATTTACGCCGAGTTGCGCATCGTCGAGTTGTCACGGAGCGGATGCGCGAGGCAATCTGAATCTCACGGAAGCAAACAGCTACGCTGAGCTTGTCGGAATCACCAGTGTTCAGGATCCCAATTTCCAGAGAGTGAACCCGGGGAATCCCGATCTCAGTTACCTGATTCACAAGCTTGAAAATACACAATCGGCGTTCGACATGATGCCGCCTGGTAACGCGTTGCCGCAGACGTCAATCGACACGATTCGGACGTGGATAACAAACGGCGCGATCGATGACCGGGTCGTCGTCCTCGATCCCATCCAGGTGCAATCCCTGGCGCCGATGCCGAACGCTGCGCTGCAAAGTCAGCCAACGCAGATTGTTGCCGGATTTACACGCGAGCTCGTTGCGAACTCAGTCGATGCAACGACGTTTCTCCTGGACAGAAGTGGTGGAGACGGAACGTTTCTCGATGGCAATGAAGTTTCAATCGTTTCGCCATCCATTTCCGTACCTGGTGGCAATCCGTCCACGGCCGTTTTCGATCTGAGCGGCGTCGCGCTTCCGGACGACACCTATCGAGTGCGCCTGCTTGGCACCGGCGGCTCGGTAATCATGGACCTGGATACCAATGCACTTGACGGCGAAAATTTCGGTTTCTTTCCGTCCGGTAATGCTGTCGCCGGCGGGGATTACCAGGCTTTCTTTTCAATCGCGACGCCAGTCGTCGTTCAGCCGACGCTGGCGGATATCCAGCTGAACGTATTTACCTCCTGCGCGGTTTGCCACAACGGCGTTGGTGGCGTTTTACCGGGTGTTATGGACCTGGGCGATGCCAACGCGAGCTACCTGGCGCTGGTTGGTGCCGGCGGCGTTGGCATTCCGAGTATTCAGCAGCCTGGTGTACTCCGGGTTTCACCCGGGGATCCAGACGCCAGTTATTTAATCCGAAAGCTGGAAGCGGCGGCTGGAATAACGGGCGGTCGTATGCCCCCGGCCGGTCCGCTTGATCCGGCTGTGATCACCGCGATCCGGCAATGGATAGCGAACGGCGCTAATCAGTAGCCTGCTCCGAGGCCGGGCGTCGCAACCTTCGGTTACGTTCCTGCCGGAAGTTTGTATCGAAGTTATATCCATATTCGCATTCGATCTGGAATCGGTTTATCCAAATTTTGACGTAGCGGCATCTCATTGACAGGCAGCCGGCTTCCGGCTTACCCGAAAAGGAGGCGTCGTACGAAATTTTTTGCCGGCTCTGCCTGGCCTGATGATATCGGGCTGCGTGACCGGTACGAGCGGTGTGGCATACGGAAAAGGCGTATTCAGATTTCTCGGCCAGGCTTGACGAATTGTCATTGCAAGCAGAAATGCTCTGAAGCGCTGTCGAACGATATTGCGCGATTGCTATGACCTTTATCCATTGAGTCCTCGTGGTTTCCGTCGCGGTGCCTCTTCAGGTCGGCGAGCATGCAGTATTCGGCCGTTCGTGCTGTGCGCAGGTCGATGTGCCGATTGACGAGCGGCAGCGCACAATTGCTTTTCTGTCTGCAAAATGGCTTAAACTTCGCAGCATGAAATATTTGCTATCAATGTCCGGATTCCTGCTGCTGACTGCGCTGGTTGGCTGTAATTCCGGAAAGGTTGAAGAAAAGGCAGCCATCCCGCCGAATATCGTCCTGATTGTTGCGGATGATCTTGGGTTTTCGGACATTGGCAGTTTCGGCAGTGAAATTCGGACCCCCAGCCTGGATGCGCTTGCCGAGCAGGGCCTGAAACTCACCAATTTTCACACGGCACCCACTTGCGGGCCGACGCGCGCGATGTTGATGACGGGTATCGATCCGCACCCGGTCGGGATGGCGGCCAATGCGGCCGCCGTGCGTCGTGTCAAGGCGCTGCAGGGGCGTCGCGGTTATGACGGCCGTTTGAATAGCGATGCAGTAACGGTTGCTACGCTGTTGAGCGATGCGGGATATCAAACCTACATGGCCGGTAAGTGGGATCTCGGTTCCGTGGAGGGTTCACGACCGGTTGATCGCGGGTTTCAAAAATCGTTCGCACTGGTTGGGGCCGGGGCGAGCCATTTTTCCGATGCCCGGGGAGCCCTCTCGATAGAAAAAGAAGCCCGGTACCTGGAAGACGAAAAAAAAGTTGAGTCACTGCCGGAGGATTTCTACTCATCGCGTTTCTATACCGAACGAATTGTCGATTACATTGACGGTGGCGACGCTGAGAAACCATTTTTTGCCTACCTCGCGTATACGGCACCGCACTGGCCGTTACAGGTACCCGACGACTGGGTGGAGAAGTATCGTGGGCAGTACGATGAAGGGTGGAAGGTATTAAGCGAGAGGCGCCTTGCAAAACAACTTGCCCTGAATCCTGGCACAGACCTTCCCGATTATGTGCCGGCTCGCGGGGTGTCCGACTGGGATTCGCTGTCTGCCGAAGAACGAACGGCCCGGTCCAGGGTAATGGAAATCTATGCCAGCATGATCGAATACATGGACTGGCAGATTGGTCAATTGCTGGCGCACCTGGAAGCACTTCCGTCCGATCGACCGACCCTCGTGATTTTTATGTCGGATAACGGACCAGAAGGTAATGCTGTTGATCGTATTGGTGACACGGGCAAATGGGTGGCCGAGACTTTCAACAATGACCTCGACAACATGGGCAGACGAAATTCATACCTGTGGACGGGGCCGGGCTGGGCGCAGGCCAGTGCACAGCCTTTGCGCTTGTACAAATCCTTCGTTTCCGAAGGTGGAATTCGAACGCCGGCGATCGTGAGCTACCTCGGATCGACGACGGATCAAAAGACCACCGATGCTCTGATTGTTGCCACTGACATTCCTGCGACTATCCTGGATGCTGCCGGTGTTGTGCACCCGGGGTCCCGATACGCGGGTCGCGAAATTCTCCCGATGGAGGGTCGGTCCATGCTGCCGATCCTGACCGGGAGTCCGGGTCCGATTCATGGCGGAGAGGCGATCGGCTGGGAATTGTACGGAAATCGTGCGCTGGTCAGGGATCAGTGGAAAGCTTTGCTCCTCTGGCCGCCGGCCGGAAACGGGGAGTGGCAGTTATTTGATCTCGCCAGCGATCCGTCCGAAAGGAATAACCTTGCCGACCGCTATCCCGACAAGCTTGATGAGCTTATTCTGGACTGGAATCAGTACGCCGACGACAAGGGCATCTACCGGTTCGAGCTTGATAATGGTTACGGCCGTTACTGAGCATGGTTTCACAACATGCCGGGATGTGATTGACTAGACCGTCCTCGAACCAGGGTGCCTCACCGACTATGTTTAAAGATCTGTGTAATTACGCCAACGATCCGATAGAGGCGCTTTTCAAGCGCCTTTCAGATGATACGGATCCACAAAAAATCGATCTCGGCATTGGCGTTTTCCGGGATGACTCGGGAAAAGTGCCGGTCATGAAGGCAGTGAGAAGGGCAGAGCAACAATTGTTCGAACGCGATCTGCCAAAATCCTACATGTCTCCGCTTGGCAATCCCGGCTATTGCCGGGATATGGAACAACTGGTCCTTGGCGCAGATCACCCTATTCTGCAAGAGCGCCGGATCATTTCGGCGCAGACACCGGGTGCCGGCAGCGCACTGCGTGCGGGCGCCGAGTTTGCCCACGGCCTGTCACCGGAATCGGTCGTCTGGGTGTCCGAGCCCGTTTGGGGACACCAGGTAGAGTTCTTCGAAAAGGCGGGCATCCGGGTAAGGACCTACCGCTACTATGATCAATTGAATTCAGCACTCCAATTTGCCGAGATGCAGGAAGACCTTCGGGATATGAGAGTAAATGACCTGCTGCTTTTGCATGGCTGCTGTCACAACCCGACTGGACAGGATCTCAATATTGATCAATGGCGTGCGATTGCCGACCTGGTAGTAAAAACCGGGGCAGTGCCTTTTGTCGACGTCGCGTACCAGGGTTTCGGTGCAGGTATCGAGGAAGATGTTGCGGGCATGCGCGCATTTTCCGCGATTGTCCCGCAGATGCTGCTAACAGTTTCTTCGTCAAAGTCTTTCGGCATTTATCGAGAGCGGGCGGGGCTGCTATCGGTGATATTTTCGCCAGATGCCAGGGATCCGGAAAGCTTGCGAAGGAAGTTTCGCGACACAATCAGGCAGCTGTATTTCATGGCGCCCGATCATGGAGCGGCGATTGTGCATGAGATTATGTCGACGCCGGAACTCGAAAAGCTCTGGCGCCAGGAACTCGATGAGATCAGGCACCACGTGATTACAATGCGAAGCGCGTTGCGCAAAACCATCGAGGCGACGAATCCCGATTTCGACGCATCGTTTCTGGAGATGCAAAACGGCATGTTTTCCTGCCTCCCGATCAGCGCAGATGAGCAACTGTTCATGGAGCAGCAATTTCACATTTACATGTTGCCCAATGCCCGGGTAAACGTTGCCGCGATGAACACGGCGCAGTCCGAAACGCTTGCTGAAGCATTCGCCTGTGTCCGGGCTGCGCGGACAGCCAGTGCTCTCGAGGCGTCCGGCTAAAAACGCCTGACGGCAGCGGCGCTACGCAATGTTTCCGATCCGCGATGACAATCCACAAATCCTTGTGCCGTTTGCGACCTACGGCATTATCTGCCTCAATATTGCGGCCTGGATTTTTTTGCAGGGGCTGGGCGCCGAACCATCCCTGTCGGGTTCCGTTTGCCGATTCGGGCTGATTCCAGGTGAGCTGCTGCAGTCGCTGCCCATCGGAACGCGTTTACCGATAGGGCCGGGCACTGTCTGTATCCTCGGCGATACTTCGTCCTGGCATACCACGTTGACGTCCATGTTCATGCATGGGAGCTGGATGCACATCATTGGCAATATGTGGTTTCTCTGGATTTTTGGCGACAACGTTGAAGATGCGATGGGGCATGCCAGGTTTTTCCTGTTCTAC
>JAHEFD010000116.1 GCA_024640345.1 Woeseiaceae bacterium
CGGGATCTTAGTAACTACTGAATGGACTACCTTTCGTCAGCAAGATCATCAACAGCCAACGAGCGACGCGGATTTCTAATACCCTGGACAGGAGAACTTTGGCGTCTGGTGTTACTCTTCCGCCAGATACAAGGACGACCAAAACCGACTGAAAACAATCATAAGGAAAAATCCAATGACAGAAAAATCCATTACCGCGTTTGAAGATCTGCAATTTGCACCCCTGGGAGAGGGCAGCCCGGTGAACGCGGCGTTGTTGTGGGGCGATCCTGCCACCGGACCGGCTGCCGTATTGGTTCGTTTTCCTGAAGGTTTTGCGGAGCCCTGGCACAGTCATTCATCGACTTACCACGCCGTCCTGGTAAAGGGTGAGTTCGAGACCCGAAGCAAGGATAAAGACGCAACGACAACCGGGGTTTACGGACCCGGTGCCTACCTGGTTCAGCCGGGCGGTGCGGTGCACGCCGAAGTCAATGCTGGCAAGGGAGAGTTAGTTGCACTGGTCTACTTCGATGGTCCGGTAGATTTCGAGCTGGCGGAATAACTGACGTTTTTGACGGTGGAATTTCGCTGTCCGCCGCCTTGGGGGAAACCAGAATGTATATCGCACTAGTAACAATGGGCACTCCGGCAATTAATCATGACCAGGCTGTAGAAGTTAGCCTGTCCTCAGCGCCGACATTTACCGGCCTGAAGGATAAAGGCCTGTTGATGAAATATTACCTGACCAACGAGTCCGGTGGTTCCGGCGGGTTTTATGTATGGAAGTCGAAGGCAGATGCCGAAGCGTGGTATACGCCCGAGTGGTCGGCGCGACTGGAGAAAACATACGGCGTGAAACCGACGGTGGCTTTCTATGATTCATTTGTCCAGGTTGATAACAAAGCCGGCCAGGTATTCGTCGACGGCAAACCACAGTAAGCATCAACGGATCGGTTCCTCAGAGGAGGACCTGGCGGAGGCACTTCGCCATCTCTCGTCGGATCAAAAAAGGCCCTTACAACGTAGGGGCCTTTTTGACGGGCGGTGCTCCGCCTCCGGTAGTCGAGCATGCTTAACCCGGGTAAACGCAGCGTCATCCGGGGTGCCCTTGCCGGTGATGTGACTACGCGATTGTCACCGTTCGCGGAAACTGCGCGTAGTTCTCCCAGCGGGACGGTTTCTCCGGCATCTCGTCTGCGGTCGCCTGGACCTGGCCGTTGATGTCGGTTACGCGCGATACGAGCGTATGTTCTCCCGGTGTCGCGTCATTCCAGTCGAGATAAAACAGTTTCCAGGAATATTTTGACGAATCAGGGTCCACTTGCGCTGCGCGCCACGGGCCTCCGTCGATACTGATTTCAATTGATTTCAGCGGCGTTCCATCGTTCAGCACGAAGCCGGTTACCCGGTGAGCACCGTCACGGCGTGTAATACGTACGATGGACGACTTGAGCTGGATCTTGGTCACCGAGCGCTCATCCCAGCGCTCTACGCCCCCAACGTCAACCCGGCTCAGCGTTACGTAGTCCCGCGCCATGAAGCGGCCCATGAAACGGCGATCCTGCAGATGAATATGCTCCAGCCATTTCACGTTGGCGACACCATACCAGCCGGGCACGATCAGACGCACTGGCGCACCGTGGTACAGAGGCAGGGGAACACCGTTCATTTCGTAGGCAATCATAACTTCGGAGCGCATCGCATCATCGATGTGCATACTTCTCGCGAAAGCCTGTTCGACATCGGTAGCACGGATATTCTCGGTGCCTTTATCCGCAGCATAGAAAACAACCTCAATGCCGGCGTCCTGGACCCCGGCACTTGCGAGCAGATCGCGGACACGAACGCCGCCCCACTTCGCGTTGCCAATCAGGCCGTGATAAAAATCCTGCCGGTTGCCCCCGCACTCGAAGCCGGCATCGATCTCGACCTTGTCCATGCTTTTCAGCTCCGCCAGCGTGAATTCGAGCGGGCGGTCGACCAGGCCGGTTATGCGCAGCCGATAGTCGTCGGCCGATATCTCTGGCTGGTTGTAATGCTGGACGATGTAGAAATCGTCGTTGTTCGTGTAGAGAGAATCTATGGTCCGGGTATCAAGAAAGTGAATACCGCCGGCCTTCACCGGTGGCACCGCGTAGTCTGCGGGCATATCTGAGAATGGCACCAGCTCTTCTCCCTGGGCCAGCGCCAGCTTCGACCAGAATGGCATGCCAGCAGTCGCCGCCAGACCTCCCAGCGCGAGACCGGACTTCAGGACCTCGCGACGGCCCGTTTCCCGTTCATCAGACATACTGTTCTCCCCTTGGTGATTGGTTGTTTGAATTGTTATACGGAAGATTATTCGCGCCAGCTACAGCGGCGTCAAATTTGCGGCCATCGATCGGTCGAGACAGGTTCGTCGCGAGCGAACTGCGGTGGAGCTTTATAGAGCCGAAGCTGGCCGTTGAGCCGCGCATATTGTGTGATTTAACGGCTTAAGGCGATTGCGTGGAACACGGTATTCCCGCAGAACGCGTTAGAATCTGTCGTCCAGTCACCAGCGGGAGGTTCTTATGTTGAGGCTACTTGTAGTCATCGTCCTGTTTCTCGGATCTGCGATCGCCCAGGAAAAAGCACCGACGCCTGTTCGCCAGAATCCCAACATCGACCGGCCGATCACCAACGAGGGCACGACCAGCCCGCTGGAAGATGCGCTGCAGAAACTCGTGGCCGTTTACGGCCCTGTCGCACAAAGCAATGACCGACCTAATCCGTATACCCGCATAGAGCCCTGGGGTGAGGCGCCTCCCGGCAACAACGGCGAGTGGGCGGCCGTTAGCGGTGCGGAAGGCGGCCCGGACGGATCCCTTTACGTGCTGCACCGCTGCCACTCGAACAGTTGCGTCGGCCGAACAGAGCCGGCGCTGGTAAAACTCGACCCCCGCACCGGCAAACAGCTTGGCGTTTTCGGGAATAACCTGATGGCATTTCCGCACGGACTGCACGTCGACTTCGAAGGCAACGTGTGGACCACCGATTCCGGGAGAGGCGATGCCCCCGGTGGACACCTTGTGCGCAAGTTCAGCCCGGATGGCGAACTCCTGATGACGCTCGGCCATTCCGGTATAGCCGGTGATGAACCTGGCATGTTCCGCGAACCGACCGATGTCGTCGTCGCTCGCGATGGCACACTTTTCGTGACCGAAGGCCACATGAAAAACGGCCCACACTCACGACTCAGCAAACTCGCACCCGATGGCACTTTGATCGCTCGTTACGGCATGACCGGACAGGGGCACCTGCAGCTGAGCGCCCCGCACGCCATTGCGCTCGATACCGAAGGACGCCTGTTCATCGCCGATCGCGACAATAATCGCATCATGATCTGGGACCAGGATGGTAACTACATCGACCAGTGGACGCAGTTTGGCAGACCGAGCGGAATCTACATCGATCACACGGACACGATTTATGTCGCGGATTCGGAATCATGGGGCCCCGAGAACCCGGGGTGGAAGAAAGGCATTCGCATCGGCAGCGCCAGGACGGGGCAGGTTCACTACTTCCTCGAAGACATCGAGTCGCAGGACTTTGCACACAGTGGTGCCGAAGGCATCGGGGTCGACGGCTTCGGTAACGTCTATGGTGGTGTAGTGCGGCGACAAATGCTCGAGCGGCACGAACCACAGGCGGAGCAAGCAACAAGAGGTGCTACCTGGGACGCTGCCAGTCGTGGCAACAAACAATAAGATTACCAGGGTACGACGAACGCCTGTCGGTCACAGGAACCATGCTAAGGTAAACAAGATACGCTTGCTGAACTTTCAGCAGATTGAAAAACAACAAAATAAACATTCAATTTCTACCGGCCGGACTCAGGCAAACAATATGACGTCTCAAAGTTTTCGGACACGTTGCGCGCTCGTCACACTTTCACTGGCATTGCTTCTGCCCCCTTTCGAAGGCGCACTTGGACAATGGTCGATACCCGACGGACTGCGCTCGCAGGCGAGTGTGCTGAATGATGAACAGACTGAGTTCATTACATCAGGCGCCGCGCTCGAATTTATTCCAGGGCGACAGCTCGAGCATGAACTCGCCACGCGAGATGCGGACAGCCTGCGAACCTTCGTTGATAACCTTATGTCGGTCGCCGCTGAAATGGGCTATGACCCGGATCGAGACATGGGCGCGGCACCACTCAACCTCAATGCGAGATATTACAACGATTCCACCATGCCAACGCCGGCCCCGCTGCGCGGCCTCGAGCGCGAGCCGGGACCATTCAGTGTGCACCGTTACCTGTTTCCCCAATCCGGCATACCAACGTTTGGTGGCGCCATGGTCGCCATCTGGCCGGAAGACCTTGTCGCGGGCAATGTCGACGTTGCGATCATCGGCGTGCCCAGCAACATGAGCAGCGGCCGGCGCGATGCAGGCAACGGACCGGATGCCATGCGTGCAATGAATACCATCGCTACGCCTGACGTGCAGTCGCTGGTCAAGCCGCTGGAGGCGTTGTCCGTGGTGGACTACGGTACTTTTGCAATCGACTACATGAGCGCTGAAAGGAACCTCGAACATGTCATCGACATGGTCGCCGAAACAGCAGGCACCGGGGCTATCCCGATGCTCGTAGGCGGTGACACTTCAATGCTCTACCCCGGTGTCAAAGGCGTTGCACGATCGCGTGGCGACACCACATTCGGCCTGCTTCATTTCAGCGCTCACCCCGATGTCGAGCGCTTCGACGATCACACCATCTCCGACCGCCAGGCGCTGTTCTTGCTGCTGGACCAGGACATCGTCGAGGGCAGCGAAACGATCCAGGTTGGTTTGCGCGGGCCCGCCGTGGATGTGGAAACACTGCAGTGGCTGCGCGGTAAGAAAGTACGCTATCACACGATGGCCGAGATACAACAACGCGGAGTAGAGAATGTACTAAAGCGCGTGTTGCGTGAAGTGGATAAGGGTCCCGATGCGTTTTTTGTCTCTGTCGATGTAAGCGTCATCGACCCCACCCAGATGATTGCGGCAGGGCGCATAACATCCAATGGCATGCGCATCGAGGAGGTAACTCGTGCCATCCGTCACGTGTGCGCGGCGAAAGAGATCGTCGGTTTTGAAATTACCGACATGGCCCCGATGCTGGACCTCTCCCGGCAGTCAGTCATCCATTCGAATGCGGTACTGAACGCCTGCCTGGTTGGTATCGCGGTAAGGAAGACTGGTCTCGACCCGGACTATGTTCATCCACTGGCGCTCGATCATGGTCAACGATAGCGTGCGTCGCGGTTTTTCTTTCTGGAATCCGGTTATGACTTTTGTTCTTCTTTGGATCCATACTCCCCGTTCTGGAGTTTTGCGATGACACTCGTTTCACCTGGTATTCGCCTTTCCTTTTTTATGGTTGCAATCCTCATCGGCCCACTTGCCAGGGCCCAGGATGATGCAGTTCGGACTCCGGAACACGTAGTCGGGGAGCAGACGTATCCGTTTGACACCAACGATCCGCGAGAAAAGCAGCGACCTGCCATCGAGCTGCCTGACAGCGTCCGGTCGAAACTTTTACTGCTCACCGAGGAGGAAGTCACTTTCCTGAAGAGTGGCGACGCGCGGACTTTTACCGGTAGTGCCGAAGATACGGTTGAAGCCCTCGAAGAGCGAACACCGGAAGAAGTGAAGGCATGGGTGAATGCGATGCAGGAAGTCGTGTCGACCTGGCGCTTCACCGAGGGGCGAGACCTGCCCAACATCCCTTTCAACACCGAATCGCCGCGCTTCAATGCATGGAAGGCCAGGCGTCCACGATCTATGGACCCGGCGCGTGAGCCCGGCGCAGTTGCACTCGGTCGGTACGACGGCCGGGGTGGCCCGCCGACATTTGGCGGATTCCCAATCGCAGTGACGAAGGAAGACCTGGTCGCCGCGGAAGTCGATGTTGCCATCCTGGGCGCGCCCCTGAACATGGGCTCAGGCTGGCGCGACTCCGGTGCACAAGCTACAACCGACCTGCGCCTGTACCGGGCGATGGGCGGATCGGACCAGTACGCACTGATCAATGCCTCCGAGGTGCTGACCGTCGTCGACTATGGCGATGTGGCTGTCGACAACAACAGCACCGAACGCTCCATGCAGCACGTACGCGATGTTGTTCGCGAGGTCGCTCTGACCGGCGCGATACCGATGATTGTTGGCGGTGACCACTCACTGGAGTATCCCAACGTTGCGGCCCTGGCCGATGTTTACGGCAAGGAAAACGTTTCCGTCATTCACTTTGATTCGCACTACGATGCCTGGTGGGGCGATGAGGCGCACCTGATCAATCACGGCTACCCGGTCTACCGCCTTATTAATGAAGGTCATGTGCGAGGTGCGGATTACATCCAGGTCGGACTGCGTTCGGGCGGACTCGACAAGGCCGCCTTTAACTGGATGCGGGAAATAGGAATGCGTTATCACAACATGGCGGAGGTCGAGCAACGAGGCTGGGATGCGGTGCTCGACCGGGTCGTTGCGGAAGCCAGTGAAGAGGGCCGCAAGCTGCATATCTCTTTCGATATTGACGTGCTCGATCCTGCCTTTACAGTGGCGACCGGCACGCCCGTTCCGGGTGGGCTCACGATGCGCGAAGCGATCACAATTGTGCGCCGGCTGTGCGCCGAATCCAACGTAGTAGGTTTCGACCTCGTCGAATTGCATCCGGCACTTGATCCCACCTACAAAACGACAATGAACAGCAGCCATATCGTCAAGGCCTGCCTGACTGGCCTCGCGATGAACAAGGAAGGACTGACTACGGTTCATTACCTTAGCCCGTTGTCATCTGAACATGCGGCAGACGATTACTACGGCGATCAGCAACAATACCTCGATGCGACCAAGGCAGAAGAAGACGCGGAAGAATGAGCTCCGGCGCAGCCTGTTCCAATTTGCGCCGGGACCAGGCGAATTGACTCTGCACTCGCTGAATATAGAGAAGCACCCTGGAAACAGGGCTTCGAGGTTTTCATTATTTGAACTGTTTCTTTATTGTTTTCCATCTCATGTCAAACTGCAGTAGCAGAAACTTCGAGGTGACATACAGTGGATAACAGTTTCCCAGGTCCGAAGACACGCGCAGCACTTGAACGTGGCATTCCGCTTTTCAAGAACGGATTGCGGTTCGATGCAGAAATGGAGCGGGCCGGGCAGCGCGGTTTTCGCCCGGTACGGCAGATCGTTATCGACAAGGCGGAGGGCGATTTCGTCTGGGACCTGGATGGCAAGCGCTACATCGACTTCCAGAACGGCTGGGCAACAAACCCGCTGGGCAATTGCCATCCCGAGATCATCGAAGCTGTCGACGCCGCCAACCGCCGCTTTGGCTTCCATTATGACCACCCCCTCCGCTACGAGCTCGCGGAGAGACTGGCCAACATCATGCCGGACAAGGCACTGCCACGAACGAACTACGAGGTGTCGGGTACGGAGGCTGCCGAAGCCGCGGTTCATCTCGCACTAACACATACGAAACGACGCTATATCATCACGTTCAGTTCCTCCTACCACGGTATGGGACTTGCGACGAAAGTCCTGAGCGGACTCGATCCTCGCTTCGGCGCTTATCTCGAAGGCTGGGGCGGTGGCGTTATCAAGGCGCCCTACCCTTACAGCGAGCGCATTCCGGCCGGAATGAGCGAAGAACAGTACACCGAATATTGCCTGTGGTACCTGGACAACCACATTCCGTCGTGCATCGCGGCGCGCGACAACATCGCCGGTATTCTCGTCGAGCCCGGTCTCGCCGAAGGTGGCAACTGGATTCCGTCAACGCGATTCCTGAAAGGGATTCGTGACATCTGCGACAAGAATGACTGGTTGATGATTGCCGACGAAGTGCTGACCGGGCTTGGCCGCACGGGACGCATGTGGGGCGTCGAGCACTATGGCGTTGTGCCCGACATCCTCGTTTACGGAAAGAACCTGTCCGGTGGCATAGCGCCTCTTTGCGGAATCTCCGCACGCGATGAAATCCTGGGCGACAACACCGATTTCCAGTCCGGCTCGACGTTTGCAGGTACGCCCGCAGGGTGTGCAGCTGCGAT
>JAHEFD010000117.1 GCA_024640345.1 Woeseiaceae bacterium
GACCTGGTTAATTTTCTTCCGAAAGCCGTGTCCTTCGTCGGGAAATACGATGTACTCCACCGGCACTTCATTCGCCTGTATACCTGCAACAAGCTCATCGCTTTCGACCTGCAGCACTCGAGGATCGTTCGCTCCCTGAATCACCAGCATCGGCTTGACGATGTTCTCTGTATGAAACAACGGAGAAATCCTGCGATGCCGTTCGGCATCGACTGCCGGATCACCCATTTCGTCATACAGCGACTCTTTCTGTGCTTCCCACCACGGCGGAATACTTTCCAGTGTGCGTACCCAATTCGTCACACCGAAGATGTCGATCCCGACATCGAAGGCTTCCGGTTCGAATGCTAGCGCAGCGGCCACCATGTAACCACCATAGGAACCGCCAATAACGCCGATTTTATCACCGTCGATCCAGTCCAGCGATTCCAGGTACGCTCTGCCGTAAACGATGTCCCGCAAATCTTCCTCGCCGTGACGCTTGTCATCAAGATGGTAGAACGTCTTGCCATAGCCGGATGAACCACGGTTGTTCGCCCCAAGGACAGCATATCCGTGATTAACCAGGTGCTGCACCATTGCTCTGTACCCGGTCCGCGTTTGTCCTCCCGGCCCGCCATGAACAAGCACCAGTCCGGGCACAGGGTTCCTGGAACTCGCCCCCTGAGGCTTATAGAGAATGGATGGAATCTCCAGGCCATCAAAACTTTTATACCGGATGACTTGACCGGCAACGAGGCGGCTCTGATCAACCTCCGGACTCAATGCGTCGGTCAACTGACGCGTATTGCCGTCTGCAATGTCAACGACGTGAATATTTGATGGCGAGTCGTCCGCATTTACGATCAATGCCAGGTGGCTTTCATCCGCCGAGAATCGAACGTTCTGAATATCTCCGTTTGGCAAGGGAGGCAAGCTTAGTTTCTCACCAGACTTCAGATCCTTAATGGTTACCTCTGTTCGCGCATCCGCGTTAACTCCGGAAACCTGGTAGCGCCCTGATCTCGAGTATGAAACGTACACAACGTCCCAGGGCGCATCGATCAACGCCGACTTCTCTCCGGATGCCAGTTCATACGTCCAGGCCTGGTTGAACTCGCCATGCTCATCCGTGGCATAAATGAGCGAGTTGCTGTCAGGAGTGAATCCGTAGGTACCGTAGGCAATATTGCCCACGTGCCCGGTAATCAATACCGGCTCACGATCCTCGCTCAGAAGGTCGACGACATAGATATCGGAGTCAGCGCTCGTCCGAGGCTTGTCCAATGCAACCCAGCGACCGTTTCCGCTGATGTCACTGATCTGGAACCCTGGATTCTCGTATACCAGCTCACGACTGTAATCTTCAGTGGAATAACGGTAGATATCGAAGCTCTGCTGGTTGCGTTCAGTCGTTGTGAGATAGAAACTTTCGCCGTTATTGTTCCAGCCCAGGAACTGAGCTTTGAGCGAATCCCCTGGTGTCAGATCCCGGTTATCCCCATCGATCTCGCGCACAACGATATGATTCAGCTCATTTCCCCCGCCATCGTAGGTATAGAGAATTCGATCGTCGTCGGGGAACCAGCTGACGGCGAAAACCGCATTGTCTTCAGATGCAGTCAGTGGCGTCGGCTCGCTGCCATCAAGAGGCAGGGAATAGGCATTGAATACGCCGGACGCATCAGATGAGACCAACAGTGACGCCCCATCCGCAGAAAAGGCGTGTGCCGAAGGACCGACCAGGCCATAGCTGGTGGTTTCGAAGAAGGCTTCAGCACTGTAGGTAGCAGTGGACTGGCCGCTGCCCGAAGATTCCAGGCCGGACTTGTCGCCTAGATCCTCGCGTTGTCCACAGGCATTAAGGCTTAGACCTGCGACGGCCACTGCCAACAGCAATTTAACGTGTTTCATTGATAGAACCTTTTACGGAATCCTGAATCAAGCAAGATACCGTCGTATTGGAAGATGGACCAGATTCAGGTCGGTGTAATCTATCGGGGATCGATTATAAGATGTACCTGAGGCGGGCGTCGACGCCTGACCTGAAAAAGAAATACCCCCGGCAAGGAGCAATTCGAGAGTTGGATATTCATATTCGCGATGCAACGCCTGCGGATCAGGCTGTTATTGTCGACTTCAATTCGCGCCTGGCAAAAGAGACAGAGGGCAAGACACTGGACCGCAACCTCATCGAACCGGGCGTCTCTGCGCTCCTGGCCGACGTTACAAAGGGGCGCTACTGGCTTGCTGTTGCCGACGACAAAGTTATCGGTCAACTCATGGTGACCTACGAATGGAGCGACTGGCGAAACGGGATGCTTTGGTGGATTCAGAGTGTCTACGTTATGGCCGATTTCAGGCGAAAAGGAGTTTTTTCCGCGCTGTACGGCCATGTACAATCGATGGTCAAGGCGGACTCGACAGCATGCGGAATTCGCCTCTACGTAGAAAAAGACAATGAGCGAGCACAAAACACGTATCGGAAACATGGAATGACAGATCCTGGCTACCGGGTAATGGAATCCATCCTGCCGAAGGAATAGGGAGCGAACAGATGCTAAAGCCGGGTGACGTTGCACCGGAGTTCATACTGCCGGGAGAAGACGGACAGGACGTTTCGTTAACAAAACTGCTCCAGGACAGTGCGCTGATACTTTATTTTTATCCGGCCGATTTCACGCCCGGCTGCACCAAAGAAGCCTGCGCGATTCGGGATATTCATGAGGACATCCTCTCAGTTGGCTTGAAAGTCCTCGGCATCAGTCCCCAGGACCAGGAAAGCCATCGACGTTTCAAAGAGGAGCACAATCTCCCGTTTACACTCGTGTGTGACCCTGAAAAGGTTGCTATCCGGATGTATGACGCCCAGGGCCCCCTTGGTTTCGGCGTCCGCAGAATCACCTATCTCGTCAGTCAGGGACAGAAAATTCAGGATGCAATGCAGGCCAATGTGAAGATTGAGCAGCACACGAACTTCATCAGGAAAGCCATCATGCTCCGGGAAACTGCGGGAATTAAAAGACAGCCGACGCCGGAATAGAACTATTCGCCGCTAATGGTCAGCGTGATCTTTCGTTGATGCGGAGCAAGGCGGTGCTCCCACAAATAAATACCCTGCCAGGTTCCTAATGAACATCTGCCATTCGTAACCGGCACATTCAGGTCCGACTGAGTCAGGATACTTCTCACATGCGCAGGCATATCGTCTGGCCCTTCCGCTGTATGAGTAAAAATCGGATCGCCGTCAGGGACCTGGCGCTGCATGAATGCCTCGAGATCGGCCATTACTGACGGATCGGCGTTCTCGCACAGCATCAGAGATGCGCTGGTGTGTCGAATGAATATGTGACAAAGGCCGGTGCGTATTCCGGATGCCTGCACAACACGCTGTATCTCATTGCCAAGATCGTAAGTACCCCGGCCCGATGTAGACACGCTGATTTCCTGCTGACTGATCATTTGTGTACCGGGCGGCAGGTTACTGCGTCATCGACACGCCGGACCCGGACTCATCCGCCGGCATTCCGGTATAGGCTGTACCGTAACGAAGACGGATCGTTTTTGTCTTGCCAAACCAGGGAATGGATACCAGGTAGATGTTGTCGTATTCGTTTTCCGCAATCGGTGGCACCAACTTGCTGGCCCCAAGATCGGCAATCAATGTCGGCAAGGTGTCGCTGTGTCCAACGACCAGAATTATTTTCCCCTTGTGCTCCTTCAAGATTCGCGCCAGCACAGCTTCGTTGTCGTCGGGGTCGTATAAGTTGATCTCAAGCTTGAGCTCATCGGCAACCGGCTGCGCCGTCTGTACCGTGCGGCGATAATCTGTCGAATAGATCGCGTCGATACCCGCGACGACATCCGCATCTACCAACTGGCGCGCCAGCTCCCTCGCTCGTAATTGCCCTTCCGGTGTTAACACGGGATCATCGATGGGAGTAAGCGCTTTCTCGGCGTGACGGACGAATATCATCGTCGTCGTTGCCTGGGACTCGAAAAACCAGGCAAGCCCTACCGCAATGGCGGTGTAAATGATAATAGCGTTCGTTCGGCGACGCCGCCGCTTTCTGCGACGTTCCAGATCTGTTTTTCCGTTTGCCATGAAGCGCGAGCTTACGAGGTTTTAGATGTTTTGACTATAAGTCCTGGCTATTGTCGGGATCCGATTTGCGCGAGCGCACCTCGTGATATTCGCCCTCAATCACCCGGTGAATCTCCTGCCTGCCGGATTTATCGGTCTGCTGCCCCGCTTTACGTGCACCAAACCGCTTGTTCAGCCACCACGCCCGTACGCTGATAATGGCGGCCATCACCAACATGAATCCGGCAATTCCGATAAAAACGACGAATCCCAGCGCCAGCGACAGTGAGATGACAATGATGCCCACAATAACAACCAGCACATTCGCCAGTGGATTTCCTGCTGAAAATTGTCGATTTCGGAATTGATGATTCACAATAGTTGCCCGCATTAATCCTTGCGTGTGTAGAAACCCTCAAACCAGGGTACCCAGGTCTCGCCGTCATCATTTGACTGCTCGAAGTATTGTCTCACACGTCCGTCCGGAAGTAGTGTCCAGAGCCCGCGAAACGGAACCGTAGTGCCGGCCGAAATCGTATGCAGGTAGCCCTCGAGAAGCATGCCCTCATCGGTTAGTCCGCCCCGGATGTTGATCTGGCTGCCACCCTCGGAATTCCAGATCTGGACCCACTGGTCTGTCGATTTATCGAGGTAATTGACGCTCATACCCGTGCCGCCACCCGAGTTGGTCCAATGCTCAAGCAAAATGCAGCCACTTTCAGCCGGTTGAATGCTGTTTGTCCCAACCTGCGTACCGTCCGCAGTGCTCACATCCCACTCGCCAATCCAGAAGTCGAAATCACGGAAATCCGGCTGCTGCCGGCAGGGAAATGCCTGTGCGGACATTGCCTCGACCAGCTCGTCGTAGTCTGCCTGCCCCGCCATGCTGTTGATTTGCGGATCCTGCGTAAGGACGCCGACCGACGTGAACCCCATGTCCAAAAGGCCTCGTAGCTCGTCAACGGCCGCCGCCGAATCATTCGCAGCCAACTTCACCCTGGCCTTTTCCAGCCCGACACTGATCGGAGAAAACGCCAGCTTCTCCGCCTGCACCAGCGCCTGCCCTGCAAGATCGAGCCTGCCCGAAATCCTCGCTTTCTGCGCCAGATCGAGCCAATCCTGCCCATCCGTGGTGCCCCGCTTCTCAAGCTGCACGAATTCGGCCATAACCTCGTCTACGATGTCAGCCGAACTCTTGCTCATTGGAGCAACGGAACAGGCGGTTGCAAAAGCGGCAACCAACAAGAAGGATAACACCTTGTTTTTATTAGCTTTAACATTCATTACCCTCAAAGCTCCCCGATTGGCGACAGGACTTGAGACCATGCCCGGCCGCTATCGTTCTGATCGATATGACGACTGGATCATAATTATCAACGGCTGTCGTGCCTGGCAACGCCTTAATCGCGGTCAATGTCGTCCGCGAGGAAACCGGACTTGAAAATCCCATCGATGATGACGGCAAAGAAACTTCCTGAGACCTGTGAAGCAGATTGTACGGTGCCGATCGGCAACGCGACGATGATACGGAATGCAATCACGCGGAGGGAGGTCATTCAGGCTCCGGGATAAGCATTTTCTCGGGTTTCGACCTGCGGCCGGAAAATTGGCGGAGAGGGTGGGATTTGAACCCACGAAGGGCTACTAACCCTTGCTGGTTTTCAAGACCAGTGCATTCAACCGCTCTGCCACCTCTCCGTATTGTGCCTTCGATCCAAAGACCAGTGCATTGACTCGGGCCTTCCCGGCCCTCGCCCTTCGGGCGCACTCACTTTGTTCCTGCGTCCCAAATCGCTCCCGGCGATTTGGTCAACCGCTCTGCCACCTCTCCGTATTGTGCCTTCGATCCAAAGACCAGTGCATTGACTCGGGCCTTCCCGGCCCTCGCCCTTCGGGCGCACTCACTTTGTTCCTGCGTCCCAAATCGCTCCCGGCGATTTGGTCAACCGCTCTGCCACCGCCCCGCAGGCTGGCCTGATTGTGCGACCGCGCATTTTGCGCGCTGGCCGGCAGTATTTCAACAAAAACTGCCGCGATGGATTATCCACCGACCAATGAGGGATCGCCTGCAGCCAGCCAGTTGGCACAAGCTTCGCCAAGTTCCTTTTCGGCTCGATCCAGGTAGCGCGTGGTGACCTCGTCACTTAAGACGTCGCGCCAGCGGCCGTTGGTCCCCTTGTGGATAAACGTCTGCGCTCCTCCCTCCCAGAAGGCGCCACCGAGCGGAACACTCTTCGTTGCATGTGCTTTCATATACTCGAAAGTGCAATGGTGAACGATGGCGTCCCATTTCTCTTCGTTTATCGGAATATCCAGAAATGTGGCGAGTTTCCGCATTTCGCCAGGCATGTCGTCTTTCAAATTGACGAAATGCAGGAGATGTACATTTGGAAGACTCCGGATCGCCCACCAGGATCGAATATTTTCCCAAAACGGATACCAGGGATAACCATCCCGCTCCAGCCATTCCTCGAAATAGTCCGCAATCGATGCATTCGGACGACCTATCGGCGGACCCACCCTGCCCGGCGTCTCGTTAAGTGCGTCGTACCAGGCCTGGTTGGCATTGGAATGATGGTTATACATACTCCAAACCACGTCCCGTCCATCCCGGCCGATGTAGACATACTTTGCTTTCTCCGAAAATACCAGCGCATCCACGGGTAAATGGGTCTTCAGGAATCGCCGGTGCGTCTGGGCTTCGAGTGCCGGGAGCTTGATTTCCTTCGGGGGTACCCTGAGATCGACCCAAGGTGACATTTCCGCCGTCTCGAGATTCTCTTCCCCGTCGAACAGTAGCTGAGAAATGATTTGTTGTACCCAGGTCGTTCCGGACTTGCCGTAGGTCGCAACAAAAATATCGTCATCCCGGAACTTGAAATCGTTCCAGATCGTTGAGTCAAAATGATGATTCTGAAACTCTCGCTCTTTCCGCGGAAATCTTTGCTTGGCCATTAATTTTCTTACCTCTGCAAAATAATGAGAAATTGCGCGTCGGCCAATTTTAAAAGACGTCCAGCCTTCGGTCGTTTCTTTGCAATTACATCAAACACTGTCGTCTTCGACCTACTCCGGCCTCTCGTCATCCGGCGGTATATGCCACTCGAGATTGTTCGGCGGTGTCACTTTCTTTTCGATCGGCGGACCCATGGCTCTTAGCTGCGGTGTGAAATCGTACGGAATGACCGAAGGGCGAGTCGTCCCTCCACGATTCACGTATTCCCAGACGATTGTTCCATCCGGTTTAACCTGGAAAAGGCGGCCCGTGTTGTCTTCCGCTATGTAAGTGTTGCCATTGGGCAGGCGCTCCTGGCTCCCCATCGTCTTGCTGAAGAATTTCAGGTTGGCGTAACCGTCCGTCTCGTACTTCCATACAATTTCCTGCGTTGTCGGATCGAGTTCGATAATAAATGTCTGGCCGGTATGCGTGCGATTCCGAGGAAAGAGTGAATTATCGAACAATATAATATTGCCGGCCCCGGGCCGACCCTTCACGATCATCTCCGGCTCATGTGAGTGCGCCATACCACCCTTGTAGTTATGTGTTCCTTCCCATACGACATCGCCCGTCTGTTTGTCGATGATGTACATCGTGTTGATGTTCCTGGCATTGAACAGGATATTGCCTGGCCGAAATCTTTGATCCCCGGCATCGAACCACTTGTTCTCGGGCAGTGGCGCAATCGAGTTCCCATGCAACCAGTCGCCGAGCGGCGTTAGCGGTGAAAACAGATTCAGGTCCAGGTGATCGTGCGCATGCCATTCCCACACAACCTCGCCATCGAGATTTACCTCGTAAATATCCGCACCCAGCTGATGCTCCTCGCTCCCGCGTTTCCTTGGTTCCCACCACGGCGCGATTTTCTGGTCCACATCTTTTACTTTATCCTGCGCTGATTGTGGAATCGGCTCATG
>JAHEFD010000033.1 GCA_024640345.1 Woeseiaceae bacterium
AACTGATATGGATTCGCTATGTATCGGTTACAGCCTGTGAGCGAATGAAAGACGCGCATTACCTGGACCCAGAGCCATGCCGCCTCGCTGCCTCGATATTCGTCGAAGATATTGATGCCGGTATTCACCTGCCGGTACAACACGCTGGCGCCGCCATAACCAATTGGTACGCCATTCGACAGAATCAGGAAGCCCATCGTCGTTTCGAGTGGATAACGGCTTTCAGTTTGAAGTCCGGTAACGGCTATTTGCACGCCACGCCCAACGTCAGCCAGGTAGACCTCATCGGCATTCGCATAGTTGAAATGAAGTGTTTCGCGATGACGAACGGCGAGCGATGCCATCGCGACATCGATAAGCCGCGCAGCGCTTTTGCGATCCAGCTTGATGACGGTCCTTAAAGGGCTGGCAATCTGCTTTTTCGCATGGGTGACCCGGCTCTGCATTGCGCGGTTTCGACAAGACACCCGGCCCGTTTCGAAGACGTTCGCAGAAACCGATAATTCCGAGTTCGATAGTGAGCATCGCAAAGGAACATCCGCCGCGTTATAAAGTATCGCCCAAAAGCTTTCGTACTCACGGCGTTCCCTGAGTTGCGCCATCAGCCAGTCAAAATCGGTCCCCGGGAGATTTTCAGCAGAAATCGCCAGCCACTCTCCTGCAGTCACTTCACCGCTGTTGAAGTAATCGACCTCCGCCGGCTCCAGCAATTGTTCGAGGAGTTCGTCTATTTGGCAGGCATCCTCCAGCTCATCCCAGTCCACCTCTGATCGCCCCGGATATTTTCGTGCCAGCCATGTCGCAACTTCGAACGAGAAACTGTAATGAATGTCGGTCGACCTGATGCCACTATCACTTAACCGATGTTTTTGTCCTGGCGCCAGGCCGTCGATTAGTTCGTCGAAGCTCGCAAGCAAGCCCGACACAAGTTGGTGCAAAACCGGCGTGTCCGGAAACGCCCTGATAAAACACAAAGCTTTATGCAGCTTCTTTGCATCCGCCGCAGTTCTGACGCCCTGTCTGCGGATACACTCGACAAGCGACTGCTTCTCCGCCCCGGACGTACGATCGAAGCAATTTCTAATATCGTATAATCGGTTGATCGATTTTCTTGACGATTTTTTAGTCATCATTCCGCGATCCGTCATGCCGGGTTACTGGCTGTCGATGCTAGCGCTCACGTGCCGGCGCTCAATACGTTTATACGCCTATCGCATGCCATAATCGGCGCAATTAATCATACCGGTGACTCCCATGCTGCCCGACTTCAGATTGGAAACCTATTTCTCACGTTGGGAATTCAACGCCCGATACCACCTTTGCGCCTCGGACATGGAGAGTATGTCGGTGGCGGAACTGGTCGATATGGCCGACGATGACGATCGCAGATCCTGGGACGAGTTGCGGCTGGGTTATACAGAAACGTTCGGTTCGCCGGCTCTGCGTACCGCGATCGCCAGTACCTATGAGGATATCAGCGAGGACGAAATCCTGACGTTCGCAGGTGCCGAAGAAGGGATTTTTGCAGCAATGCACGTGCTGCTGAATCCCGATGATCACGCGATAGTGATAACGCCCAATTACCAGGCTGCCGAAACGGTACCGGGATCTATTTGCCAGGTCACCGGTGTGCCTCTCGATGCCGGGAATAACTGGCACCTCGACCTGAACAAGGTGCGGGAAGCAGTGCGCGCAAATACGCGCTTGATTTCAATTAACTTCCCGCACAATCCCACGGGAAAAGTCATTCCGCATTCAGTGCAGGACGAATTAATTTCCCTCGCACGAGAACGCGGTATCTATCTTTTTTCGGACGAAGTCTATCGATTACTGGAACGCACAGACAATATTCGATTGCCACAGATGGCTGATCGTTACGAGCGTGGCATGTCATTAAACGTAATGTCGAAAGCCTACGGCCTGCCGGGTCTGCGAATTGGATGGATTGCCGCGAAAGATCGGGAAATGCTGAGCCGTATGGAGCGCGTAAAACACTACTTGTCGATCTGCAATTCGGCCCCCAGCGAGGTACTTGCGCAGATTGCATTGAAAACCCGAAACGGGATTTTGCGGCGCAATCGTGAGCTCATCAACAAGAACCTGTCGCTGCTCAACAGTTTTTTTGCCGATTACCCTGACCTGTTCGAATGGTCTGTACCCGATGGAGGCTGCATCGCTTATCCCCGCTATAACGGTCACGATGGGGTGGAGTTGTTCTGCAAAAATCTCGTCGAAACTGCCGGGGTCCTGTTACTACCGGCAAGCGTTTTCCGCTCCGAACTGGCGCCGACTCCCGAGAATCGTTTTCGCATCGGTTTTGGCCGGGCCAATATCGCCGAGGCGCTCGTTGCCCTACGAAATTACATTGATAATCAATAACTTGTATGCCGCGCTTGCAAGCTACTTAACAAGCAACCCGTGACGCGCTAAAGTCCCCTGATGTGCCGGATACATCTCAGGTCCAGACTTTTCCCAGGCCTTGCCATGGCGGCTATTCTCATTGCCGCCCAGTGGGGAGCACTGATGCATGCGTTCGAACATGACGCAGGCAAACCCAAGACACAGGCCTGTGCGACCTGCGTTGCGGCAAGCCAGCTCGGCTTCGCCAGTATCGACACATCGACAATCACCGAAGGGACTCCTTCGTACTGGCTTCTGAACACCGAGCCTGCAAATGAGTTCCACTCTCTCTATGTTCCTGTCGCCCGACAACGCGGACCGCCAATCACACTCTAAGCAGTTCCGAAAAGAGAAAGAAATCGGATCGCGGAGAACAGCTTCTTTGCGATTCAGAATCGGGATGCCCGCGGACTGCAAGCTGCAATACGTGTAAGCATCGCAAGAACGAGTGGTGATTCAATTGAAAAGATCTAAATTATCAGCGTTGCTGCTGGCAATAAGTGTACCGCTATTCCTGTCATCGGCTTTTGCCCAAAGCCCCGCGGATGAGGTCGCTGCTTTGCGGCAGTTGGTAGAAGAAATGCGCCAGGACTATGAGACGAGAATCAGTGATCTTGAGGACCGGCTTGCCAGGACAGAACGGCTCGCGAAAAGCGCGCGGGACGATGCCGGTGAAGCAGTAGAGCTTGCAGAGCAGACTGCGATTGACCAGTCTTCCGGAGCGTCAGCGCCGAATACATTCAACCCGTCGATCGGCGCCATCCTTATTGGGCGGTATGCGGATATCGACCAGGGCTGGGATGAAATTCCGGGGTTTCAGTCCGGCGGCGAAATTGGCACAGGCGACTCCGGATTTTCGCTCGGCGAGGCCGAAATTAACATGAAAGCGAGCGTCGACAGCCTGTATTACGGCAATCTGACGATCAGCGTTGCAGACGAAGGCGGTCAAACAGAAGTCGGACTGGAAGAGGCGTGGCTGCAAACCACTGATTTACCCCTTGGCATATCCGTTACCGGGGGCAGGTTCTTTTCCGCCTCCGGATATTTGAACAGTTTTCATATCCACGCTGATGATTTTGCCGACCGACCACTGCCCTACCAGGCCTTTTTTGGCGGTGCTTACACTGTAGACGGCATCCAGGCGCGCTGGGTCGCTCCGACAAGCTTGCTGGTGGAAGTCGGCAGTGAGATCAACTGGGGCAGCGGCTTCCCTGCAAGCGCCAACAGAGAAACGTCACCCGGCGCATGGACTTTGTTCTCCAAGGTAGGCGGCGATGTTGGTGACAGTCATAGTTGGCAAGCGGGCCTGTCGCACGGCAGTGCCGATGCTGTCGAGCGCAGCGGCTCGTCCAGCGATCTGTTCACCGGCGACAGCGATCTGACGGTCGCCGATTTCGTATGGAAATGGGCACCCCAGGGAAACTCGACATCCAGGAGCCTGAAGTTTCAGGGCGAATATTTCCGGCGCTCCGAACAAGGGGTGTTCGCCGGTAACCCTTACAACGGGGACCAGGATGGCTGGTACCTGCAAAGCATCCTGAAATTTGCACCCCTTTGGCGAGTGGGAATACGTCATGACGTCGTCGATGTAAGTAACGGTCCATTGCTTGTCGGAACCAGCATCGAGGATCCGGGTCGTAGCTCCTTCCGAAACAGCCTGATGGTTGACTGGTCACCCAGCGAATTCAGCCGACTGCGAGTGCAGTACACGAATGATAATGTGCTGGCGGAGTCGGAACACCAGTGGTACCTGCAATACATCATGAGCCTGGGTGCCCATGGCGCGCATCAATATTGAAAGGCCTTGCAATGATTCGAATCACTCTGATTTTTTTAATTCTCGCGACTCCATTAAGCGCGCGCGCAGTCAACATTTTCGCCTGCGAGCCTGAATGGGCATCGCTCGTCACTGAACTGGCCGGCGACAACATCGAGGTTACGGTAGCGACAACCGCGTTCCAGGATCCTCACCAGCTGCAAGCCAAGCCCAGCCTGATCGCCGCAATGCGCAGTGCCGACCTGGTCATCTGCACGGGCGCAGATCTCGAGATCGGGTGGCTGCCGCTGCTGCTGCGTCGCGCCGGAAACGGCAATATCCAGGCCGGCAGCCCGGGCAATTTCGCTGCTGCCGAATTTGTTCGTCGGCTCGAAATTCCGAAGTTGATCGACCGTTCCCAGGGCGACGTCCATCCCCAGGGCAATCCGCACATTCATCTGCACCCACGAAACATTTCACGCGTCGCCGACGCCCTCGCTCTCCGACTGGCCGAAATTGACCCCGGGAAAAGTGCCGAATATGACGCTCGCCTGGCCGATTTCCAGGAACGCTGGGCAATTGCCATGGACCAGTGGGACGAACGCGCAGAGGCGCTGTCCGGACTGCGCCTTGCCTCGCATCACCGCAGTTTCAGCTACCTGGCGGACTGGCTGGACCTGGAGATCGTGGCTACGCTCGAGTCCAAGCCGGGCATTCCACCCAGTGGCGCGCAGCTAGCCGCGCTTCTCGAGCAGTTGACACCCAATCCTCCGGCGGGAGTCATTCGTACTCCCTACGAAAATGAGAAACCTTCCAAATGGCTATCCGATCGCCTCGATATACCAGAGATCGTACTCCCGTTTACAATTGGTGCCACCGACGAAGTGGTCGACCTGTTTACACTTTATGATGTGACACTGCGAATGCTCGAGGAACACGCAAATTGAACTCATTTGAACTGAGCATTATCGGGCCGGCGCTACTGGCAAGTATCCTGGTATTGAGTACCCACGTGCCGCTCGGCACGGAAGTTCTGCGTCGCGGGATTATCTTCATTGATTTGGCAATCGCCCAGGTTGCGGGACTCGGTGTAATCGCGGCAGACTCCATGGGATGGGAGGCGGAAGGCGCGATGGTCCAGATCGCCGCAGTTTCCGCGGCGCTGGTTGCGGCGTTCGCTCTTCACTGGACCGACAGACATTGGCCAAAGATCCAGGAAGCGCTCATAGGTGTATCATTCGTCCTTGCGGCTACCGCAGGCATACTTCTGCTGGCGGGCAATCCACATGGTGGCGAGCATCTCAAGGAACTGCTGGTCGGCCAGATTCTCTGGGTCAACTACGAGCAACTTTTACCTGTCGCTGTGGTCAACGGACTGGTTCTGCTCGCCTGGTACTATATGCGAGACCGCCTGCAGGGATTCGGCTTTTATGCAATATTCGCGTTTGCCGTGACCGCATCGGTTCAGCTGGTTGGAATCTATCTCGTCTTTGCCTGCCTGATCATTCCTGCGCTGGCAACGCGGCACATCAGCGGACGCGGCCTGAGGATCTTGTGCGGCTACGCCGTTGGCTTTGCCGGCTGCGTGGCCGGCCTGGTTCTTTCTGTTAGCGCAGATTTGCCCGCTGGCGCTGTTATCGTCTGGTGCCTCTCTCTATTCGCACTCTTATTCGCATGGCTCGTCTGGCCGGTGATCCGGAATACGGACAGCGATAAAGGGAAAGCCTGACAAGGATAATTACCCGCTATGCAAAACCCGAAAACCTTAATCAGCGAAGACGAGATCAGGAAACGCGTCGACGAACTGGCTGCTCAGATATCTCTCGACTATGCCGATAAGGGAGAATTGGTGCTGGTTGGCGTACTCAAGGGATCGTTCATATTTCTCGCGGACCTGTCGCGACGCCTCAGCATTCCGCGACATATCGAATTCATCGCAGTCTCAAGCTACCGCTACGGCAGCACGCGAAGTGGCGCTGTACGACTGGTAATGGACATGCGCCGCAGCATCGAGGCCAAGAACGTGCTCATCGTCGAAGATATAGTGGATACTGGCCACACGCTCGATTACCTGATCAAGATGTTGAAGTCGAGAAATCCCGCCTCAATACGCACTTGTACGTTGTTGCACAAGGAGCATAGCGCAGAGGTCGACGTTCAAATCGATTATTGTGGTTTTAGCATTGGCGATGAATGGGTGGTCGGCTACGGACTGGACTATGACGAAAAAGATCGAACGTTGCCGTACATCGGTGTGATTGAACCTGACGACTAGCCTCCAGGCTTAGCTATCCGCACAATCTCCAATCTCCAGTTCTATCGTCGAATGCGGAATTGCAAATTCAGTTCGCAGGATCTCTTTCACCCGGCGAACCACCGCTGTCGGATCTTCCGGTTGGTCCTCCAGGACAACGTGCATCGTCAGCATTGGGTGTTGCGGTGTCAGTCCCCACGCATGTACATGATGGACTTCGGTCACTTCAGGAACTGCAGACACGATCTTTTTCTGCAGGTCCTTCAGGTCCAGCCAGTCCGGCACGCCCTCCAACAAGATATGTACGCTGCGCTTCACCAGGTGCCACCCACTTCTCAGCAGAAGAAAGGCAACGAGCACTGACAAAATAGGATCAATAGGCATCCAGCCTGTCTGCAGAATCACGATGGCAGCAATAATTGCAGCGACTGATCCGAGCAGGTCGCCCAGCACGTGAAGCGCTGCGCCACGAATGTTCAGATTGTCCTGGTCGCCGCTATGCAGAACCAGGAAAGAGATAACGTTAACGACCAGACCGCCACATGCAATGATGAGCATGGTCCGGCCAATTACCGCCGGGGGATCAATCATTCGTTGTACGGCTTCGAAAAGAATCCAGACTACGATGACCAGCAAGGACAAGCCGTTAACAAATGCCGCGATGATCTGGAAGCGGTGATAGCCGAAGCTGCGCCTTGAATCGGCAGGCCGGGCACTGACACGAAATGCGAATGCGGCCAGCGATAAAGCCATAGTATCTGTCAGCATGTGCCCGGCGTCTGCCAGCAATGCCAGCGAACTCGATATGATGCCACCGACAAACTCGACAAGCATAAACGTGCCGGTGAGAACCAGGGCTATCTGCACCCGGCTGATGTTGCTGCTTGCTACGCCGGCATTATGATGCGTTTGGTGCGGCCGATGATGATGACCATCGTGCGCCATTAATCCAGGACCCGCGGCACACGAATTTGTTCCACCATATGCTGTATTCGTTCGGGAGGTGGCGCTGTTAAATGACTGACGCTTAGCGCTACCGCAAAATTGAGCAACATTCCGATTACGCCTATTCCTTCCGGAGAGATTCCGAACAGCCAGTTCTGGGCTACGTTCTCTCCCCAAGGCGCGCCGGCCCATTTCAAAAACAGGCCTTTGAAAAATTCGATATAGCCATAGGTGAATAACAGGCCAGTCAACATTCCTGCAATTGCGCCTTCTTTATTCATTCTCTTGGAAAAGATACCGAGCAGGATCACCGGAAAGAGTGATGCGGCAGCAAGCCCAAATGCAAAGGCAACAACTTGCGCAACCCAACCGGGCGGATCGAACCCGAGGTATCCCGCGATCAGGATAGCCACAGCAGCAGCGATCCGTCCGGCGAGCAATTCTCCCCTCTCACTAATATCGGGAGCGAAAATCCCCTTGATCATGTCGTGCGAGATCGCCGCCGAAATTACCAGCAGCAAACCGGCTGCCGTGGAAAGTGCGGCCGCTATCCCGCCGGCAGCAACCAGCGCGATAACCCAGTCAGGCAGGCCGGCGATTTCCGGGTTCGCGAGCACCATGATGTCGTTGTCTACCTGCAGCTCGTTTCCTTTCCACCCGTAGCTGGCTGCCGTCGACTGAAAGTCCGGATTGGCGTCATTGTAGTACTGAATCCGGCCATCGCCGTTCTTGTCATCGAAAATTACCAGGCGGGTACCTTCCCATGTCCGCATCCAGTCCGGCCGATCTACATAGGCAAGATTTCCATCCGCTGCCCCAATCTCACCTGGTTGAATCGTATTTAGCAGGTTGTATCGCGCCATGGCACCAACCGCTGGTGCAGTTGTATAAAGAATCGCGATGAACAAAAGCGCGTATCCGGCCGATGTCCTTGCGTCCCTTACTTTTGGTACGGTGAAGAAACGAACGATAACGTGCGGTAAGCCAGCCGTACCAACCATCAACGCAAGCGTAATACAAAAAATATCAATCGTGCTTTTCGAGCCGCTCGTGAACTCTGTAAAACCAAGAGACGTAACGATGTTATCCAGTTTGTCGAGGAGACCTATGCCGCCACCGGCCACCTCGCCGCCAAACGCCAGTTGGGGAATTGCATTACCCGTGATCTGAATGGCGATGAATACCGCCGGAACCGTGTAGGCAAAAATCAGCACGCAATATTGTGCAACCTGTGTATACGTAATGCCCTTCATTCCGCCAAGCACTGCGTATACGAAAACGACGCCCATACCGATCACGAGACCGACGGTGACTTCAACTTCGAGAAATCGGGAGAATACGATGCCAACACCACGCATCTGGCCGGCAACATAAGTAAACGAGACGAAAATCAGGCAAATGACAGCGACGATGCGTGCCGCCTTGGAATAGTAGCGCTCCGAAATAAACTCCGGCACCGTGAACTTGCCAAACTTTCTCAGGTACGGCGCGAGAAAAAGGGCAAGTAGCACGTATCCGCCGGTCCAGCCCATCAGATACACAGACCCATCGTATCCGAGAAATGCGATCAGCCCGGCCATCGAAATAAATGAAGCCGCGCTCATCCAGTCGGCAGCGGTCGCCATGCCGTTTGCAAGCGGCGAAACGCCCTTTCCCGCTATGTAGAAGTCACGCGTATTATGAGCCCGTGACCAGATCGCGATCCCGATGTAGAGCGCAAAGCTCGCACCGACCACAAGGTAGGTTAACGTCTTTAGAGTCACCGGCTAGTCCTCATGCTCGTGAACGTCGAACTTCCTGTCCAGTTTGTTCATTCTCCAAGCATAAAAGAAGATCAATACAACGAATATGTAAATCGATCCTTGCTGGGCAAACCAGAACCCCAGTCTGAAACCGCCGATGCGAATCGAGTTGAGCTGGTCAACCAGCAGAATGCCGAATCCGTACGAACAAATAAACCAGACGACCATGCAGCCAAGAAGCAACTGCAGATTGGCTTTCCAATACATTCTTCTGTTTTCGGGCGTCATCGATCCCCCAGCGCGCTCGTTAATTGTTGTTGGCAATCTACCTGTCAGAGCATAATGCATTATCGGGAAAAAGGGGGTCCGGATCTGGCTCCTTTTTCTGTTCTTTAAGTCTGCCGAAAAGGATAACGATCGGTGATTTCTGCGGCTGAACCTGAAAAAAAATTCATCACGGTCCTTGGCAGGCGCATGGCCTACGTTGAAATTGGGGAAGGCGACCCGATCGTATTCCAGCATGGAAATCCGACCAGCTCGTATCTATGGCGAAATGTAATGCCACATCTCGCTGACCAGGGCCGCTGTATCGCCGTAGATCTCATCGGCATGGGGGACTCCGGGAAACTCGAAAATCCGGGTCCGGAAAGCTATCAATTTACAGAGCATCGCGACTACCTTTTTGCCGCATGGGACGCGCTAGGCATCAGAAGCCGCGTTACCCTCGTCATCCACGATTGGGGCTCTGCACTTGGATTTGACTGGGCACGTACTCACCCGGATGCAGTACTCGGAATCGCGTACATGGAGGGCATTGTTGCTCCAGTCTCATGGGGCGACTGGCCTGAAGCTGCTGCAGCGATTTTCAAGGGCTTTCGTTCAGACGCCGGCGAGTCGATGATCCTGGAAAAGAACCTCTTTGTTGAACGTGTTTTGCCAGGATCTGTCATCCGCAAGATGACCGATGAAGAAATGGCTGTGTACCGACGACCATATATCAATGCCGGGGAAGATCGCCGCCCGACCCTATCCTGGCCAAGGCAAATTCCGCTTGATGGCGATCCCGGGGACGTATGTCACATTGTCCAAAATTACGCAGACTGGCTGAGTGTTTCAGAAGTGCCCAAGCTGTTCATCAATGCAGAACCAGGCGCGATCCTGATTGGCAAACAACGCGAATTTTGTCGCCGATTTCCGAACCAGGCTGAAATCACCGTGCCCGGTATTCATTTCATCCAGGAGGACTCACCCCACGAAATCGGCCAGGCGATTGCGGACTGGCGACGTGGAATTACCTGACACGCCCGCTTACCGAAAAAATAACCGGGTCCACAATTCGATTTTGCAGACACACAACGTCCCGCATAACGCAAACGCACCGATCCTGCACTTCCGCGCAAAAAAAAAGCGGCTTTGCAGTGAGACCCGCAAAGCCGCCTTACCTTCATCAGTACATGTCTCTTGGCATGTAGATCCCCCGCCAAGTCGTACCTGAGGGCGTCGTCGAAATTCCTGTCATCCGTCGCCAACCATTGTGTTGTTGGAACGAGACGAAAATCACGCTAAGAAGTTCTCAGATAGTCTGGAAATTGTCAATCGCATCGCCACGTCCTGGTACAGGACCGAAACAACTGCTGCACCATGTGGTTTATTAGCAACGGCTTTCAGAGCGCCCGCACGACTGCTATCCAAACGAATCAATGACTTGGCATCGTCATAGGAAATACCGGCAGAGTAACGCTATGGGTAACGTACGTCTTATGAGCCTCAAACGTGACGGTTAGTTGAAGACTTTCTCCGCCGTTTCGATCAGCACGCGCTCGCCATCCAGGCCCAGCGGATAAGATTGAATTATCTTGTCCTCTTCCAGCAAATCGACTGGCTTATCCGAGTCATAAAGAATGGGTGACGGCTGGTCTTCGACAAGGCGACGCCGGAGGTCTGCCGCGTCCCTGGTCACAAAAACATACTGCATGTTCTCGACAGCAAGGTTTTCCCGAATGACGCGATTTACGTCGGCTAATGTCAGGTCGGCAAGGCCGTTGCGAACGTATGTGGCAAATTCGTCTATCTGGTAGTACTGACTGTCGAGCGCATAACCAAGCTGACTGGATTGCCCGTCTGACATGAGACTTGCGAACTTGGATAGAAACGCCCTTGTCGCCTCGAACTCGGTCTCCGACATGCCGTTTTGCGCAAGCTGATCAAGCTCAAGTTTGGCGGCACGTGTCGCGAATAACGCATCGTTATTGTTTCGCAGCGGTCGAATCCAGACCTGGAAAATCTGTTGCTGCCTTCCCATGTTGGTGTCAGGTCGCATGGTGAACATGCCATCGGGGAAGTACTCGATATAGGCATAATTGCCGTAGTTCATGCCCCGATCGCTGCGTATTCGTTGATACAGACGGCCATTTTCACTCCTGTGCTCGCCGAGATATGAGCGAGCGAGCCAGAGTGCCAGCCAGTCCGGATCGCCTCGTTTCAGGTCTATTGGAAAGCCGAAAGAGACTGCTACTGCGGGAGTCTCCTTTTCGATAATCGTTGCGGAACTGAAGTCATCCGGCTCAGTCGCCGGCAACTGGATACCGGTGCGCGAACCAGCGGGCAACACCTGCAGGTCCCGGCTCAGCCTCGTCGCGAATGATTCCGGGTAACCGCCAGCCAGTCCGACGGTAATATTGTTGATCGTGTAATACCTGGCATAAAAATTCTTTACATCATCCAGTGTAATCGACTCGATGTCATTGCTGTTGCCCGTATTGAGCGAGCCATAGGGATGTTGCGGGCCAAACAGGTTGCTATAAAGAACTTCCTTGGCCAGCTCCTCGTCATTGTCACCGACCAGTCCGGTACGAACCGAGTTGACCTGGTACGTCCTCACACGTTCGAAATCGCGCGTATTCCAGCCCGGGTTCAACAACTGGCTCCTGACATAGCGGTACCAGGTATCGAGATTATCTTTATGCACCTGGCCCGATAGCCGCGTCATCTCCTTATCGACATGGGCATGAAAACCACTCGCAATCGGATACATTGCCTTGCTGATTTCCTGAACGCTCCAGTTTGCGGAACTCCCGTCCGTCAGCATGGACGCGGTCATCGCAGCCAGTCCTTTCTTGCCTTCCGGATCCATCGCCGCTCCGGCATGAACGATGATGGAAACATCGACCAGCGAAGAAGTTGGCAAGGGTTTCGCCACAATCGCAACCGGAACGGGATCTCCGTCCACCGCGAAAACCTCCTCTTCCTTCTCCATATCAGGCTGCGCATCGGAAACTTTCAGCATTTCGCCATCGCCAAGCGAGTCAGTCAGCTGATCGAGCATGACTTCCGTGCCGACGGCTGTGACTGACGCCGAATTCGAGAGCGAAACCGTTACCCGGCTGGCATCACTGAAATATTCGTTCGCGAAACGACGAATATCCTCCGCTGTCAGCTGGTCGTAGGCAGCATACATTTCATTCAGCGTTTCGGGAGTCCTCTCATATTGAACATATTGAGCCAGGGCATTTCCAATTCCACCCGAATTATCAAGCCGTGCTGCAAATGTGTATCGCAGGCGTGACTTGGTCTCTTCCACAATGGATTCGTCGACCAGCGTAGTCCGCGCTTTTGCAAGCGTTGCAAGTATTGCTGACTCCACTTCCGCCATGCGCGATTCATCCGTCAATCGCGCGAAGACCAGGTTAAGATTCGGGTCCCTGTTGAACGGAAAGTCAGTCGAAAGAGAATCGACGGACTGCTCGTCAATGACCAGTTCCTGGTAAAGGGATGAGGATTCGGAAAAGTAAATTGCCGACAGCAGGTTCATCGCGGGCATATCTTTCTTGCCGGGAACGAACGCCGGACTGCGAAAGCCGATCAGCAACCATGGCTGCGTCGGACTTTCCCACTGGATGTGCTTGTATGCCGGCCCGGCAGGATCTGGCTCAGCCGGGACCTCAATCTCGTAAGTGCCTCGCTCCCAGCTGCCCCAGTATTTCTTCACCAAATTAAACGTTGCGTCCGGATCAATATCCCCAACGATCAGGACCGCCGTTTTTTCTGGTCGATACCAATGGTCAAAAAACTCTTTTGCGTATTTGATTTGATTCGGCATCTGCCGTATGTCTTCGACGAAACCCATAGTCGTGTGACTGTATGGATGGACTTTAAACTGCAGTGAACGGGCTTGCTCAAAGGCTGCCATCAGCGGATTGGAATAGTTCTTGAGATACTCACCGTTGACAGCAAGCGCTTCTGTCCTGAAATCGGACTCCGAATAATCGAGATTCTGAAACCTGTCGGCTTCAAGTTCGATCATTTTTTCCAGGTCAGGATTCGTAAAAGTGGTGTGGTAGTTCGTGTAATCGTCAGTCGTAAACGCGTTGTTATTCGCCCCGGCTTTTTTCAGCACCTCTGTATAAGCCTGCGACGGGTATTTCTCGGTCCCTCGAAACATCATGTGCTCAAAGAAATGTGCAAAACCCGACTTTCCCGGCTCAATCTCGTTTCGCGATCCGGCCTGGACGAGCACCTGGAAATTGACGATGTCCGGGTAACCCGTCTTTACAATGATGACGCGCAGCCCGTTGTCCAGATCGCGCATGAGGTATGGCATGTCGAAAATGCGTGACGTGGAATTACTGTCTTTCATGTCACTTGCGGCATTGTCGGTCGCCTCAGTGTCCTGCGACTGAGCACAAGCCCCGAGCACGAGGCACGCAACGAGGCCGATCACTCCTGATTTCATCGAATATTTCTCCGAACGGATTACAATGCCAGTCAATATGACAACGATGAAGGATAAGTGGTTCATCCCGCGATCTAAAGCACCAGGCACACAGAATTCAGAATCCGGCGGTTACGACGCCGGAACTCGACATTGGAGAGCTTCATTGAAATTTATAATTAAATCAGCAATTTACTTACTGCCATTGTTCGCGGCGCAAAACGCGCTCGCCGCGGACACCTTGTTGCATTCCATCACCGGCTATACGAGCACAAACCATGGCGTTACCAGCTTCAGCAGCATGGTTTTTGACGGAGACGGGAAAATCATCGCAACCGGCGGCGAAGAATTGCTGGCGAACTATCCGAATGCGGACCTAATCGACGGCAAAGGACAATACGTATTGCCGGGGCTGCATGACGCGCATGGCCATGTGTCGAGCGAAGGATTCCTCAATGTCGAGCTGAATGTGACGGGTACCGGGAGCCTCGACGAAGCCGTCTCGAGAATTGCCGCCTATGACAAGGCCAATCCGGGCTCGGGATGGATCAAGGGCCGAGGCTGGAACCAGGTGCTCTGGCCGGTCAAGGAATTCCCGACCGCTGCGGCAATCGATGCCGTGGTATCCGGCCGGCCGGTCTGGCTGAGACGAATTGATGGTCACGCCGGCTGGGCAAACAGCAAAGCCCTGGAGTTGGCTGGAATAGATAACGACACACCCGACCCGGTCGGCGGAAAAATCATTCGTGATGACAACGGCGTCGCCACCGGAACACTGATCGATGCAGCTATGGGCTTCGTTTCAGCAAAGATTCCGCCGTCAAACAAGGATGACTACCGCAAGTCATATCTGGCCGCTTTCAAAGAGCTGACGTCACTTGGGCTTACGAGTGTCCACGACGCCGGCATCGGAATTGATGAGGCAGAAGTCTATATGTCGATGGCCGACAATGGCGAAATGCCGATGCGCATCTACGCGATGATGTGGGAAGCTGGGGAAAACCTGGACGCGATTGGCAAGCCGATCATCGGGTACGGCAATGATCGACTCGATATTCGATCCGTCAAGCTGATGTCTGATGGCGCGCTCGGCAGTCGCGGCGCCGCGATGATCGATCCTTACGAAGACGATACCGAGAACCGCGGACTGCGCATGTATACCCAGGAAGAGGTGAACGCAAAAGTCAAGAAGGCGAATGACATGGGATTCCAGGTCGGTATTCATGCGATAGGCGACTTTGGCAACCGGCAATCCCTGGACGCATTCGAAAACTCACAAGGCGGGCGACCCTCCCCCCTCCGCAACCGGGTAGAGCATGCACAGATTATTACGCTGGAGGACATTCCACGTTTTGCCAAACTGGGTGTAATTGCCTCGATGCAGGCGACTCACGCCACCAGCGACATGAACATGGCAGAAGACCGAATCGGCGCAAAACGGCTGGAAGGGGCGTATGCCTGGCGCAAGCTGCTTGATTCAGGCGCCGTGATAGCCAACGGATCGGATTTCCCGGTTGAACTGGCCAACCCGATGCATGGCATGTACGCCTCGGTAGCACGCAGGAGTCGCGCCGGACTGCCTGAAGGCGGCTGGCGAATCGAAGATGGACTCACTCGCGAGGAAACGCTGCACTCATTCACGCTGGCAGCCGCCTACGCCGCGTTACAGGAAGACAGGCTCGGGAGTCTCGAACCCGGCAAATGGGCTGACTTTATTGTCGTCGATCGCGATTTCTTTGAAATTCCCGAATCGGAGATCGACGATATCCAGGTATTGCAAACCTGGGTTGGCGGCGAACTCGTATACGAGCGTTGCGAGGATCCCGACAGCGCAGACTGTGAAAACTGAGGTGACCAATGATTGTTGAACAGGTTTGGGTCGGTAATTCCTTTCGCAATTTTAATTACCTGATCGCCTGCCCCGAAACGGGTGACGCGCTGGCGATCGACCCGCTCGACTTCGGCAAATGCCTGGCCGTCGCCAGGCGCAATGGCTGGAATATCACGCAGATTCTGAACACGCACGAACATGGCGACCATACCGGCGGGAACAAGGCAATGGTTGCCGCAACCGGTGCGAAACTCATCGCGCACGCCAACGCCGGGAAACGCATCCCGAATATGGATCGCGGCGTCGGGGCCGGCGACCTGATCAAGGTTGGAAAGACCGTTGAGCTGGAGTGTCTCGATACGCCGGGACACACGATGAGCCATATCTGTCTTCGGTCACATACTGACCAGCCAGCCCTGTTTAGCGGCGACACCCTGTTTAATGCGGGTGCTGGCAACTGTCACAACGGTGGCCACCCGGAAGAATTGTATGAAACGTTTGCCAGGCAACTGGAAAAACTGCCCCCGGCTACGCTGCTGTACCCGGGACACGATTACCTGGTTAATAATCTGGAATTTACGCTGGATCGCGAACCCGATAACGCTGCTGCGGCAAAAATGCTTGCAAAATACCGAAACCAGGACCCCGAAAATGCGCTGATTACAACGCTCGCGATGGAAAGGGAAATGAATGCCTTTTTTCGACTCACAAGTCCCGGCATCGTAGCCAGAATCCGCCAGGAATTTCCTGAACTCGGAGAAAACCCCTCACCAAAAGACGTATTTCTGAAATTGCGCGAGCTTCGCAACAACTGGTAGGAAAGCGGCAACCCACCAAAAAGGCGCTAGCGAATTCTTTGCTGCAATTCCTCCAGCCGCCGCGACTGGGCCACGCTTGGAAATGCCAGTTGCCTCGAGGCGAGCCATAGCCATTGAATGGCGTCGTACAGGCGAATCTGATCGGCCAGTCGTATTTTCAGTTCGGCATTTGCACCACCGGTATAGGCGTCCAGTAACACTGCCGTTCTGGTCTCATCCAGGTTATGAAATCCTATAGCCGAGGCAAGATCGAACAAAGGGTCGTTGTCGCATGCATACTCCCAATCGATCAAACTGATCCCGGAGTTTTCAATGACGTTCGCCGCAACAATATCGTTGTGGCAACAAACCACTTCGCCAGAAACCGGGATGCAATCAATAATTTCGACGCAGCGCATCGCAAACGAATGCAAGCCATGCCGCTTTTTCAGGTATTTCTCATAGCTGGCGGCAACGGCGGAATAGTCGATTCTATTTTCGCAACGCGGTAATTCATGGACCCGACGAAGCAGCCCGGCGAGCGCCTCAAGATTGCGGTGGTCCCTGATGTCTTCTTCCTGCCAGGTGCGACCATGCAGGAATTCCAGAACGAGGATTCCGCGAACCTCGTCGGCGTGAATTACCTGTGGCGATAACCCGGACTTGCTCGCCTCCCCCAGTATTCTGATTTCACTGCTTCGATCAAACTGGAAGGAATCTGATTGCCGGGCATTCAACCGAAGAACGTAGTGATCATCACCCCGGCGCAGCTGGTAAGTGCGGTTGGTCAACCCGCCCTTTAGTTCCTCGATGTCAAAATCTGCCGGATCCCATCCGGGCACCAGCGCCACTGCTTCAAAGGCATTCAGGTCCTCGCTCATACGGTGATTGCTTCCTTCCGTTGCTCATGCCAGGACCGGGTCCAGCGTACCAGGCCAAACGGAATTATGATCACGTATAGAACGAAGAGCAACGATGTCAGCTCCAGGCCGCGCGACCAGTAGATGAAGATTGAAACAATGTCGATTACAAGCCAGTACCACCAGTTTTCAAGCACCTTTCTGGCGACCAGGAACGTTGCCCACATCGCCGCGAAAGTCGTGGCCGAGTCGATATAGGGAAATGCTGCATCAGTATGCCGATCGAGCAGAAACCCTGCCCCGCACACCAGCAGCGCAATGATGGCAACTGCGATTACATGAATATTTAATGCCCATTTAGTCACGGAAATGCTTGTGCCGCGGCCGTTGCCGGATAACCAGACTGACCATCCATAGATCGCCATTCCGAAGTAGAAAACGTTGAGCGCTGACTCCATGTAGAGTTTTGCATCAAAGTACAGGTAGACGTAGATCGCGGTACTGATACCAGCACACAGCCAGCACCAGATATTTTCCCGTATAGCCAGCAACAGGTACAGAATCGCGAATGCAACCGCGATGACCTCACTCGGCGACCAGCTTCCGAACTGCGCAACGATATCTGAAATAATCGCACGCATATTGAATCGTCAGCCTTCCAGCGGATTATTGAGAATTTTGATAGCGAATACAGCCTTAGGCAAATTCTCGAAGGTTATGCCAATTTCTTTTTGCAATGCACTCATTACATCGTCGTACTCACCACGAACCTGGGTGCTCATAGGGTTAGTTACCACTTCCAGCGAACCATGCGAACCCAATCTCGCGATAACGTCCTTGATCGGTGGAATGAAATCTTCGTCTAACGGGTAAAGACTGATATCTACTGCAACACGCATCTCTAGAACCTCTTATCAAAGGTGATGCCAAGCTGGCGAGGATCGCCCTGGCGAATGTACAAATCGGGTGAAAAATTCGGCGGCTCGTTACCGAAATAAAAGCCCCGCACCGCATAGCGTTCGTCAAAAGCATTTTGTAACCACAACTGGGCGGACCAGCCTTCAGCCTCGTAGCCAATTCGGACATTGGCTATCGAGTAGGATTTGGACTTCTGGTTGTGGGAAACGTCAAAATAGAATTCATCTTTCGCGGAAATGTCGACTCGTGCGAACGCGCCACCCGGATGACGCCAGGCGCCGCCAAGTGCAGCCGTGTAGTTCGGCGAATGTGCCTGGTCACGGCCACTGATGCTGACTTGCGGCGTTTCGAAAAACTTGAATTCTGCATCCAGCAAACCGATGTTGGCGTAGACCTCCAGGGAATCGTGAAGATACCAGCGCGCATCTGCCTCCAGGCCGATGGTCCGCCCTTTAGCCGCATTGTCCGTGAAAAAGACGAAGGAAGCGGGGTCATTGGGATCAATTTGAAACGACGTCTCGACCTGTTGATCCAGCCGCCAACTGTAAAATGCAGCACTGCTTAAATGCAGGTGACCGTTAGCGAGGGTTGCCTTGAAGCCAATCTCGGCATTCCACATCGACTCCGCAGAAAATTCCCGGCGACCAACAGGCACGAATCCCAGGTTAAAACCACCGGCTTTGTATCCGCGGGACAGGCGGGCAAAACCTGTAAGGGCATCATTCATCTCGATCGAATACGCGAGCCTGCCGCCTATCATATTTTCCGCCGGACCCAGATCGAGACCATTCGAGTCAAAGTAATCGACTTCGCGCCTTTCAACACGCATGCCGAGAGTCAGCTTGCCGCGTTCTCCGGTGGGCAATTCGAGCTGACCAAAAAGTGCAGTACTAAAAGCCTCGAAATCACTATCGAGCCTGTCATCCAGCGAATCAGAAAAACTGCTGCCTGGATCAAAGTATTCGCCCCGATTGCTTGTCATCAGGCCTTCATCCATTTTATTGACGTAAAAGCCAAACAACCAATCCGTTGTGCCATCAAATATCCGCCCGGCCTCTTTCGAGATGAAGCGAATTTCCCGATTCAAAGTCATGCGGTCGCGGTCGCTCCGGGAAAAATAGTCGTAGATAACCGGAGACCATGCATCGTCATTACCCCAGTCTGCGTCGAAGGAAAAATTAATCTCTGAATCCACGACCGATGACACTGATGTAATACGGTACTTATTGCTGCCGTCCCAATCGATGTTAAAAGATGCACCGAGACTTTTTTGCGCATCCTTGCCGGGCTTGTCCGACAAAACCGTAAGACTGTTATCGATGGCAAATGCATCGTAGCCATCGTCGATATTGCTTTGCATGCCTGTCAGTTTAAATGACCAGTTGTCGCCTGCTTTCCAGTTGAACCTGGCCCGCAACGACGTCTCGTCCCGGCCATTGGTATCCTCTCTGCCAAGATAGGTATTCGACCGAAATCCGTTGCTTTCATAGTGATGCGCGCTGAGCCGATAACCTGACTCCTCGCCGAACGGTCCTCCGATTGCTATACCGCCACCAACCGCGTCATCCTGCCCAAGCGTAAAATTCAGTCGACCCGAAAACGATTCGCCCGGATCGGTGCTCTGCATGTAGATCAGCCCCGCGAGCGCATTTGCGCCATAACGGGTGCCCTGCGGGCCTCGGAAAACTTCAACCTGGTGAATATCGAACAAGGTCGCTATTCCGCCGATTCCGCTAAAGTCGATGTCGTCTACCACGAACCCCACCGATGGATTCGGTGCTCCCTGGTATTGTGCAAGTTCTCCGACACCTCGAATTTGCAGGTACTTGGCACGATGCCCGTCGCCAGACCAGTTCAGATTGGCCAGACTACCGATCAGCTCTTCAAAATGTTGCACCGCCAGCTCGGAAATTGTTGCGGCATCAAGAATCGTGATATTTGACGGCACCTCGGAAACAGGCCTGCCGCGGTAGTCAGCCGTGACGGTGATTTCTTCGATCGTTTCCTGCGCGGCGAGACTTGCGGGCGTTGCCAAAAAATTGATCGACGCAGCCAGCAAAAGTGCCGAACAGCGGTCTGGGAAGGTTTGCATCAGAAATCCTCTTCCTACGCCGGCATTACCCGGATCAGGTTCTAGGGTTCCCTGAACAGCGCGGGCGTCCTGTCGCGCCAAGGATCTCAGGCCATTTCGACCACCCCTGTGACGGGTATCACTATAACGCAATACGGCGAAGTGTTGGAGTTTCTATAGCCGGATTGTATTATCCGATCCCGTACACCCTTCTGCCTCATCAATTGGCTACATCTTGCGCGGCGAATACTGTATTAGTGTCCGCCACGTGCCCAAAATGACATCGCGCGGCGCAATGTCCAAGGATACCGCCTTAGATCAAATCGCTGGCTGCAAATAACAAGAAACTTCCGGAGATTTTCAATGCACAAGATCCTGCAACTCATCCCAGCAACGCTTATAGCTGCTTCCCTGTCCGCTTGCACGGGCGCGGAATCCGATCATTCCGCCGCAGCCACGATTGAGGCGCCGGAATACTTCCTCCTGCGTCCGGACGTAGAGAAGGCCTACGGTTATACACACGCCATCAAGATAGGCGATGACATCAAAATCTCGGGTGCAGTGAGCATGGACGACGAGGGCAATGCGACCGACATTGGCGATCTCGAGCAGCAAATGAAAAATGCCTACAGCGACCTGGAAAAGGTCCTCGATCACTTCGGTTATACCTTTGACGATGTGATCGTCGAGAATGTCTTTACAACCGACATGGCGAAGTTCCTGGAAGTCTCGCCCTACCGAAACACGATCTACCCGGAGCGCTTTCCCACCGGAACCTGGCTCGAGGTTAAAGGACTCGCCCTTCCGGGCTTTATGATCGAGATCGAACTAGAGGCGCACCGATCCCGGTAGGGTTATCACGTGCCTTCGAATTACGGTGACGAGCAACCAGGCGAGCGACGGTTGATGATCAACCATGGCTCCGTTTCCCGAGGTATCGCGTGAACACTTTCGAGTACATAAGCGTACTGATCTCCGTTCTGCTGGGTCTCGCAATGACCCACCTGGTAATCGGCACTGTATCCATCATCCAGGACCGGGAGACCATTAAAGTCTACTGGGTGCATTTGTTGTGGGTAGTTAACACCGCCATCTACATAACGACATGGTGGTGGGCATTCCATTACTGGGATGGACTGGTCTCCTGGGAGCAATCGACTTTCTACTTGCTCTTCGGGTACTCACTGCTCCTCACTGCAATCGCCGGACTGCTGTTCCCTGTTCGCGGGGTGGTCACTGACTACCGCACATATTTCTACAAGCATTTCCGGTGGTTCTTTGCCCTCCAGTTTTTGTGGTTTTGCCTGGATATCGTCGAGGTAAATCTTAAAGACTCCCTCGGGCTCAGGCCCATTCCCGGCGATTACTACCTGCTTACCATTCCAATGATGCTCTGCCTCTTCGCTGCAATTTTTGTCAGGAATGCGAAATATCATGCGTTCCTGGCGCCGTTACTTTTTGCCTGGCAGGCAATATACGCAATATTGATTTTCGTTGCGATCGATTGATCGTGCATCGGTAGCATGCTCGGGCAACACATGGCACCTGGAACAGATTGACCTGTTGTCGATTGCCAGATTGAAAGGCAACAAACCCGTCTTTAGCTTTTGGCCTCCAGTCTCGAGATGAGACTGGATGTGTCCCATCTCCTACCCCCAAGCTTCTCGACTTCTGCGTAATACCCATCGACCAGCTTCGTCATATCGAGCGTCGCGCCGTTTCTTTCCGCTTCTTCCAGGGCGATCTTCAGGTCCTTGCGCATCCATTCAACGGCGAAGCCGAATTCGAACTCGTTATTGACCATTGTCTGCCAGCGGTTTTCCATCTGCCACGATTGCGCGGCACCCTTCGAAATTGCTTCGATAACCTTCGCGACATCCAGATTCGCGCGCTTGGCAAAGTGCAGACCTTCAGACAGGCCTTGCACGATTCCGGCGATGCAGACCTGGTTCACCATCTTCGCGAGTTGCCCGGAGCCTACCGGCCCGATCAGCGTAATCGCTTTTGCATAGCAATCCATGACCGGGAAAACGCGTTCGTATGTCGCCTCGCCCCCACCAACCATGATCGTCAACTGACCGTTCTCAGCACCGGCCTGGCCACCGGACAACGGCGCATCGAGAAATCCGACTTTCTTCCTGGACGCCGCCTGCGCCACTTCATTGGCAACGACCGCGGAGGCTGTCGTGTGATCGACAATCACACCACCCTCGCCGATACCGGCAAGTATCCCTTCTTCACCGAGGATTACAGCGCGAACGTCGTCGTCATTGCCGACGCAGCAAAAAACGATTTCTGCATTTTTCGCGGCTTCCCGGGGATTAGCTGCTTTTGCACCGCCGAACGCCGCGCACCATTGATCGGCTTTCGCGGTCGTTCGGTTGAAAACGGTGACTTCGTGGCCGGCTTTCCCGAGGTACCCGGCCATCGGGTAACCCATGACACCGAGTCCGACAAACGCTACGCGCATATGATTACTCCATCAGGTCCTGAATCGTCGCAAGACTACATGGCCTCGCCGGGATTGTCAGGCGGCCTGGTCTTTTCCAACGGCCTTCGGCTGCTTTTTGCGCGGATCGAGCCCGACGGAGCGCGCAATGATTTCCCGCATGATTTCAGAGCTTCCCGCGTAAATTCTCGAAATCCTGGCATTGACGTACATGCGGCTGATCGGATATTCATCCATGTAGCCGGCGCCTCCATGAAGTTGCACACACGCATCGACCACGCGACCTTCCAGCTCACTTGTGAAGAGCTTTGCCTTGGCAGCATCGTCTGCACTCAGGTTGCCGCCATTGTGCTCGATGACGCACTGATCAACGAACGCCTGCGCGATATCGATTTCGGTTCTCATGTCGGCCATTTTGAACCGTGTGTTCTGGAAATCAGCTATCCTCTGACCGAATGCCTTTCTCTCGGTGACGTAGTCCAGCGTGATGTCAAAAGCCGCATTTGCCGTACCGAGGTAGCCAACGGCGCCGAGCAGTCTTTCTTCGGCGAGAAAATGCATCAGTTGATAGAAGCCTTTATTCCATTCTCCCAGGAGGTTCTCTTTTGGCACTTTGACGTTATTGAAAAACAATTCCGCCGTGTCCTGGCTCTTGAGGCCCATCTTCTTAAGATTATCGCCTCGCTCGAACCCCTCCATGCCGCGCTCGACAACAAACAAACTCAGTCCGTGCCTGCTTTTGTCCGTTCGTGCGACGACAACAACGAGATCCGCAAGAATTCCGTTCGATATGTAGGTTTTCGAGCCATTCAACAGGTAGTAGTCACCGTTGTCTTCTGCTTTGGTGCGAATGCCAGCGACATCGCTGCCGGCTCCTGCTTCGGTAATTGCCACCGCTAGAATATGTTCGCCAGTAACGCATTTAGGCAACCAGCGCGCTTTTTGCTCGGCAGTACCCAGCTGACCGATATAGGGACCCACCAGGCGGCTGTGCAGGGTCGCGAAGAATCCGGCGTCACCATAGCGCGCATTTTCCTCAATCAGGACCTGCTCGTAGCGAAAGTCTGAAACACCCGCACCACCGTACTCCTCATCTGCCCACATGAGCAGCAGGCCTTGTTCGCCAGCTTTCAGATAGGCCTCTCTGTCAACAATCCCCTGTTCCTGCCACTTGTCGCTGTATGGCTGGATCTCGTTCTGCAGGAAACTTCGCACAGAGTCGCGAAACATCTCGTGTTCTTCATCGAATATTCGTCTTTTCATTTTGTCATCCGGAGTTTGATTTCAGGCAAATCCTATTTGCCCTTGAATTCGGGTTTACGTTTTTCCAGGAATGCTGCGACACCCTCTGCACTGTCCGCGCTGCCGCGCAACACTTGCTGCAAAGGCGCTTCAACATCAAAAGTACTTGCCCATGACCCACTGGTGGCATGTCGCATCGCTTTCTTGGTTGCGGCAACGGAAAGTGGCGCACGAGCGGCCAGCGATTCTGCCCAGCTGGTTGCTTCCTGCAACAACGATTCGGGCGGTACGACTTTATTTGCAAGACCGAGCTCGAGGCACCGGCCCGCGGTAATACGCTCGGACTCTACACTCAGCTGGAACGCCCGTCGGTACCCCAGCTGGTGCACCAGGAGCCAGTTGAGGCCACCGTCAGGCACGAGCGATATCGTCGTAAACGGCGACAACAGGAACGCGTTTTCCGCCATGATCAAGAGGTCGCAAACCAGGGCAACTGACATACCAATGCCAGCTGCTGAACCGCCAACGGCAGCAATAACAGGCTTTTCCATGTTCCAGATGCTTTCCAGGACCGGCCGGTACTCGTTCTGCAGCATGTCCTCGATACTGTCATCGGGATTGAGGCTGCCCTTCAAATCCGCTCCCGCACTGAACGAACGCCCCTCGCCTGTCAGTACGACGGCCCTTACAGACGAGTCAGTAGCGGCCCGTTCGCACGCCCTCAGCAAATCGGCGCGCAAAGCCTGGTTAAACGAATTCATCGCCTCCGGGCGGTGGATCGTAATAATCGCAACCTGGCCGTCACTTGCGTACCTGACGGTTTCGTATTCACTCATCGTGGTCACCTCAGGCAGCCGAACGTTTCGACTTGGCACCAATCGACCCGTAGAAAGTCTCTCCTTTTTCAGCCATGACCCTCAGGCTGGCGGGGACGGCAAAACGATCTCCGTAAGTTGCCGCCAGGCGATCCGCTTCTGCAACGAAGTGCTCGAGCCCTTCTGTTTCGATAAATGAAATCGTACCACCGGTGTATGGAGGGAACCCCCAGCCGAAGATCGAGCCGATATCTGCATCAGCAGGGTGGGTAACGACTCCTTCGTCCATGCACCGGACCGTTTCAATCGACTGAATGTATAACAGGCGTTTCCTGACTTCGGCCGGCGTCGGCTGCTCCGCAGTCTGCGGATAGTGGTCACTCAGTCCGGACCACAGGTGCTTTTTGGCGCCCTGCGGATAATCGTAAAAACCCTTGCCGGATTTCTTGCCGGTACGTCCGAGTTCCTTGACGAATTTCGTTATGACGTCATCCGCCACCGACGGTTTGTAATCCGCGCCGAGTCCTTTCCTGGTCTGCTCCATGACGTGGTAGCTCAGTTCGAGCGAAACCTCGTCAGTAACTGCCAGTGGCCCTACAGCCATTCCGGCTTGTTTTGCCATGTTTTCGATCAATGCCGGATTCACGCCTTCCGACAGCATCGTGATTCCTTCTTTGCTGTAGGTGCCGAATACGCGACTGGTATAGAACCCGCGACTGTCGTTGACAACGATCGGCGTCTTTCTGATCTGCTGAACGTAGTCGAGCGCCTGTGCGATTGCGACATCACCTGTCTTCTCTCCGACGATAATCTCGACAAGCGGCATTTTGTCCACCGGTGAGAAAAAGTGAATACCGATAAACTGATCGGGCCTGCCGGATGCTTCCGCGAGGCCTGTAATCGGCAGCGTCGACGTATTCGAGGCGAATATCGCGTCGGCAGCAATTACCGCCTCGGTCTTCGCGGTAACGTCAGCTTTAATCTTTCGGTCCTCGAATACGGCCTCAATGACCAGATCACAACCCTTGAGTTTCGAATAGTCGTCAGTCGTATGTATTCGCTCAAGAATGTCGGCTGCCTTGTCCGCGCTCATCTTTCCACGATCAATGCGCTTTTGCAGCAGGCCGCGAGAATAGTCCTTACCCTTTTCCGCATTCTCTGCGGACATATCCAGCAGGACAACTTCGATACCGGCATAAGCCGAAACGTATGCGACCCCTGCCCCCATCATCCCTGCGCCCAGGATACCGAGTTTGGCAACCGGCTTTTTCGCCGGGCCCTCGGGCCGCCGTGCCAGTTTGTCCGCCGCCCCCTTGTTCAGGAACAGCGTTCGCGTCATGTTTCTCGAGCTTGGATGCATCAATAACTGCGTGAAATACTTCGATTCAACATCCAGCGCCGTATCCATCGGCAGGACGCTGCCCTCATACACGGCGGACATGATTGCTATGGGTGCCGGGTAGTTATGATTGGTCGCTTTCTGCAGCAACGCGGTTCCAACCATCTGGGTCTGAATGGCACGTGGATTCATGAGGCCTGCACCGCCCGGAACCTTGAAACCCTTTTGATCCCAGGCCGGCGTCGCGTCCTCACCTCGCATAACCCACGCCTTTGCCGCCTCGATTTCCCGGCCAGGCTCAACAACTTCGTTGACGAACCCCAGTTCGAGCGCTTTTTCGGGCGTCACGTGAGTTCCCTCGGTCGTCAAACGAAGCGTCGGCTCTATTCCCATCAGCCGAAGCAGCCGCTGAGTTCCGCCGGCGCCTGGCATCAGTCCAATCTGGACCTCCGGTTGGCCGAGCTTTGTTTTCGGATCGTTTCCGACCACCCTGTAGTGACAGGCCAGTGCAAGTTCAAGCCCGCCACCGAGCGCCGTGCCATTGATCGCGGCTGCGACAGGCTTGCCACAGGTCTCAACTTTTCGATAAGCCTGCTGAAGCTTTCGACACCATGCATAAACCTCAGCCGCATCTGTGCGCTGGTCGAATGTAGCGACCATTTCCTTGAGATCTGCGCCAGCCATGAAAGAGCTTTTCCCGGACGTAATGACGGCACCTTTCACCTTGTCGTCATTTCGGATCCGCTCCGCAACTTCGGCAATGTCGTCCATGAATTCCGGAGTGATGACATTCATCGGCTTGTCCGCAACATCCACCGTGGCAATCGCAATGCCGTCCGAGTCAACTGCAAATTTAATTGTTTTCATTGTCAGACCCTTTCGATGATCGTAGCCGTGCCCATACCGCCGCCAATACACAGGTTAACGAGCGCCGTATTCAGATCGCGTCGTTCAAGCTCGTCGAGCACGGTGCCGAGTATCATTGTCCCGGTTGCGCCGAGCGGATGGCCCATTGCGATGGCGCCGCCATTAACATTTATCTTGTCATGGGGAATGTCGAGCTTCTTCATGAACAACATGACAACCGATGCGAAGGCTTCGTTCAGCTCAAAAAGATCGATGTCCCTGGTCGTCATGCCACAACGCCTGAGCACCTTCTCGGCAGACGGTACCGGACCGGTCAACATGATCGTCGGATCCGTGCCAATCGAAGAAAAGCCGACGATTCTTGCACGTGGCTTGAGGCCAAGCGAGTTGCCAATCTCCCTCGTACCGAGCAGTACAGCGGCAGCACCGTCAACAATTCCACTGGAATTACCACCGGTGTGAACATGATTGATCGACTCAAGTTCGGGGTATTTCTGTAGTGCAACTGCATCGAATCCGGCCTGGTCACCCATCATCTCAAACGCAGCCTTCAGACCGGCGAGATCTTCCATGCTGGTGCCAGGACGAAGGTGTTCGTCCTTATCCAGCAGTGTCTGGCCGATGTGATCCTTGATTGGAATAACGGAATTTTTAAAATAGCCGCTATCCCACGCATGTGCTGCTCTCCGTTGGCTCTCGACCGCGTAAGCGTCAACATCCTCGCGCGAGAAACCGTTGAGGCTGGCGATCAGGTCCGCGCCTATTCCCTGCGGCGCAAAGTACAACTTGTAGGCGATAGCAGGATCTGCGTGCATGGCGCCCGAATCGGAACCCATCGGTACGCGCGACATGCACTCGATGCCACCGCCTACCGTCAGGTCGGATTGCCCGGACATGATTTGTGCCGCAGCCGTATTTACGGCTTCGAGTCCGGACGCACAGAAGCGATTAAGCTGCTTGCCGGGAACGCTTTGGTCGTAGCCGGCATTAAGCACTGCCGTTCGCGATATTACAGAGCCCTGCTCCCCGACCGGTGACACACATCCCATGATGACGTCGTCGAGTTTACTGGTGTCCAGTTCGCTGCGGTCGCGCAAACTCGCGAGGACCTGCGACGCGAGATCGATCGGCGTTACCTCATGAAGTGATCCATTCGGCCTGCCGCGTCCGCGGGGGCTTCGCACGTGATCGTAAATAAAGGCGTCTGTCATCTTGAAGTTTCCAGGTTATTAGGCGTGTCAGGCTCTAAGTGAAAGTTTAAGGTGTTTCTTCATGTCTTCGTTTGCCCTGTGAAAATCCACCGATGTCGGATGAATCAGCCACAGGTAGGTCATTCCGGATATATAGGCGATGTACTGGGCGGCCACGCTTTCGGGATTGACGTCATCTCGAATGGCGCCCTCCTCCTTGCCACGTCGAATCCACGCGGTCACATCGTCCCGCTGGCGTTGGTGCAGGTTTATCGATGTCTCCTGGTATTCAGACTTCGGGCTGGCGGCAGCACAGTAGAGAATCTGCAAGACTTTCGCTTCTCGCGGCATATCCGAAACGAATCGGAAATAGGCGTCCAGTGCTGCACACATTGCCTCAATGCCGAACTCCTCACCGACGCCTTCATTCAGGTAATCGAGCCAGCGTCGTGAAATCGATTTACAGACCTCATCGAACAGCCCGGCTTTCGACCCGAACCGATAGGTCGCGAGCCCGCGACTGTAACCGGCTTTTTCGCCAATCGCAGCAAGCGTCGTCTTGTCCGTGCCGTGCTCAAGGATCAACTCGATCGCCGCATCCAGCATGGCACGATCCGAAATCGCCGTACGCTCTGATTGCGTCAGGCCACGCGC
>JAHEFD010000034.1 GCA_024640345.1 Woeseiaceae bacterium
CTTTTATATCGGTCTCGACGAGGCTGTGAGGTGATCTCATGAATGAAGACATCATCGTGCACGGAGTGGAGTGGACCGTAAAGGAGCTGTTTGTCTATCCGAACGAGTTCATCTACTGGAGTATCCAGATCGTCATGTATCCGTACATGACGGGTCTCGTTGCAGGCGCATTTGTGCTGTCGTCTCTCTATCACGTGTTCGGGCAAAAGGACTTGAAAGAGATCGCGCAATTCTCCCTGGTATTTTCGCTGGCATTATTGCCGGTTGCCGCCTTGCCCCTGTTGCTGCATCTGCAGCAACCGACGAGAGCAATGGAGCCGCTGCTTACGCCACACTTTACGTCAGCGATCGCAGCATTCGGCATTGTCTTTACCACTTATGGCCTGATCGTTCTGAGCGAAATCTGGTTTGTCTATCGAAAATATTTTGTCGAGCAGGTTTATGCGCTTAAGGACAAGCCCGGTCTGTCGAGCATGCTGCGCAGAAGTGTTTATCGTGTCCTGACAATCGGCGCCTACGAAATTGACGATGAATCGATCAGGATAGACAAGAAAGCAGCGAAGATTCTTGCAGCGATCGGTATTCCCGTCGCGTGTTTCCTGCATGGCTATGCCGGTTTTATTTTTGGCTCGGTCAAAGCCAATGCTTTGTGGATGTCACCATTAATGCCGGTAATCTTTATTATGTCGGCGGTCGTTTCAGGCATCGCGTTGTGCATGCTCACTTACATCGTGATCATGGAATGGCAGGCATTTCGGCAGCGGCGCGGTGGTGGCACGATCGCTGCGCAGGCGATCAAGGGTGCCGAGGTCGACATCATCACGAAGTCCGCACGCTACCTGCTTGGATTTCTCGTCGCGGCTATCAGCCTCGAACTGCTTGACCTGATTTTCCGTGGTTACACGGCGATGAAGTCCTGGGACATCCTCCGCTCGGTCATGTACGGCAAGGATTTCATGAATATTTTCGTATTGCAGTACACGCTGGGCAACCTGGTTCCCTTCGTATTGCTGATTTTGCCGGGCAGGACAATGAAGCGAACAGTTCTCGCGCTTTTGCTCGTGCTGTTTGGCGTATTCATGATGCGCTGGAACGTTGTGATCGGTGGCCAGGCATTCTCGCTGTCGTTCTCGGGCTACATGCATTACCACATGCCTATCATTCCGCACAGTCTCGAGACTTTTAAGGAAGGCTTGTTCGGTGCGTTGACCGTCATAACAACGCCGTTCGTCCTGTTCTGGATAATTAACAAGTTCGTGCCGTCGCTGCGGAGGGACGTGGGAGAAAGCGGGTAACCGGGTCCGGGAATCAGTTGCTCCTAATCGAGAGAAGGCAACGCAATGGCAGATCGCATAGATGACCTCGAGAAGCGACTGGCAGCCGTCGAGCAACGTTTAAAGGTTATTGAAAAGGAATCCTCGTCGGGCTTGACGTTCGATCGAACCGCGCCCGAGCCCTCGCTGGGTGACGGTTTCATTGCGGATGCTTCCTCGCACATTGGCCGCGTGCTGCTCATCTTCGGCGGTGCCTACCTCTTGCGTGCGATCACCGACTACGAGTTCGTTGCAACGGGCATTGGTATCCTGATGGGCGCAAGCTACGCCTTGCTCTGGTTGTTCATGGCCTACCGGAAGGGCAATACGGAGCACCAGCGCGCCAATGCCGCGTTTTACGGTGGCACGTCGGTTCTTCTTGCATTGCCATTGCTGGTCGAGGCGGTTTCGCGTTTCAGCCTGCTGTCTGGCAGGCAGGGCGTAATCGCGTTAGGCGTCTATTGCGCGCTGGCACTCGGCGTGGCGGCAAAGATGAAGCTGCGTACGCTGGGCTGGCTTGCGACCGGCGGTGGAATCGCGACCGCATTTGCCGTGATGATTGTCTCTCACAGTGCGGTTGCCTCCGCGGCATTTCTGCTGCTGCTGGGTCTTGGGTCCTTGTGGGTTGTTTACTGGCGGCAATGGATGGGCTTGCAATGGCTCGGGGCAATCGGGGCAAATGCCGGCGTGTCAGCCCTCGTTGCATTTAGTGCTAGTGCCAACTGGACGATAGAACCCGGGGTGGCAGCACTGTTCGGTAGCGCATCGTTGCTGACGTATCTTCTGAGCTTTGTTTTGCGATCGCATGGCAAGGGCAAGGATGTCGGTGTTTTCGAGGCTGTGCAGGCGCTGGTAGCGTCTGGTGTCGCCTACTGGGCTGCTATCAGTGCTTCGCAGGCGGGACAGCTTGTCCTGCTGCAGATTGGCGTCCTGGGGATGGTGCTCGGCGGCTCCGCCTACCTGCTGGCATTTTCACCGGTCACTCGAAGCGTCCGTGGACCCAATTTTTTCTTCTACTCGACGCTCGGCCTGCTGCTGGTACTTGCCGGCAGTGCGCTCATATTGCCGGCTACCGCGACAGTCATACTGTGGTCGCTGATGGCGCTGGCGATGGCCTGGTTCAGCGGCCGAACAGGATGGGTTTCCCTGAGCCTTCAATGCACGGTTCTGTTGCTTGCCGTTGGGGTGAAATCCGGCATCCTGGCAACCGGCCTGGTGGCCCTTGCGGGAGACGTGTCGGCAGGCTGGCCCGGGCTGGTTTCGTGGCAGATAGCTGTTGCGCTGACAACCGTCGTTTGCCTGTTTCTTCCTGTTGCACAGCATTCCGAACGCTGGGGCGGACTGGCAGGATTACCGCAGTTAATCGTGCTGGCGCTCTCGGTCTGGGAGGTCGGCGGGTTGATCGTCGTCTTCCTCGCGCCCGTCCTGGCCGGCGCAGCGGGAGCAGAACCGAACCTCGCCATTCTGGCCGCACTTCGAACGGCAGTTCTTTCCGCGTCGTCCGTTACGTTGGCACTGTCAAGCCGGTTCCGGCGATGGCCGGAGGCGCGGTGGCTCGTTTACCCGGTTCTTATCCTCGTGGCGATCAAGCTGTTTGTTGAGGATTTTCCCAACGGCCAGCCCGCCAGTTTGTTCGTGGCACTGTTTTTCGTTGGCGGGGCGTTATTACTGGTTGCCAGGTTGCTGAGCCGGCCGAAGACCGAAAGTCAGGGTCGATAGCCCGAGTAATAGTTGATCAGCGCGTCGATGTCATCGGCACCAAGGAGTTCGAGTTTCTCTTCCATGCCGGGCGCCAGGGTCTCTCGATCTCCGGACAGATAGGCAACAATGGCGAGTTTCAGATAGGCTGAACGCTGACCGTGTAACGGAATGCCAAGCGCGCTGTCCGCATTTTCGTCATTCGGCAGAACGTGGCATTTCGCGCAGTGGGCCTCGTGCAGGCGTTCACCTTTTTTCGAAAATGCAGGATCAGCGGCTTCGCTCGCCCAGATACGTTTCATTGCGCCGAAATGGTCCGCGAGTTCCGTGACGTTCGCATCGGTCAGGGAGGCGGCAATCTCGCACATCGCCGGTTCGTCTCCGCAACGCCTGGCGCCATCCTTGTAAGCAAACAGTGCTTCCTCGAGGTGCGAAGCCGGCGTACCTGCGAGGATCGGAACGTTGCTTAACCCGGCTCCCGATCCGTCGGCACCATGACACTCGGCACAGACCGGAAGCAGCGCCGGTGCCGCGCCGGCGGCCTGGCCGAGTGCAAGCAGGCTGCACAAGGCGAGTGCGCAACTTTTCGATGTACGGGTGATCATTTCGTCCGGACTATGCTGACGATAGCTTGCTCAGGGCACGTAACACGTCCCTGCGGCTGATCTGTCCGACCAGGCGGTGGTCCTTCATTACCGGAAACCGGCGAAAGCTCGTGTCGAGAAATTGTTGTGCCAGGTCAATGATATTCATGTGCGCATCGACGGTTTCGATATTGACGGTCATATAGTCTGAGACCGGGCCGCCCCACTGGCCATGGTAACCGGCCTGGAGTGCAATTTTCATGCAGTCTATTTCCGAGAGCATGCCGACAAGGTCACCGTGGTCATCGACGACCGGAGCACCGGCGATGCCCTGGTCGACGAGCACGCGAATGGCATCGAGCACATCCGTTTCCGGGCTGAACGTGACGAGCCTGCCCGTCATGTAATCTTTTACCAATGCTGACTTAGGTGTCATTACGATTTCCTTTCCTGCATTTGCCGCTGCATAGCTCGCAGCCTCCGTTGTTCAGTCCGCCACAGCTGCCACGAATGGCAGGCCGTCCATTCATTACGCCGATGCTCATTGCAACAATAACGCCTAATACAATGGCGAAGCTCAGGACCAATGTAAGCAACAGGGTGCTCATGGTGTTTGCAGGGACGCGAACATGGTTGTCACCTTTTCCTCAATTTCATCATCTTTTCGCAGCAGAAAGTACGCGGCGATGCGTTTTTTTTCTGCAAATTCGAACCCTTCCTCTGGTCCGAGCACGAGCAACGCGGTTGCCAATGCGTCCGCCTGTGCGGCCGTTGTCGCGATCACAGTTACCGCTGCGGCGGCATGTGTGACCGGCCGACCGGTTCGTGAATCAATTGTATGCGAAAAGCGCTGCCCGTCGTATTCAAAAAAATTCCTGTAATCGCCTGACGTTGCCATTGCGCTGTCAGTCAGGCGGATTATCGTTTGTACGGCTCGCTCGAAGTCGGCCGGCTTCTCCACTGCCACAGCCCAGTCGCTTGCGCTTGCGTTGCTGCCGCGCATGCGCAGTTCGCCACCGACCTCCACAAGGTAGTTCGCCAGACCTGACTCATCGAGCAGGCACGCGAGCTGGTCGACCGCGTAGCCTTTCGCATAGGCCGACAGGTCGACATAAATATCCGCCCGTGCCTTTCGTACAGCCGGGATGTCACAGTTCGCCTGCAGCTGCCTGTATCCCACTCTTTTCCTGGTAGAAGAGATCAGGTCATCGTCGGGTGGTGCCAGGCGGGTTGATTTACCGGGACCAAATCCCCACAGGTTGACGAGTGGTCCGATCGTTATATCGAAAGCGCCGTCAGTGAAGTCGCCGAGGCCAAGCGCCGCGTCGATGACATGGCAAAACTCCATCGAGGAATTTATCCAGTCAGTCGATTCACTGTCGTTAAACTTTGACAACTCGGAATCGGGAATCCACGTCGACATGCGCTGGTTGACGCGATCCAGCACATCAGTCACGTTTTGCTGCAGCGCCGCGAGGTCCGGACCGGCCTCGGGGTTTACGAGCTTGATGCTGAATGTCGTGCCCATGGTCTGGCCGCGTAACTCGTGAGTCGACAGGGTGGTGTGAGGGTCATCACATCCGACCAGTGCCAGGGCCAGCAGCGTAACGATGCGCCAGCTGTTTCCCGGCCTAGCCACCGAAGTCGTCAAGCAGGATATCATCGTGCGACACACCGAGATCTTCCAGCATCTTTATCACTGCCGAATTCATCATCGGTGGGCCACACAGATAGTACTCGCAGTCCTCCGGTGCTTTGTGATTTGCGAGATATTCATCCAGCAATACTTTGTGAATGAATCCTGTGTAACCACTCCAGTTGTCTTCGGGCTGTGGTTCCGACAGAGCGATGTGCCAGTTGAAGTTGTCATTTTCCGCTGCCAGCGCATCGAATTCGTCAACGTAGAAGGTTTCCCGCAGGCTGCGCGCGCCATACCAGAAAGACATTTTCCGTTTGGAATGGCGCCGCTTCAGCTGGTCAAAAATGTGCGCACGCATCGGTGCCATGCCCGCGCCGCCACCGACGAACACCATTTCCTTGTCAGTTTCCTTGGCGAAAAATTCACCGAACGGACCGGAAACGTAAATTTCATCGCCCGGCTTCAGGCCGAATACATAGGAAGACATGATGCCGGGCGGTATCTTGTCGTCCGAGCCCGGCGGAGGCGTCGCGATTCGAATGTTGAGTTTGATCGTGTCTTTTTCCAGCGGGAAACTCGCCATCGAATAGGCGCGCGTTGTTGTGTCGGTAACGTTTGATTCATAACGCCAGAGTTTGTAGCGGTCCCATTCGTCACGGAAACGTTCGTCGATATTAAAATCGGCGTATTTCAGGTGGTGTGGAGGGCACTCCAGCTGAACGTATCCACCCGCGCGAAACTCCAGTTCCTCGCCCGCCGGCATTTCAAGCACCAGTTCCTTGATGAACGTGGCAACGTTGCGATTCGAACGAACACGGCACAGGAACTTGCGTACGCCGAACACTTCGTCGGGCACCTCGACGCGCATGTCCTGCTTCACCGACACCTGGCAGGCCAGGCGATAGTGATCAGCCACTTCTCTCTTGTTCAGCAGGGAGGTTTCGGTCGGTAGAGCGGAACCGCCGCCATTGAGCACACGTACGCGGCATTGTCCGCAGGTGCCGCCGCCACCACACGCGGACGCTACGAACAGACCTTCCTCTGCGAGAGAGTTCATCAGTTTTCCGCCCGGCCGAATCGACAGTTCACGTTCTCCGTTAACCAGGACTTTCACAGTGCCGCTGGCAACGAGTCTGGAACGGGCGAACAGGATGATAAACACGAGCAGGAGGATGATCGTCGTGAACAAACCGACGCCGAGTGCGACTTCAAACCACATTGTTGAGCCTGCGTTCAAAGCTGAATCCCGGAAAAGCCCATGAAGCCAAGTGACATCAGGCCGACGATGATGAAGGTGATGCCAAGCCCCTGCAGGCCATCAGGTACATCCGAATACTTGAGCTTCTCGCGAATGCCGGCGAGACCGATGAGTGCAATCGCCCAGCCAAAGCCGCTGCCGAGGCCAAAGACCACGCTTTCACCAAAATCATACTGGCGTTCAACCATGAACAAGGTGCCGCCGAGAATGGCGCAGTTGACGGTGATGAGTGGCAGGAAGATTCCCAGCGCGTTGTAAAGTGCCGGGAAAAATCGATCAAGGGTCATTTCAAGAATCTGGACGAGCGCGGCGATAACGCCGATGTAGCTGACCAGTCCCAGGAAGCTCAGGTCGACATCGTTGATGCCGGCCCAGGCCAGTGCGCCATCTTTTAACAGGAAATTGAAAATCAGGTAGTTCAGCGGGACCGTAATGAACTGCACCACGACAACGGCAAGGCCGAGACCGATCGCGGTATCAACCCGTTTTGATATGGCGAGGAAGGTGCACATGCCGAGAAAGAACGACAACGCGAGGTTTTCCACGAACGCTGCCTTGATGAAGAGATTGATGTAGTCAACCATCAAAGCACCTCAGTTCGGTGCACTTCGTGAATCTGGTAGTCCGCATGTTCGACCTGTTTCGGCTTCCAGGTACGAACGGCCCAGATTAGAAGTCCTATGATGAAGAATGCGCTCGGCGGCAACAGCATCAGGCCGTTTGCCGGGTACCAGCCACCGTCCGATACCAGCGGCAGGATTTGTGAACCGAAAAGAGTGCCCGCCCCGAGCAGTTCCCGGAATGTCGCAACGATGATCAGGATGACGCTGTAACCAAGACCATTACCAAGTCCGTCGAGAAGACTCATTCGCACGTTGTTCTTCATTGCGAACGCTTCTGCGCGTCCAAGCACGATACAGTTGGTTATGATCAGGCCGACGAATACCGAAAGTTGCTTGCTGGTCTCAAACGCGTAAGCGCGCAGAATCTGATCGACGAGAATGACGAACGACGCGATGATCGTCATCTGTACAATGATCCTGATGTTGTTGGGAATGTGGTGGCGAATGCTGCTGATGGTGCCGTTCGCGAGCGTCGTTACGCTTGTTAGCGCGACGCACATCAATAGTGCCGGCAGCAGCGATGTCGTGACCGCAAGGGCCGAACAGATGCCGAGTACCTGCAGCAGCACCGGGTTGTTGTCTACCAGCGGATCGATCAGCACTTTTCTGTTGCTGTCAGTCATTTCCTGCCACTCCACGAATTTCTGCCAGGTACGGGCCGAATCCTTCCGGACCGGTCCAGTAACGCAGCAGGTTTGTGACGCCGCGTCCGGTCAGCGTTGCCCCGGAGAGGCCGTCAACCTGGTGAATCGCGCTATCGACGCTCTCGTCAACAAAGCCGCGAATCACTTCTATTTGCGGTTGTTCGCCAACGCCAAAAACCTGTTTACCGGGCCATTTTCCGCGCCAGTCGGGTTTATCGATCTGGTCGCCAAGCCCGGGTGTTTCCGCGTGCTCATAAAACCTCAATCCAAGCACCGTCGAGCCGTCAGGCGCCAGTGAGAGGAATCCGTACATTGTCGACCAGAGACCCGAGCCGTATACCGGCAGAATGATCTGGTCGATTTCGCCGTCCTTGCGAACGAGATACACGGGAGCAAAACGTGCCCGTTGACGAATGTTGGCGATGTCTGCGTCCACGCTGATCGCGACGCCCAGTTCGGGATCCTTGGCTGTTGCAATGGCGTCGAAGTTTTCTGCACTCACCAGGTCGGTGTACTTGCCACTGGCGAGATCGACCATTCGAGTCTCGATATTTTCGAACAGCGTATCGATGTTGCCGCCGGGTTCGTACAGTCCCGCGACATCCAGGATGATCTGCTGGCGGTACAGTTCTTCATTGCGCTGCTGTACCGGCTTCAGAAGAATTGCCGTACTCGCGACCAGTACCGAACAAACGAGGCTGAGCGCGACCGCTACGATCAGCGTATTCGAAACGCTGTCTTTCGACCGTGCCGGTTTTTCTGTTGCTTCAGGCACTGCGACTTATCCTGCGTTTGATGTTGGCACGAACGACGAAATAATCGATGACTGGCGCAAAAATATTGCCGAACAGGATGGCCAGCATGATGCCCTCGGGAAATGCCGGGTTAATAACCCGGATGACGAAGGTGATTGCCCCTATCAGGAAACCGTAAATCCACTTGCCGGTATTGGTGGCGGCGGCGCTGACCGGATCTGTCGCCATGAAGATGGCACCGAAGGCAAAACCGCCGATGACGATGTGCCAGTACCAGGGCATAAGTGCCATCGGATTTTCGCTGCCAGTTGCGCCGACGATAAGTGACGGAACAATCAGTCCCGCAAAAACCCCGACGATGATTCTCCATGAAGCAATGCCCGTGTAGATCAGCATCAGGGCACCAAAAAGGCAGGCGATCGCCGATGTTTCGCCAATCGAGCCCTGCATCTGCCCGAGAAACGCCTGCGTCCATGTCAGTCCACTCGTGACGATGCCGCTCACGCCATCGACCGCTCCGATCGAGAGTGCCGTCGCGCCGCTGAAGCCGTCGATACCTGTCCAGACTGCGTCGCCAGAGATCTGTGCCGGGTACGCGAAATAAAGAAACGCCCGTCCGGTGAGCGCGGGGTTAAGGAAGTTCTTGCCCGTGCCGCCGAATACCTCTTTACCGATAACGACGCCAAAGCTGATTCCGATCGCGACCTGCCACAGTGGAATGCTGGCCGGCAGGACCAGGGCATAGAGAAAGGAGGTGACAAAAAAGCCCTCGTTGATTTCGTGATTGCGGACGCCGGCGAACAGAATTTCCCAGAAGCCGCCGGCCGCCATCGTTACCGCGTAAATTGGTAAGAAGTAGACGAGTCCGTACATGAAATTGTCGTAGAAGCTGCCGGCATCATGACCCACCGCTAACAGCGCAAGCACACCTCCGTGCCACCCGCTAACCGTTTCGATACCAAGAGAAGCCATCGCGGAATGAGCCTGGAAGCCCGTATTCCAGAATCCAACCAGGGCACAGGGGGTCGCTGCAAAAACCACCATGATCATTACGCGTTTCAGGTCAACCGCGTCGCGAACATGAGGTGCACCGCGTGCAAGGTCGGGCGGCGAATAGAAAAGCGTATCGACCATTTCGAACAAGGCGTGAAAACGTTCGAGTTTTCCGCCGGGCAGAAATAACGGCTGTACGTGATCGAGCAGTCCGCGGAGTCCTTTCATCAGCCGTTCGCCTCTATCTCGGTAAGATTCTCGCGAAGGAACGGCCCGTATTCGTACTTGCCGTTACAGACGAATGAGCAAAGCGCGAGATCTTCCTCGTCGAGTTCCAGGCAACCAAGACTGCGCGCGGTATCGGTATCTTCAACGAGAAGCGCTTTTAACAGGGGGGTTGCGAGAATGTCGAGCGGCATCACTTTTTCAAAAGTGCCAATGGAGACCATCGCGCGCGGACTGCCGTTTTGCGATGTCGTGAGATTGTAGTCACGGTCTCCGAGGAGATGGGACGCGAACACGCGAATGGCTGAATACCGTTGCAGGCCCGGTCGCATCCAGGCGAGAAACTTGCGCTCCGTTCCTTCCTGCAATGCGATAACCTGGTTGTGATAACGGCCGAGCCATGCGACGGCGCCACTGGCACGGCGACCCGCCAGAACAGATCCTGACAGCACGCGTTTCCTGGCCTGCACTAACTCATTGGCCACCAATTCATTAATGCTGGTGCCGAGTCGTGTGCGGAGCAGTCGCGGCGACTTCGCCAGGGGGCCACAGAGCGCCACGACGCGTTCCGGGTTAAGGCGACCGGTGGTAAACAAACGCCCGATCGCAATGACATCCTGATAACCAAGATGCCACACCGTCCTCAGTTCACTGACCGGCGACAGGAAGTGAATGTGCGTACCTGCCAGCCCGGCGGGGTGGGGGCCGGCAAATTCTGCCCGCTCGAACGGTTTCTCGTTCGGTACGGATATTTCGGCGCCCGGTGCGGTGCAGACAAACACAGCCCCGTCAGTCAGCCTCGAGATGACCTGCAGCCCGTCCTGGAATGCCTCCGGGGCGTCCGCGATGATGACCGCCGGATCGGCCGCCAGCGGATTGGTGTCGATCGCGGTGACGAAAATTGCGTGCGGTGACGAATCCTCAGCCGGGATTTTGCTGTAGGGCCGCGTACGGAATGCCGTCCACAGGCCCGATGCGAGCAAGTTTTCGCTGACCTCTTTTCGCGGCAGTGTTGAAAGTGCGGAAGCATCGAAGCGGCCGAAGGTTTTCTCATCGTCGCCTTCAAGCTCAATGACGACAGATTGCAGTGAGCGCCTCGCGCCACGATTGATTGCCTTGATCGTGCCAGTCCCCGGGGCAGTAAACTGAATACCGGGGTTATTGTTGTCCGTGAAAATCGTTTGCCCCAGGCTGACCGAATCGCCAACCTCTACGGCCATCCGGGGTCTGAGCCCGACGGTGTCAGGCCCGAGTAGTGCGACAGCGCTGACCGGCCTGGCCACGGCAATACGTTGCTCCGGTGCTCCCGCAAGCGGAATATTTAGGCCTTTCCTGATCCTGATCTTTTGCATGTTGCTGAGTTCTGTCGTCCTGAACCGGTCGTGTGCCGACCCGTCTTATTGACCTGCCCAGAAGAAAACGAACAACGCACAAACTGTCAGCCAGATCGAGCCCAGCGTATGTATGGCAAGTGTCGATTCAATTGCTTTCGTCATGCCATCGCGATCCTCAATGCCCTGCCTGATGCCGGCGGCCGCTTTGACAGCAAGGATCAGCAGTCCGGCGGGCAGCAACGGCGCGAGTATCGGCAGCTGACCGGTCGCTGTCAGCTGCACGATTGCTGCGACTGCGATCAGGTTGATGGCTATGTATACGCCCGCGGTTCCGCCACGACCCAGCCGTACCGGCAGCGTACGTTTGCCTGTGTCGCCATCCGCTTTCATATCCGGCACGCCGTTGATGAGCAGGATAGCGGCAACCCAGGCACTGACCGGAATCGAAAACACTACGCCGGCAGAGTTGATCGAGTCGCTTTGCAGCCATGCCGCGCCGACAACGGGAATAACACCGAACGCGATTGCAACCGCAAGCTCTCCCAACCCGAGCGAGCTCAGGCGGACGGGGCCGATAGAATAAAAAACAGCAAGCGCCACGCCAGCAAGCCCGAATGCCAGGATCATCGGGCCTTTTATCAACAGCAGGACCATGCCCGCAATCGCAGCGACCAGGAGCAGGCTGATGCCCAGCTTCGCCATGCCACTCGCTTCCATGATGCCTGTCTGGATAAATCGCGATCCCCCGGTGTACGGATAGATGCGGTCCTTATTCTGGCGATCCGTGCCACCGGACTCGTCGCCTACGTCGTTTATGACGTTGGCGCCGGCGTGCACGCAGACCGTTGCCAGCAAAGCCAGCAGGAAAAGGAGTACGTCGAATTGCCCGGAGACCTGCACACCCCATGCCGTCCCGGCGATCACCGGCAGAACGGAGGCGGGAAAAAACTTGGGTCGGGTGGCGTGAAAAAGGCGCTTCGCGATCTGTGACGGAGATTCGCCAACAAACTCGGCGGGGCTTGGGTCAATCGGGCGTACGGTCTCTGCGGGCATATTTCGTCTCTCACGTTGCCGCTTCGCGGTACGCGTTAATGGTCGGATGTACAGGTTTATACCTAAAACGGGAGTGTTTGTAATGTAGTGCTCTTATTGGTTTTGATTTTTCCCGTCGCTGCGCGTGATTCTACTAATTATCGCGCGCCGCTGTCTTCTCGTACCACGTCCTTAGCGCGACGAGACCGGCCGCGATCAGCAAAATGGTCAGAGGAAGATGGTGAAATCCAACTAGCTGGTGCCCGACTTGTTCAGCGAGGCCATGTTCGCCGTCCAGGCTGTGAGCGAGCAGAATATCCGTCGCTCCGAAAAAAATTAACAGGCCAGAGATGAGTCTCATTTTACTGTCTCCTGTTGTGCTGATTTGTCGCGTGATAGGCGCCTTTGCATAAGCTAATCACCTGACGGCAATACCGGAATAGGCGATTTTACCTACAGTCATTGCGCTGATAGTCCGGCCTGTGACCGCGTACTGCCGGGTGTTTCGGCGGACATTTTCACGGCACTGAGTTCCACTCGCTGGAGGATCAGTTCATCACCGCCGATCAGGCGAGTCCTGAAGTCTCCGCAGCTTCCGCAGAGCAGCCGGTTAACCGGCACGCTGGATTCCGCACCGCATTCGGTGCACCTGACAACGACATCGGCGTGCTCAATGACGAGTTCCGCGTGCTCGGCCACCGTCCGGGCAGCGGCAAGCGGGTAGGCACGCCGCAGCAGTTCGGGTTCAATGCCGGATAACGGTCCAATTTTGATAACGATCCTCTTGACCATAGAAGAAGCGCGATCCCGTGCAATTCGCTCGACCTGGTCGAGTAGCGCATTGCATACGGAGAGTTCATGCATCAGGAGGCCCCCATTCCTGTCAGTAGCGAGCGGCGACTGAAATTGCGGGCACTACTGGCATCCTGTGGCGACTTCGGGTCCTGGGCATACAATTGATCCAGTACTTCTTCTGCCACCGCAACCGCGGTGTCCTGGTCGGGAAAGTCCAGAACTGTGCGAAACAGTATTGCACTAAGGCAGGTGCCCAGTTCCTCGTCATGGTTGACGACGAATTCGCAGCGCTCGGCGGGCAGCGAAAAATCTTCCCGGGATCCCGACGCTGTATTCGACCAGGTATCGTCCCCCGGTAACAGCATCAGGTTCATGAACCACGGCGTGACCAACACACCGAGGCGGTGTTTGCCAAGCTCGCGGAAACCGACTGCCTGGACTTTCAACGCCGGGTTGCAGATTGGCATACCTAGCATCTTTTCCCGGTAGATCACCTGGTAGCGAGCAGTGAGTTCGGTCTCAGCATTGATCATGTCAGTCGTCCATCGGCAGAAAACCGCCCGATTCGGCATCGCATTCCGGACAACGCCAGTGTGCTGGCAACTCGAGAAAAGGTGTTCCCGGTTCGATCTGCTCGACCGGATCGCCTATTGCCGGGTCGTATACATACCAGCAGATACGGCACTCCAGTTTTGTGTCGCTGCTGACAGCGGACATGCCGGCAGCGATCGGTGAGCCGGTCATGCCACTTCCGACTGGTAGGGCGCCAGGATTTCATCGAGGCGCAGTGCGGAATCCCGCAGATCTTCGGGCGCAGCGCAGGCGACCTGTGGCACGTCGACCACTTCAAGGGTGTTCAGTATCAGGATGCCCATTGAATTGTAGTATCGCACCCACCAGACATTTGGCACGAGCGTCGCGGATACCTGGCATTTTCCGTAGGAGCGCGAGAGTATGTCGACCGGTCCATGGCCCAGTTGTTCGTCGAGGAATTCGAGATCGGCATCGGCCAGCGGCAGCAAGCTCAGGTTGATCACTTTTGATTGTCGGTCGTTCGAGTATTGCCGGCGGTGCGATTCGAGCTCGACCAGGATGGGTAGCGCGTTGGTGACATCAGCAGGTGTGTTCGCCTGGCTGACCTTGATTTCACGATCCAGGTTCTCGTGACTCCGGACATAGTGCGGAACATCCGCAACCTCCAGCAGGTCGTATGCCAGCTGGTCGTCCTGGTCAAAGTACAGCGTGCGCCAGACGCCGGCGAGTACAGACTCCTGTGTGCAGGCCCTGGGCGGGCCGCTGCAGGTGATACTGACTTCGCCTTCACCAAGGATCTGATTGACAACATCGCGGCTGTCCGCGTCGAGCGCCGTCAGGTTTGCGAGTTGTGATTCGGACGACTGACCGTAGCCGGCCAGCGCATCTTTCAGCCACAGCATGGTTTCCTTCGCGCCGGCCAGGTGTGAGAGGGTCGCAGGCTCCAGCATCTGCGGCTGCTTGTAAGTCCACATGTCTTTCGGCATGTCGATATAGGAAAGCGTCCTGCCATCCATCTCCTCGGGCTGAGTACCGGGGCCGATTGTTCGTAAGGGAATGCCTCTGAAGTCCATAAGTTGCAGTCTCCGTTAGTGATGGGCCTGGGCCAGCATGTCCATGGCAGGAGGCGAAAGGCTCAGGCGGCCACAACCGGGACTTTGAACCCTGGCGGCCGTTTCGTCGGTGCGGTAAACAGGTTTTTGATCTGGTTGAGGTAATCGGCCCAGTCCTGGACCCGGGTCAGGGCACCGACATAGCCACCATCGCGGACGAAAACCAGTGCCGGGTATTCTGTAAACCCATACCGGTGCTTGAGCTGTTTGCCATCGCCAAAGGTATCTGTGACGACGCCCGGCTGCAGCTGCCCGTCAAATGCTTTCACCAGTTCCGGCAGCACAACCGCCACATCGGTTGCGTCGCGCACGGTTTGCGGATCGCCTGGAAAGAACAGGACGTTCATCCCGGCGCGAGCGACAAAATCGTCATGGTTGGCCAACCCGACTTCCGGATATTCAAGTTCTGCGATCAACCGTTCGATCAGCGGGTGCGTCATCGTGACGGTCCATCGACAACAGGTCGGCCATTCTCGTAGTCGCTGATGTCCAGCGCACCGGGGCTCATCAGTTCGTCGGCCGGAAGCGGCTGAGGCCTTGGCTGGACATCGACTCCCCAGTCCCTGAGCACCTCGCAGGCGATATCGACAGCGGGGTCCAGCTGGCGACGCACGTTCTCGGTGAGACTGCCACCATAGTCGTTCAGCACTTCCGGCTGGACGCCGATCAACACAAGTTCCTCGGGAAATTCTCCCGATAACTGGGCTGACGACAGGACTTCCTGGAATCCGGCCTGGTGCATGCTCACTTTTTTCGCGCCCATGTAACGTGGCACATCATTTCCACGAATGACTTTAAGTGTCGCGGGAGCAAGGCCGAAATCGATGGCGTCAAAGATCAGCAGGCGGCGCGCACCGCGAACCCAGGGCAGAAGAAATATCCCCTGCGTACCGCCATCCATCAGTCGCGTGTCGTCCGGAAACGTATAAAGAACGTTCAGATGTTCGACAGCGCGAACACCAAAGCCTTCGTCGGCCCACAGCAGATTACCGATGCCGAGAACCAGGGTATCCCAGTTCCCGGCGACGTCGGGTTGATTGGCAGTCTTTCGCATGTCGGCTTGTCAGTCCCTGTAATGCCGCCAGCCGCTGATAATTGCGCTGACGCTGGTCTGGCGAGTCATGACATCGGCGCGAACGGCCATGTAGATATGGATGATCGCGAAAAAGAGGATCAGCCACATGCCGAACAGGTGCCACATTCGAACGCTTTGCGATCCGCCCAGCAGCGGTATAACCCAGCCGAACCACGTGTCAGCCCAACTCTCAAGGCCCAGTCCCTCGCTGTACAGGGCGAATCCTGTAAAGATCAGGAACAGGCCGAGGACGGTATTGAAAAACCATATCGCTGCCTGTGCCAGTGCGTTGTGGGCCACCGATGGCGGTGCTTCCCGGCGGATAAAACTGTAGAAAAGAATCTCGCCCCAAAGATCCTTCCACCAGGACTTGCGCCATATCGGCAGGTAGAAAAGCTCGCGTGAGTACTTGTTGCCGACGATGCCCCAGTAGATGCGGACCAGGAAGCCGATGCCGAATACATACCCGGCGATGAAATGGATCATTCGCAGGTTGCCCATCATGAAATGCTGGCTGGCCTCACCGCCGATGCTCGGCAACGGGTTGGCAATCAGGTAACCCGTTGCCGCCAGGACGATGATGCTCAGCGCATGAAGCCAGTGCCAGATTCGCACCGGGGCTTCGAAGACATACAGCGCTTTTCGCGGCGCTCTCATTTCTGCATTGCTCATCGGAGTACTTTGCATTACCGGAACCTCCCTAGCGTATCTTGACGACGGCGAGTTCCTGTCCGTCCGGTGACATCACATGAGATGCACAGGCCAGGCACGGGTCGAAGCTGTGTATGGTTCGGAGAATCTCCAGCGGTTGCGCCGGGTCCGCCATTGGCGTTCCGAGTAGTGCAGCTTCGTAAGCACCGATATTTCCCTGTGAATCTCTTGGCGATGCATTCCATGTGGTTGGTACGACGGCCTGGTAGTTTTCCAGCTTGGTGTCCTTGATGTGGACCCAGTGACCCAGTGCGCCCCGGGGTGCCTCGCCGATGCCAACGCCCTTGGTGTCTTTCGGCCAGGTGGCTGGCTCCCATTTTTCCATGTTCGCCGTGGAGACATCGCCGGCCTTGATATTGGCCATCATGTCGTCAAATACGCCACGCATCTTGTGCGCTGACCACGAGCATTCCAACCCGCGAGCCGCGGTACGGCCGAGTGTCGAGAACAGGGCGGTGATAGGCAGTCCAAGGTCGGTCAGCGTGCTGTCAACGAGTTCTTTGACTTCTTCATGGCCGCGAGCATAAGCAACCAGGAACCTCGCCAACGGACCAACTTCCATCGCATTGCCGCGCCAGCGTGGTGCCTTGAGCCAGGAGTACTTGGCCTGTTCGTCAATCGCTTCGATGTTCGTCTTGGTGCCTTTCAGGTTAGGACCGAGTTCGAAGTTTGGCACGGTAACACCATCCCATGGATGCAGGCCCTGGTCCGGGTTCGGGTACGAATACCAGGAGTGTGTAACAAATTCCTGGATCTGTTCCGGATCCCGTGGGTCGACGTCGTAAACAGTGCTGAGATCGCCGTTGAGAATTGCACCATTGGGCAGCATCCACGATTCGTTGGTGTAGTTATTGGCCAACGCCGGGAATTCGCCATAGGACATGACGTTCTTGCCTGAAAGTCCGCCGCCGAAAGTCCAGTCCGTGTAGAAAGACGCGATCGCTTTCAGGTCAGGAATGTAAACCTGATCAATAAAGTCAATGGACGCATTGATGATGTCGGACACCTGGTTTAGCCAGGCCATATTGATCGCACCGGTTGCACCGGTTTCGTTGACATTGATCGAGCACGGCATGCCACCGACGAGCCAGTTCGGATGCGGGTTGCGCCCACCGAAGATCGTATGGATCTTGACAATCTCTTTCTGGAAATCGAGCGCTTCCAGGTAATGGGTGACCGCCATCAGGTTTGCTTCGGGTGGCAGCTTGTAGGCCGGGCTGCCCCAGTACGCGTTGGCAAACGGACCCAGTTGACCGGATTCAACAAAGCGCTTGATCTTGTTTTGCACGTCCCGGAAATAGCCGGGTGAAGATTTCGGCCAGTTCGAGATGCTTTGCTGCAATTCGGACGTTGCCCTGGGATCGGCGCTCAACGCGCTGACCACATCGACCCAGTCAAGGGCATGCAGGTGATAGAAATGCACCAGGTGATCCTGCGTGTATTGTGCAAGCATCATCAGGTTGCGTATCGAGTTCGCATTTTTCGGGATCTCGATAGCAAGCGCGTCCTCGACTGCGCGGCACGACAGTAATGCATGCACACCGGTGCAAACACCGCATATGCGTTCTGTGAACGCCCATGCGTCCCGAGGGTCGCGTCCTTTCAGTATGACTTCCAGGCCGCGCCACATGTTCCCGGTGGAGACGGCATTGCGAATGATATTGTCGTCGTCGACATTAACTTCGATTCGAAGGTGGCCTTCGATTCGACAGATTGGATCAACGACGACGCGTTGGCCGGCATCATCAAGTGTGAAGCCATTCGGGGTTACGATCTCAGTCATGGCTTGTCTCCTGTGCTTTACCACGCGTCATGTGTGATACGACTGATGCTGCAGCATGGGCCGCGACGCCGATGGCGGCGGCACCTGCGAGGATTCCGCCAACCTTGTCAGCGGTAGCCTCCGCGCCGCCCATCACGCCAAAATCAGTGACTGCGCTGTAGAAAGAACCTTTGTCCCAGAAATTGTCTTCGGCGCAGCCGAGGCAGCCATGACCTGACTTGACCGGCCAGGACAAGCCGCCATTCCACTCGACGGTGGAGCAGGCGTTGTATGTGGTCGGTCCTTTGCAACCGACTTTGTACAGGCAGTATCCTTTCCTCGCGCCCTCGTCATCGAAATGCTCGACAAACTGGCCGGCGTCAAAGTGCGGCCGCCTGTAGCACTTGTCATGCAGGCGCTGGCTGTAAAACATTTTCGGCCGACCCTGGCGATCCAGTTCCGGCAACTCGTCGAACGCGATCATGTAGGTCAGTACTCCGGTCATGACTTCTGCTATTGGCGGACAACCGGGAACCTTGACGATCGGCTTGTCGAGAATGACCTTGTGAATCGGTGTAGCCCTGGTCGGGTTAGGCCTTGCGGCCTGGACGCAACCCCATGATGCACAGGAACCCCAGGCAACGATTGCCTTGCAGTGGTCCGCCATATGCCGGAGTTTTTCCACGTAGGGTTTACCGGCCTGGATGCAGTACATGCCGTCTTCGTTCAGCGGCGGATTGCCTTCGCAGGCAAGAATGTACTGGCCGTCATACTTCTCGATGGTTTGCTCGAGCAGTTCTTCAGCCTGGTGTCCTGCGGCGGCCATCAGGGTGTCGTCGTAATCCAGCGAGATCATTGACAACACAACATCGCCGGCGAGCGGGTGTCCCGACCTGATGAATGATTCGGTGCAGCAAGTGCACTCCAGCCCATGAAGCCAGATCACGGGCGTTCGCGGCTTGGTTTCCAGTGCGTGCGCGATCTTTCCGGCGAACTCAGGTCCGAGGCCCAGGCCGGCTGCCGTGAGGCTACAGAATTTGAGGAAGCTACGGCGGGTTACGCCGTGTCGGCGCATCACCTCGTAGAAGGTGTCGCGAGTTGGCATTTCGACTCTCCTTCGTTGCAAAGGGTCGGACGGGTCAAAAGTCCCTGATTGCCCGCTCGAATACAGGAGAATGTATGAGCTTCCTTCGTGAACACATGACGTGCGGAAACGCCATGTGGCTCTTCCCCAGTTGATTAACTTAGACTCGGAAGGACGGCATCTGAATAGGCGTTATTACGTACGTTAGGAGTGCGGACCGCAAACTATTATGAGTTAAGTGTTTCAGGAAACCGTGGCTCAAAAACGGACGCGAAGGAATCGAAATTATGTGTCTCGCTATTCCAATGCAGGTCAAGTCGATTGACGAATTCCAGTGTCTTTGCGAGGCGCGTGGTATCGAGCGTCAGGTCAGTTTATTCATGATGCAGGGAGAGAATGTCTCTCCCGGGGATTACGTGCTGGTGCACGTCGGCTACGCAATACAGAAAATTTCAAAATCCGACGCCGCCGAGTCATGGCAATTGTTTGACGAGATTGTCGGTGAGGTCGGCTGACGTCGCAGGAATTTATTCTATGTTCCGTAGGTATTTGAAAATGGCGAATAAGAATTTGCATAAGGTAGGGCTCACTAATGTGTGACACCTGTGGCTGCAATGTAACTAATGCTAACCGGCACCTCGTTTCAGATGGCGGCGAGTATGAGCACACGTCAACCGGTAGCGAGTCAGTGGAGGTACTACAGAATCTACTGCACGCCAACGATCACGAAGCTGCGCACAACCGTGAGCATTTCGACCGGCATCGCGTTCTGGCCGTAAACCTCATGTCTTCCCCGGGAGCGGGCAAGACATCGTTATTGGAAAGCACCGTCGAAAGACTGGCTGGTAAACTGAATTTTGCGGTTATTGAAGGTGATCTCGAGACCGAGAACGATGCGCAGCGTATTCGGGAAAAAGGCGTGCCGGCGGTTCAGATCTGTACTGGCACGGCATGTCATCTCGACGCGCACATGGTTCATAGTGCATTGCACGAACTCGAACTCGATGGGCTCGACATTGTATTTATCGAAAATGTCGGAAACCTCGTTTGCCCCGCCAGCTTTGACCTGGGGCAACACCTTAATGTGACCCTGTTGTCCTCACCGGAGGGCGACGACAAGCCCGCAAAATATCCGGTGATGTTTCGAGCTGCCGATCTCATGTTAATCAGCAAGTCGGACCTGGTCGATGTGCTGGGTGACTTCGATCCCGCGCTCGCCGAAAGTCATCTGCGAAGCCTGGCGAATTCGGCGCCCGTCATTGAATTATCGGCTCGCAGCGGCAAGGGCATGGATTTGTGGATCGACTGGCTGGAAGACCAGCTCGCATCTGTTCGGCAGCGTGTTGCCGGCGGTGAGCTTATTCGTCCGGCCATCCAGGCGGAGGGAGTGGCGTTACACGCCGCTTCACCGCAAAGCGGCTAGAGAATCGGAGTGCAGCATGAGTTCGAGCGCGAAAGACTGGCTGCAAAAACTGCATGAACTGGATCTGACCCGGCCCGTCCGGATCATGAATGTTTGTGGTGGTCACGAGCGCTCGATTTCCCTGGCCGGGCTGCGGACAGCGTTGCCGGAAAAAATTCAGCTGATTCCCGGGCCAGGGTGCCCGGTCTGTATCTGTCCCGAAGAGGATGTATTCGAAGCGATCCAGCTGGCATTGCACGAGGACGTTATCCTGGTCGCTTTCGGCGACATGTTGCGAGTGCCGGTCAACGTGCCGAAGCGCGACCCGAGGTCACTTGAACAGGCTCGCGCGGCCGGTGCCGATATAAGGCCAATCGCGACGCCGATGGAAGCGGTGCGGATAGCCCGGGAAAACCCGAACCGCCAGGTCGTATTCTTTGCCGCCGGATTTGAAACAACCTCCGCTCCCGTTGCGGCGATGCTGGTTGAGGGAGTTCCGGACAATCTGCTCGTCCTGCTGTCAGGTCGACTGACCTGGCCTGCCGTAGCGATGTTACTTGAATCGGGTGAACCCGGATTTGACGGATTGATCGCCCCGGGGCATGTGTCCACGGTAATGGGCCCGGAAGAATGGGAATTCGTTGCCAGCAAGCACGGCATCCCCGCCGCCGTCGCAGGGTTTCGTCCCGACACCTTGCTTGCCGCGATGTACTCGGTCCTTAGCCAGTTACACGAGGGCGAGCATTTCCTGGACAACTGCTATCCCGAGGTCGTGCGACCGGGAGGCAACCCGGTCGCGCGCGAGCAACTCTCGCGGGCATTCGACGTAAGCGACGCAAACTGGCGCGGCATAGGGATTATTCCGAAGTCCGGATATTCCATAGCACAAGAATTTTCGGCTCATGACGCACGTCAGCAGCTGAAGTCGTACGCAGACGACTCGCGCAAGCGTGTCGGTGAAATGCCGGCTGGCTGCGACTGTGCACAGGTTGTGCTGGGCAAGATCTTTCCCAACCAGTGCCGTCTTTATGGCGTTGCGTGCACGCCCCGCAAACCGGTCGGTCCCTGCATGGTATCGGACGAAGGCGCATGCAGGATCTGGTGGTCGGCCGGTTATCGCGACAACGAATGGCAGGGAAAGACGTCGAGTAAAAAAGTTGGCTAGCCAGCCAATTAGCGCCATCGGACTTGCGGATCCGGCAGTCGCGACCGTTCGGATTACCTTGTCCGGACACGTACAGGGCGTTGGTTTCAGGCCGTTTGTTTACCGGATTGCCGTGCAGCACGGATTGACCGGGCATGTGCAAAACAAGATGGGTGAAGTTGAGGTGGTTGCTTCCGGAGATTCGCAGTCTCTTGCCCGCTTTCAGCAGGAACTTGTTTCGAAGGCGCCACCGTTATCACGCCCACATATAGACTCGGCAGAGCCGTCTGAATATCAAAGTTTCACCGGGTTCTCGATCATCGAAAGTGCCGAGGCTGCCGTCGCAAAAATATTCGTGCCACCGGACTTCTTCATGTGTGATGACTGCCGGAATGAACTGGAAGATCCGGCCGATCGCCGCTATCGATATCCGTTCATCAACTGCACACAATGCGGTCCTCGTTATACCTTGATCAACGCTTTGCCCTACGACCGTCCGAATACGAGCATGAAGGATTTTCCGTTGTGCAAAGACTGTCTCGATGAATATCGGGATCCGGGCGATCGTCGCTTCCACGCGGAGCCGGTTGCCTGCCCGGTCTGCGGGCCACACGTCTGTTTCAGGCCATCAGGCAGTGATGAGAGCCGAACGAAGTCCGCAGGACTGAATGCTGCGATTGACTACCTGCGCAAGGGGAAGATCGTCGCCGTGAAAGGGATAGGTGGCTATCACCTGGTCTGTGATGCGCAAAGCACCGAATCGGTCGGAAATCTGAGAAATCGAAAACAAAGGCCCGATAAACCACTGGCAGTGATGTTCCCGGTCGGCGGAGCGGACGATCTTGCATTCGTCTCGAGGTCGGTCGACCTGACCGGCGAGGAAGCTGAAATTCTTAAGGGGCCGATGCGACCGATTGTGCTGGCAGCGAAGAGCAAAAGCTTTTCGCTTGCCAATAACCTGGCTCCCGGGCTTCGCGAACTCGGCGTTTTCCTGCCATACAGCCCGTTACACCAATTGTTGCTGAGCGGGTTCGGAGCGCCATTGGTCGCGACCTCCGGCAATATAAGTGGTGAGCCGGTTTTGACAGATGAGGTGGAGGTGGAAGCGCGGTTGTCCGGTATTGCGGATGCGTTCCTTCATCACAACAGGCCAATCGTTCGACCGGCCGATGATCCTGTTTTTCGCCGCATTGCCGGCGCAATGCGTCCACTGCGAATTGGCAGGGGTGCGGCGCCGCGTGAACTCGAATTGCGATGGCGCCAGGAGCAACCGGTGCTTGCGGTGGGCGGCCACATGAAAGGCACGGTGACTCTATCCTGGGATAAACGCGCCGTTGTATCACCGCACATCGGCGAAATGGAAAGTCCGCGCAGCATGAAAGTTTTTGAGCGTGTCGCTGCGGATTTGCAGTCACTTTACGGTGTTCGGGCGCAGCGAATTGTGTGCGATGCTCATCCTGGTTATGCAACAACTCGATGGTCCCGTGAGCAGGCGCTTCTGCCGGTTACCAGGGTATGGCATCACCATGCACATGCCAGTGCCGTTGCGGCGGAGTTCAATCGCGGCGGTCCCTGGCTGGTATTTACCTGGGACGGTGTGGGACTCGGTGAAGATCAGACCCTGTGGGGTGGTGAGGCGCTGCTCGGGCAGCCAGGTAGCTGGCGGCGCGTGGGCAGTATGCGGTCATTCAATCCTCCTGGCGGAGACCGGGCCGGCCGGGAACCGTGGCGAAGCGCCGCTGCAATTCAATGGGCTGCAGGGCGGGACTGGCCGGATTGTCCTGACACTAACGGCCTCGCGTACAAGGCCTGGAAACAAGGAATCAACGCTCCCGAAACGACGGCGGTCGGCAGGCTGTTCGATGCGGCCAGTGCACTTATTTGCGGGGCGCACAAAACCAGTTTCGAGGCAGAGGGCCCTATGCGGCTCGAGTCGCTCTGTGAGGGTGCCGGCCAGGTGATTCCGCTACCACTCGAGAAATGTGCGGACGGCATTTTGCGGACCGACTGGGCGCCATTATTGCCGATGATGGTGGACAATCGATTAACGGTGGCAGAGCGTTCTGCCGCATTTCACTCCAGCATGGCAGAAGCGCTTCGCGAACAAGTCCGGCAATTAAGTGAATTGAACCAGGTAGCCCAGGTCGGTCTTGCCGGCGGAGTTTTTCAGAATGGTGTCCTGACGGACCAGGTGGTTCGATTGCTGGAGGACGACGGTTACGATGTCTGCCTGAGCCGGTTACTGCCGTGCAACGATGCCGCGCTGTCGTTTGGCCAGGCAGCAGAAATCGCGGCTCGGAGCACACTTAAGGAAGCATGATGGAAGACGATCGAATTTCACTCGCGCACGGAAATGGCGGCCGCTTTATGCGTGAACTGATCGAAGAGGTATTCGCCCGTCATCTCGCGCGCTCCGAGCTGGATACAGAGGCCGATGCCGTACCGATTTTGCTCAATGGCGGCGAAGCAATGATCACGACAGACGGATTTACGGTGCAGCCCCTGGAATTTCCCGGCGGCGACATTGGGTCACTGGCCATTCATGGAACGGTAAATGATCTGGCCGTCGCCGGTGCGCGACCCATGTACATCACGTTGAATGCTTTTATAGAGGAAGGACTGGAGATCGCAGTTCTCGATCGACTGGTCGCAAGTCTCGCCAAAGCTGCCGATGAGGCGGGCGTAAAAGTCAGCGCTGGAGATACGAAAGTTTTGCGGCGAGGCGAGGGCGGTGGTCTTTATCTCGCGACGACCGGTGTCGGTATACGTATGCCAGGTGTCAGGCCGTCCATGAAACTGATAAGGGATGGCGATGTCATATTGATCAGTGGCAGCGTCGGCGATCACGGCACTGCAGTGATGCTCGCGCGCGAGGCATTCGGCCTGCGTGGCGACGTCAGGTCAGATTCAGCCTGTGTCCTGCCGTTAACGGATATGATGATGAAATTCGATGGTCTCCGATTTATGCGCGATCCGACAAGGGGTGGTGTCGCTTCAGTTGCCAATGAAATAGTGCGCGCTACCGGACTTGGCGTTCGACTGGAACCAACGGTTCCGGTAACAGAGCCAGTGCAATCTGTGTGCGACATGCTGGGTTACGACCCCTATTACCTCGCGTGCGAAGGTCGGGTTGTGGCGATCATCGACCCGGACCAGGCAGATGCTGCCCTCGAAGAGTGGCGTTCAATCGAAGCGGGTAGCCACGCCGCGCGAATCGGTCGAATTACGAGAGACGCTAAACGCGTAATCCTGGAAACTTCTCTGGGTGGCGAGCGATTTCTTGACGAACTGGAGGACGATCCCCTGCCACGAATCTGTTGACGATCGTGAATGACAATTTCGTAAACACAGTTAATTCGATCCATGGTGACCCGATCGCTCCGGTCATACTCGGCGTTACCAGTGTGCTGCTGTTTGCTATCATCGGACGTTTTGTCGCCAGACGACTGGGACAACCGACCGTCGTCGGCGAGCTCCTCATGGGCATATTGCTGGGTAATGTTGCCTGGTACATGGGTGTCGATCTCATTGTCGTGCTGCGCGAAGGACCACGCGTATTTGAAATTGTCAGCCAGACGCTGGCCGGCGGTGTCCCGATAGACCAGGTCGCCAACAGCCTGTTCGGTGAGATGACCGGTGCCGAGATAACGCGCATTATTACCGGGCCACACGGGGGCCAGGTGCTCCAGGTGGCACAAACGGTCGATGTGTTTTCCCGTTATGGCGTAATTTTTCTCCTTTTCATGGTTGGTCTGGAGACGAACCTGGATGAGCTGCGAAGGGTGGGCGCCGATTCAATTCGAGTCGCAACACTCGGCGTGCTCGTTCCCTTCGGACTCGGCTTTGCCGCGGTCGCCGTTCTGCTTCCTGATTTGCCGCTCAAATCAGACATGTTTATCGCCGCGACACTCGGTGCAACGAGTATTGGCATCACTGCTAACGTGCTGCGCGAAACAAATTACAGCAAGACTATAGAAGGTCATATCATTCTCGGAGCAGCCGTCTGTGATGATATTCTTGGCCTGATCATCCTTGCCGTCGTTTCCGGTATCGTCGTTAGCGGAAGTGTCGACATAATGGAAGCCCTGTTCGTGGTGCTGATGTCTGTCGTGTTCCTGGTGGGCGCTGCCAAGCTGGGACCTATCATAGTGGGTTTCGCTGCTAACCTGATGGGCAGGCTCGACATCATCGAGGCCAAGATGTTCACGTCGTATCTTTTTGTAATGATTCTCGCTTGGATAGCTAACCTTGTCGGTCTTGCGACGATCATCGGTGCGTTCGCCGCAGGTATCGTTCTCTCAGACAGTTACTTTGAAAAGCATGAGACATCAAAGCGGGAGTTCGTCGGTATACGAGAGCTGATAATGCCGCTCGAGGTCATCCTCCTGCCGATCTTCTTCATACTGATGGGCATCCAGGTAAAGATCGAATCTTTTCTCTCCTGGCAGGTTCTTGTTGTTGCGGCGGGCCTGCTGGTTGCTGCGGTCATTGGCAAGCTCGTCAGCGGTCTGGGCGCCCGGTCGGCAGCTAACAGGCTCGTTATCGGTATTGGCATGCTGCCGCGTGGTGAGGTGGGCCTCGTATTTGCAGCAATTGGCAGAACTCTCGGTGTCATCGATGACGCGATTTTCTCTGCCATCGTCCTGATGGTAGTGGTTACAACGCTGATTGCGCCGCCCCTGCTGAAATCCGCGATTGGCAAGAACGAAAAACGGCACGCCCGAGCCCGGTGATATCAGATGCATAGAGCCGGGAAAGCAGGTCGGTCTACCAGCAATGACCTGATTCATGGGCTGCTATGCCCGGAAGCATTTGGGCATCGGGCGACTCGAATTGCCCTGGAGGAAACTCACATCTCCTGGGTCATTCTCACGGAAGAGTTTGTCTACAAAATCAAGAAGCCGGTTGTTTTCGACTTTCTCGATTTCAGTACCCTGCAGAAGCGCAAATTCTATTGCAATGAGGAAATTCGGCTGAACAAACCATGGGCACCGAATCTGTATCTCGATGTCGTGCCGGTTACGCTTGTTGACGGACAGCCACGTTTCGCCGGAAGCGGTACAGTGGTTGACTATGCTGTGCGGATGCGTCGCTTTGAGACCGCCATGCGGCTCGATAAACAGCTCGAGCAGGATTTACTTTCAACAGACGATATGCGTGATCTCGCAAACACGATCGCGGCACGCCATTCAGGCGCGGCAGTCGTCGCAGTCGAGGAGCGCGAAAAAGTAATCGCTTGTACAAGCGAATTTATGCGGGATAATTTTGCGCCGCTCGATGGCATTGTTGATGGTGAGTCGCTCGCATTGCTCAAAGCCTGGACGACTCGTGAGCTGGAAAAAACAAAGCAGATTCTCGCGCAACGTTTCGACGATGGATTTGTGCGCGACTGTCACGGCGATTTGCATCTCGCCAATCTCGTCCGGTTGCCGGACGGGATAGCGACCTTCGATTGCATCGAATTCAACGCCGATTTTCGGCAGATCGATGTTATGAGCGATATCGCATTCCTCGTCATGGACCTGGTCGAGAGGAAGCGGCACGACCTGGCCGCGCACTTCCTGAACCGTTACCTGGAAGCAACCGGCGACTATGGAGGCGTGACCGTTCTGAGTCTCTTTTTTGTCTATCGGTGTCTCGTCAGGGCCAAGGTCGCTGCGATCCGGAGTCGGGAGCACGAAGATGTTATCGCTCGCGGTGCCGATATCGAAGAGGCGCGATCCTACTGTGACATGGCGATTCGACAGAGCAACGATCGCATTCCGGTTCTTGTCATCATGCATGGACTGTCCGGTTCAGGGAAAACCTATGTAGCCGGCCAGCTCATGGCCGCGATACCCGCGATTCGTGTGAGATCGGACATAGAGCGCAAGCGCATGTTCAGTATTGACGAATACGCAGCCAGTCATTCGCCGGTCGGGCAGGGTATTTACACGAAAGAAGCGAGCGACTCGGTATATTCACAATTGTTTTCTGTCGCGAGAACGGTGCTGTGTTCAGGGCACAGCGTCATCCTGGATGCGGCATTCCTGCGGCGGGAAGAGCGCGCCGCGGCGCTCCGGATTGCCCGCGAGTGCAACTGTCCGGTCGCTATTGTCGATGTCGGCGCGCCGGAGCCGCTACTCAGGGATCGAATCCGGGATCGTGAAAGAGGCAAGCAGGATGCGTCGGAAGCCGGCATGAACGTTCTTGATCACCAGTTGAAAACGAAGGAAGGCTTGTCTGCCACAGAGCAGGAACTGGCAGTGAAATGCGATAACTCGGGTCAAATTGATATCGCGAAAATGGCCGATCAGATCAAGGCAAAACGCACCCTGCCAAAATAGGCCCTGCTTACAGATGATCGAGTTCCGCCGGCATCGCCTCCTGGCGCTGTCGAAGTTGTTCCAGGTCGTACAGGTTCTTGTTTCGCGTCACGACGACAAAAACCGGCATGCCGGCCATGAGAAGAAGGAATACCCAGTACACCGACTCCTGTCCGGTCGTCGCAATCACCCACATGCAAACCAGGAACGCGACAATGGCCGTGATTGCCTCGCGCATTCTCTGGGCCCGCTTCATTTGGCGATCGT
>JAHEFD010000035.1 GCA_024640345.1 Woeseiaceae bacterium
ATATGCACCGCTCGGACAAGCTGCGTGATGCTGCCGAGGAACTCTACGCCGAGCTTACGGCGCGTGGTTTCGATGTGCTCTTCGATGACCGGGACGCGCGACCGGGCGTTAAATTCGCGGATGCGGAGTTGATCGGCATCCCGCATCGTCTGGTTATCAGCGATCGGGGACTCGAGTCCGGCGAATTGGAGTATCGCCATCGGCGAGATGCAGAGTCACAAATGATGAAACGTGATGACGCTCTCAACATGCTGGCGAAGTCATCGTTAAAGTAGTAAACCGTCAAATCCTGGCACCAAACGGGATCAATAAATGCGGCTGAACATCCTGATCATAGCGTTGATGCTTTCGGCACTGCCTGTCACGGCCGTGCCACAGGAATTGCCCGATCCTGAACTCGTTGAGTTGTTGCGCGTTGCAGCCAGCGAGGTCGACAGTTTCCCCGATCATTTTGACGCCCAGGTGTGGCTGACCGACATGTCGGCAAGACTCGCGTCGCAGGTCAGGGATCCCGGGGAAAGAATTGAAATTCTCCAACGCGTGCACCGCGAAGCCACGCGCGCCGAAATACCGCCCGAACTTGTGCTTGCCGTAATCGACGTCGAGAGCAACTTCGACCGTTTTGCGATATCGGTGGCCGGCGCCCGCGGTTTGATGCAGATTATGCCGTTCTGGCTGAAGGAAATCGGTCGCCCCAATGACAACCTTATGCAGATCGAAACCAATCTGCGATTCGGCTGCACGATCCTCAAGTATTACCTCGACATGGAGAAGGGAAACATACCCCGCGCACTTGGCCGTTACAATGGAAGCCTGGGCAAACGAAAGTACCCGAACAAGGTACTGGATAAATTGCGGCTAAAATGGTTCCGGGCTTAAATCCGTAAGCTAACCCGTCGCAAAGCCATCGGGTTTAACACACGTCGCGTCGACTCGTTCCACTCTGTCTACCCTCGCAAGCGGCGGACCTTCCTGCAACCATTCGTATAAGCGCTTGATTTCGGGTTCAGGACCGCATGCCCTGACTTCAACTCCGCCATCCGGCAAATTGATTGCATGGCCGGACAGGTGCAGGGATTCGGCAACCTTCCGCGTGCTGTCACGAAAGAACACGCCCTGCACACGACCGGTAACTATAAAGCGTCGGCACACGAACAGATTGCCTGCATTAACGAATTAATTGGGTGGGCTGTCCTGACCGACACTCTCAGCATTTTCCAACGCCATGATTGCCTGGTTCTTGGCCTCGACCGCGTCACTTCTTGCCTGTGCATACGCACGTTCCGATAACTTGCGCTGGGCACTACTGAGGTAGGTTTCGGCCGCGCGAAGTTCGTCCGGAGCGAGCTTCGCTGCGCCCGCTTGCCTGGCAACCGCTATGGCTTGCCGGGCGTCGCTCATTTCCTGTACCGGCGGCCCTGTTTCGCAGCCCGCTATTACAACCAGTAGCAACAAAAATATGCCGCGCCAGAAATTACCCGGCTGATTAGCATATCGACTGTCAATTATTTTGTTGCGCACTACAGGAAACTAGCAAGCGCCGATACAGTCCGTCAAGCGGCCGATTGGTACCTGACTGCCGCATCGACTGCTGATAGAGTTGCCATCCGTTCACAATCGATCCGGAACCAGTCAATATCTATGAGCATCACCATCTATCACAATCCTCGTTGCTCCAAGTCTCGGAAAACATTGGAGATATTGGAATCTCGCGGGGTGAGCCCCAAAGTCGTCGAATATCTTTCCACACCACCAGACGCGGACACCCTCCTCCGTTTGGCCGCGCTGTTGGATCTCGGTCTCGCCGACCTTCTGCGCCGCGGTGAAACTGCCTTCAAGGAGGCCGCGGACGGCGTCCCCCTGGATAACGACCGGGCGCTCGCGGTTTGGCTCAGTAAAAACCCGGTCGTTCTGGAAAGACCTATCGTGGTTGACGAAAGTCGAAAACGCGCGGTTATAGGCCGACCTCCCGAAAACGTACTGGCGCTCCTGGATAATGACTGAGATCCTGGTTCTTTATTACTCGCGCTTTGGCGCTACCGAGGCGCTCGCGCGCGAAGTCTGCCTTGGCGTTGACAGCGCGGGTGGGGCCGCGGCACGTCTTCGCACGGTTCCCGCAATTTCCACCGTAACGGAAGTGACCGGCGATGCCGTTCCCGCGAATGGCCCGCCTTTTGTAACTCATGAAGATCTTCTGGAGTGCGCGGGGCTGGTGATGGGAAGCCCGACTCGTTTCGGCAACATGGCTGCGGCACTAAAATACTTCCTTGATGGCACCGGGAGCCAGTGGCTTGGCGGCACCCTTAGCGGCAAACCTGCAGGTGTCTTCACTTCGACTTCGACACTTCATGGCGGCCAGGAAACGACCTTGCTGTCGATGGCCCTGCCATTGATTCACCATGGCATGTTGCTGGTTGGCATTCCGTTCACCGAGCCAGCATTGTCCACGACAACAACAGGTGGCAGTCCCTATGGCGCAAGTCACGTCACCTGGAGCCGGGAAAACGACAGTTTGTCGGCGGACGAAAAGGAACTTGCAAGGGCGCTCGGCAAGCGCGTGGCAACCATTGCACTGAAGCTCAACGATCCTGATTGAGTCCCAACACCTCTTTCACGAAGGGTATCGTCAGCCGTCGCTGTGCAACCATGGCTTCAGTATCCAGTTTATCCAGCAATGCATACAGGCTTGCCATGTCACGAGTACTGCGACTTAAAAGGTAACCAGCTGACTCTGTGGGCAATTCCAGTCCCCTGTGCCTGGCCCGCAACTGCAGCGCCTCGATTCGCGCGGACTCGTCAAGTGCTTGCAGCTGAAAAGTCGGCAGGAGCGAAAATCGACTCGACAGATCCGGCAAATCATACTGACAGTCACGAGGCGCTGACGCAGCGGAACAAATCAGAATACCTCCGGACTCGTCCAGCGCGTTGTAGAGCCTGAATAAACTCAACTCCCAGTCCTTGTTACCTGCGACCGCGTCAACGTCGTCGAGGCAGACGAAAGGCCGGTTCGCCAGCCCCTCAAGAATGGCGGGACTCACGGCGACGAATTCACTGAGCGGAAGAAACTGGGCGTGATCTCCGGCGCGTTCGCAAACGGCTTGCAGGAGATGTGTCTTGCCTGTCGCTGCCGCGCCTCGAATCCAGGCACCCGGCCCTTTCCTGTTCACGACGATATCCAAAAGGAAAGCAACGAGCGTCTCGTTACCCGTTGGCAGAAAACTCTCGAAAACCGCGTGATCCTGCAGCCTTAATGGCAGCGCCAGCTGACTCAATTTTCAGCTTCCACATTGGACAGGCTCTCTTCAACTGCGGCAGTGACCGACAGTGGATGCTCGGCCAGGTAGTTCTGGTAGGCAAATCGCACGAGTACCGACAAGATCGCGGCCGCAGGCAACGCCAGCAGGATTCCGAAGAAACCGAACAACTGTCCACCAGCTGCTACTGAGAAGATTACGATGACCGGATGCAAACCGATCCTGTCCCCGACCAGTTTCGGTGTAAGCACAGATCCTTCGATCATTTGTGCGATAGAAAACGTCGCTACAACCCCGATGAGACGAAGCAATGGTTCCGGCTCCAGCACCACGGTCAAACCCGCAAGGGCCATGCCGAACACGAAACCAAGATACGGCACGAAACTCACCAGTCCGGCCACTACGCCAATGGCAATGGCAAACTTGAGCCCGACCAGGCTGAGGCCGAGCGAATAGATTGCCGCCAGCGCAAACATGACCATTATTTGCCCACGAAGGAAGGCACCGAGTACGTCGTCTGTCTCATTCGCAAGACGATAGACCGTTTCACGCTGGCCACTCGGCACCAGGGCACCCAACCTCTTTGTAATCGAATCCCAGTCGCGCAACAGGTAGAAAGTCAAGATAGGCACGAGGAACAAACTTATAACGGCTGTCGCGAGCGCACCTCCAGACCGGCTGAGGGACAGAAGCACTGTCGCACCCCAGCTGCCTGCGAGGTCACTGTACCTGGCGACAAAAGCGCCAAGCCCGATTTGCTCGCCGGGATCGACACCAAGAAACCCGGTTATGTTTGGAAGCCACACTTGCTCGGCCTGCGACACAATGTCCGGTAATGCGGCCAGAAGCGCCGAAACCTGTGTACTGATCAGTGGCACGACCAGCAAAACCAGCAGGCCGATGCCGGTAAACGTCAGCAGAAAAACGGTCACGACGGCAACCGTGCGCGGCAATTTCATTTTTTGTAAACGGTCCGCCAGCGGATCGCCAATATAGGCAAGCAGCGCGGCTGCAACGAACGGCGTCAACACCGGCGCCAGCAACCAAAGGAGCCAGCCCGTCAATGCAATCGCAATCATCCAGCTGTTACGAAAACTATTACTCATGAGCTATCCCGCATCCGACGACTGATCAGCTTGCGCTCTTGCGCGCCTTGCCCATGACCAGACGTAATCGATTCCGCTAATCACAATAGTTACAACCACGCCAGCGCCGATGATGGTTATCGCAATCTGGTCCGGCCAGTTGTAGCCGGCACGGCTGAGTACAAAAACAACAAACAAGAGCTGCAACGCCGTATTCAGCTTGCTGATTCGTGTTGGCTCGCCCTCAATCGGCTTGATAAGGAAGTTGTACACGGTAGCGCCACCAATGATGACCACGTCTCTGACAACAACCAGGACCGCCAGCCAGACCGGTATCAGCCCAACGACCACCATGGTTACAAATGTGCCTCCTACCAGTAACTTATCCGCGACAGGATCAAGCAAAGCACCGATGCGCGTATGCCAGTCGTACCGTTTGGCCAGGAAGCCGTCAACGCCGTCCGAAAATCCGGCAATGAAGAACAGGATCAGCGCCAGGCCGTATCGCTCATCCGCGATATACATCAGTATTGGCGCAATCATCGCGATGCGCATCAGGGAAATGGCGTTTGGCAGCCAGCGTAAGGTCATGCGCTAGTCGTCCTGCGATCTATAGCGATATTCCAGCGTACTCCTGTCGTACGGTTGCGGCTGCCGCCTCTCAAACGAATCAACATTGAACCGATACGAACTTGTATCGATCGTACCTGCCGACCCGACCGGTTCCAGCATACCGCTTGTAGCCAGCGCCTTTTCGAGGCGGTCGATACCTCCCTGGAGCTCGACTTCGTACGTGATCTTGTCCGCGGATACCGACCTGATCATCAGTTTGTCGAGCACTCGCAGATTCTCAAGGTACCGCTGAACCCGACCATAGGCGATCACGGAGCTAACGCCCGAGACCGTCAACTGAATCGTTTCCACCGACTGATTGGGCCCGATGACGAACTCTGCGGCCAGTGCGTCTGCGAGCAGACCGACAGCCTCTTCCGGCTCGCCACTCCACTCCATTCGGCCGTCCTGGCCGAAGAACCAGCTCCACCGTTGCGGCTGCAGGTCGTCCACCTTTATACGCCCGACCAGAATGGAACTTGCCTGGTATCGTGCCGATGCGGCCAGGAGTCGCTGGTCAAATCCACCCCATACGTCGCTGAAACTCAGATTTTCGAGATCTTCAGTATCAAGCAATGGAAAAGCCACGGGAATTCCGCGCCTCGCCGCGACATCGAGCACGCGCTTTCGCAACAGGTTATTGCGGTCAATGGATCGGGCATCGCCTGGCAGGCGGCCCGGATCATCCGATCCCACAATTTCACGTTCTCCCAGGCCCCAATCGACAGCGAGCCAGATCATCGTAAGCGGCCGGTCCGAGCCCCAGACCGGGGCACCCGCCTGGCGCAGCACTCGCTCGATCGCTTCGCCGTCGAGCGATACCATTATCGAATCGTCTTGCCCCGGACGATATTGCCGCACAAATTGTGCCGGGTTGGGAAAAAGATTCCCCATTTCACCGGATTCGACGATAGCGGTGGTGCCAGTCACCCGCACAATCACTTCCGCCAGCGCCGCCCGATAAGCGTCAGTCTGCGCATTCGGCTGGCTCGAATCGAACGGCACGTCAACCGTATAAAGCAAAGGCATTTCAACGCCTTGGGCCTGGTGTGCAAGCCCAAGAAGCGTGATCGCCAGCACGAGCCACGTCTGGCGGCAATACCGTGCCACAGGACCACACATCTGTCCTTGTTTCATAAATTCACTTTGCATGTACTTCTGCCCGGCCTGCGAACGGTAAAAAGGGAGTTTCCCGATACCTGTCGAAGCACTATTATATCGCCCTCACAGAAATTGCCACTTTTATTGTTGCCGGCGAATTCGAAGCCGACATTACTCCTGCCAAAGATCAGTTACAGGGCGAAAGCCGGGAAAGCATGACAACCAAACCGCTTACTTACAAAGACGCCGGTGTCGACATTGACGCCGGAAATACGCTCGTGGAACGCATCAAGCCGCTGGTTGCCAGAACGAGGCGCCCCGAGGTGATGGCCGGACTGGGTGGCTTTGGCGGCCTGTTCGCCCTGCCACCGGATCGCTACGAGGAGCCGGTGCTGGTATCCGGTACCGACGGCGTCGGCACCAAGCTGAAACTTGCCCAACTCACGAACCAGCACGACACGATCGGTATAGACCTGGTTGCCATGTGCGTGAACGACGTACTCGTTCAGGGCGCTGAACCCTTGTTTTTCCTGGACTATTTCGCCTGTGGACGCCTGGATACCGACATAGCAGCGGCCGTCATCGGTGGTATTGCCAACGGTTGTGAGCAGGCGGGCGCAGCGCTCATCGGGGGCGAGACCGCGGAAATGCCGGACATGTACCGGGACGGCGAATACGATCTGGCCGGATTTTGCGTCGGGGCGGTCGAAAAGCGCCGGATTATTGATGGCAGTTCGATCCGGGCAGGCGATACCATCATTGGCATCTCATCCAGTGGCCCGCACTCGAACGGTTACTCCCTGGTCCGCAAGGTGCTGGAGATCGCCGAGAATCGTGATATCGATGGCACGCCCGCGGAAACCCTGCTGATGGAACCTACCCGGATATACGTACGGTCCATCCTCAAACTCATGGAGTCGGTCACCGTAAAAGGTATGGCTCACATTACGGGTGGCGGCATTACGGAAAATATTCCCCGCATCCTGGCAGGCGATGTTCACGCGGAAATCGATACCGGCAGCTGGCGACAGGGCCCGGTATTTGACTGGTTGCAGGCGACGGGCAGGATCGAAACGGGCGAAATGCGGCGCACATTCAACTGCGGCGTCGGTATGGTCGTTGTCGTCGATGACGCAGATGCCAAAATGGCGATCAAACAATTGAAAGCTGCCGGCGAGACCGCCTGGCGACTCGGATCTGTTGTTACCGGCTCAGGCCCGGTTGACTACGTTTAACCGTATTCTTGATGCCGATAAGCCATTTGTGAATCCATGAGTAAGTCCGGTTCACGCACCTCGACCGCGGTTCTCATTTCCGGCAGCGGCACGAACTTGCAGGCGTTCATCGACGCAACGCGGTCAGGTGAGCTCGATCTGGATTTGCGAGTTGTCCTTTCCAACAAGCGGGTAGCAGCAGGCCTGGCTCGCGCCCGCAGCGCAGGCATCCGGACTGAATGCGTGGAACACCGGGACTATCCGGACCGCGAGCGATTTGACGCCGCACTGATCGCGGTCCTGGATCGCTTCGAACCGGACCTGATCATCCTCGCAGGCTTCATGCGTATCCTCACACCGGTATTTATAGACCACTATGCCGGCAGGATATTTAATATTCACCCATCGCTTTTGCCCCGCTATCCGGGGCTGGATACGCATCAGCGGGCGATAGATGCGGGCGATGCCTGGCACGGAAGCACAGTGCACTTCGCAACTGAGGAACTGGATGGCGGACCGCGTGTTATCCAGGGACGCGTCCCGGTTATGCCGGATGACACGGCCGAGTCACTGGCCGGGCGGGTTCTTGAAATCGAACACCAGATCTATCCGCGAGCAGCAGCCCTTTATGCTTCGGGACGACTAAGGTACAGGGACGGCGCTGCATGGCTGGATGATCAGAAGCTCGAAGAGCCACTTCAATTCGACGGCAAAAACGTTCGATCCCGGGACCAGTGATTGCAATGCCGGAAGCACCGGCGTGTTAATTCGACTGCGCAGGACCGGGTCAGGCCTTTGGCAAAGTGACTCCTCGCTGTCCCTGGTATTTGCCACCGCGATCCTTGTAGGAAGTTTCACAGACCTCGTCTGATTCGAAGAAAAGCATTTGTGCGACGCCCTCGTGCGCGTAGATTTTCGCGGGAAGTGGCGTCGTATTGGAAAACTCCAGGGTGACATGCCCCTCCCATTCGGGCTCCAGCGGTGTCACGTTGACAATGATGCCGCAGCGGGCATAGGTGGACTTACCCAGGCAAACGGTCAATACGTTCCTTGGAATTCGAAAATACTCAACAGTGCGCGCAAGTGCGAAGGAATTTGGTGGAATGACGCAGACATCGCTCTGTTTGTCGACGAAACTGGACTCATCAAATGCTTTCGGATCGACAATCGTCGATTCGATATTCGTAAAGATCTTGAAGTCGTTGGCGCAACGAACGTCGTAGCCGTAACTCGACGTGCCATAGGAAATAATCCGCTCGCCCTCCCGCTCCCGAACCTGACCTGGCTCGAAAGGTTCGATCATCCCGTGCTGTTCTGCCATTTCACGAATCCAGCGATCAGCCTTGATGCTCATTCAGCTCCGCTCCATGATTTGATTGTTCTCGCTGCCATCAGGTCTCCTCGACAACTATCTTGGGGAATCGAGCGCTGTAGTCTTTGCCTTGCATCGCCAATCGGGCAGCCATTCGCCTGGCCGTCATTCGATACGCCTGGGCGGGTCCTTCATCGGGTTCAGCGATGACGCTCGGCTGGCCGCCATCGGTTTGCTGCCTGATGCGAAGATCAAGCGGTAACTGGCCCAGCAGCTCTACATCGTAGTCTGCAGCCATCTGTGCCCCGCCGCCGCTGCCGAATAATGGTTCTTCGTGTCCGCATTGGGTGCAAATATGCGTACTCATGTTCTCGACGACACCCAGGACAGGAACGTTGACCTTGCGGAACATCTGCAGGCCCTTTCTCGCGTCAAGGAGTGCGATGTCCTGTGGCGTGGTCACGATGACTGCCCCGCTGACCGGCACCTGTTGCGACAGGGTCAGCTGGATGTCGCCTGTGCCCGGTGGCATATCAACTATCAGGTAATCCAGATCGGTCCAGCGAGTCTGCTGCAGCATCTGGTTCAGTGCCTGCGTCACCATCGGACCTCGCCATACCATCGGCTGATCCGCGTCAATCAGAAAACCTATCGACATGACCTGCAGACCGTAAGCGGAGAGCGGATTCAGGGACTGACCGTCATCGCTGGTCGGCCGCTCGCTTGCAACGCCCAGCATCAACGGGATGCTGGGCCCGTATATGTCGGCATCGAGAATACCGACCCTGGCGCCCTCACCGGCCAGTGCCAGTGCCAGGTTTACGGCTGTTGTAGATTTCCCGACGCCTCCTTTTCCGGATGCCACTGCGACGATGTTGCTGACGCCGGCTAGCCGCTTCAGATTCCTTTGCACGGTGTGGGCGGTAATTTTCGTCGTTGTAACCACGCTGACGTCGGATGCGCCGTATTCGGTATGCAAAAGCTCGCGAATTTGCGACTCGAGCGCGTCAACCAGTCCGGCGGCCGGAAACCCGAGTTCCACCCGCACAGTGGCTTTCACACCATCGATTGACAACTCGGCGATCCTGCCAACGTCAGCGAGCGGATGCCCGATGCCGGGCACTATCATGGCTTCAAGAGATTTCTTTGGCTTATTTTCTGCAGACACAGTCACATTTCACGCTTATGTATTAGGTTAAATTGGCTAACAGGTCGCCGGTGACGGCGGCTGCGGCCGGTATTGTAACCATAGATGAGCCCAATGATTGCAAGGGATTGCGGAATATCTGCTTTCACGGATAATCCCCAGTTCACATTTCGACCTCGGGGCGATATGGCATAATGCCGGATCGGGTACTACGGATGCGATTGTGGATTTGCCAGGAAGGCGGCGATTCCAGCAAATTGCTTGGGCAAAAGCGACCTCAGTATTGATAGTGTTGAATATCAAGGACCAGATTTTACAGTTTGCAGGGAATTCACTTGCCTGCGCTGCCCACGCACACGTGACATTCGCTGACGCCCTGGCGATGGCAGTCGCCCTCTGATGGCTATTCTTGCCGGGTTCAGGGCTGATCAGCTGATCGGCCAGCTCACCAGCGAATCGGACACCAATTCCCGCTCAGCGCAAAAACTCATTGAACGCCTGAAAAAGATCGGGCCAAAAGTCATTCCGAGGATCATTGACGCACTGGCGATGAGCGACAAGAGCCATACGATGGTTTTTGTCGATATTCTCGCGAGCTACGTCAGTGACAAGACCCTTAAATATTACAAGGAAGGTTTGTCCGACGGTGGGGAAAGAGTGGTTGCAGGCACCGCCTGGGCACTGTCCAGCAGCAGTAACTACAACGCGAACGCCCTGCTCGAGTTCTTTGATGAAAAGGAGGTTTCCAAACCGGCCCTGATCGAGGTCCTCAAGATTCACAAAAAGAACCTGAGCGTGCATGACCTGCTGCGACGGGCCTATGAACTGGAACCGAAGGAAAAGGCAGCACTTTTTGCCATTATCGAAGAAACGCTGTCGGTAGAAATGGTTCCGGACCTCATCAATCGCATGGGTGGTAAAGACCCGGCCATAAAAATTCACCTGATGCAGTTGTTGTCCAAATTTCAGAGAGATGACATCAATCGCGCATTCGAAATGCAGCTCAGGGATACGAACAAGATGGTCCGCAGTGCTGCGCTGAGCGCGCTGTCCAGTCGCGAAGGACCGATCGACATCCAGAAAGTGACGTCGCTCCTGCAGGACCCGGATCTCGAGGTTCAGGGAAAGGCCGTCGATGTGATCGTCAAGATAAACCACCCGGATACAATCAAGTACCTCGTTCCCGCGATGAAGGACGAATCCGAGTACACACGACGCTCTGCCGTCGAAGTCCTCAATGAAATCTGCGATCCGGAGTCCGTCAAGGACCTGTTGTCGGCCATCAAGGACGACGACTGGTGGGTTCGGGCCCGGGCCGGCGATGCACTTGCGGAAATCGGTGGTCCGAAAGTCGTCAATTCGGTGCTCGAACTGATCAAGGACAAAGACGAGGACATTCGCCGTACCGCCATTGAAATCCTGAATGCGACGAAGGACGAAAACGCGGTCGACACCCTGATCAAGGCAACCGATGATGTGGACTGGTGGGTTCGGGAACGCGCGGTCGATGCCCTTGCACATATCGGCAGCAAGAAGGCACTGCCAAAACTGATCAAAATGCTTGGGCAGAACCCAAAGACAGACACGGTCGTTGTCCGGGCAATTGGCAAACTTGGTGACGCCGACGTCATTTCAAAAATACTGCCCATGCTGAATCGACCCGAGCGGGAAATACAGGTTGAGGCGATCAAGGCTATCTCGCATCTCGCGGACGAAAGCCACGCTGAGACCATTCGAGGCGTCCTGAAGAAGATCAAGACTTCGGATGACAAAACCATTATCAACAGCGCGGACAAGGCATTGAAAGACCTTGATGCGAGATACTCTGAAAGTGTTCTTGCGGAAAACGTCCGGGCGGAAAAAATGTCGGAGCATACCAAGACACTGCTTCTCGAAAACGAAGAGCTCGAGAAGCTGATCGCGGCACAGAAGACGCCCCCGGTGGAAGAGGCAGCCGTTGCCGCGGAAGGGCCACAGGTACTCGACATCGCCCAGCTGGAACCCGGCGATGTCATCGACGGTCGATACAAGTTCATCGAGAAAATTGGCAAGGGTGCATTCGGCACAGTGCTGCTGATGCAGGACCAGGTAGTTGATGAGCGACTCATTCTCAAATTCCTTAATCCCAATGTTTCGTCCGATGAGGAAATGATGAAACGATTCGTTCACGAGCTGCGCTACTCGCGAATGATCACGCACAAGAACGTCATCCGCATCTATGACTTTCTCCATTTGCAAGGCGCTTATGCGATATCGATGGAATATTTTCCTTCGCACACGCTCAGTGGCGAGATTCCGGATAACAAGCCGATGCCGTTCCAGAAAGCGCTGCAATTCTCGATGGACATGGCGACCGGCATGGCTGTGGCACACCAGGCGGGCGTTATCCATCGTGACCTCAAGCCTGCCAATATCCTTGTCAATGATGCCGGTCTGCTGAAAATCGTGGACTTTGGTGTAGCGGCCGCGGCCAGCAGCGGCGACACCCAGCTGACAAAAACCGGCTACGTCATCGGTTCACCAAAATACATGGCACCCGAACAGATTCTTGGAAAGAAGGTTGATGAGGCCGCCGATATCTACAGCATCGGCGTCATCATGTACGAGATGGTGACCGGCATACCTCCATATAGCCGTGGTGACCACATGTCGGTGATGTACCAGCATGTTCAGGGCAAGGCAAAGCTCTGCCAGGAAGTGAATCCCAACGTTCCGGACGACTATGCCGCTCTTATCGCCAAGGCCATGTCAGTCGATAAATCCAAGCGATACCAGTCGATGGATGAACTGATCGACGCCCTGAGCGAATTGCAGATCTAGACAATCCTATCGTCCAAAATGTGCGCCAGCGCACTGGCGCCAACGTGTGATTACGCCTAGGATACTGCCAAACCTATGATTTTTGGCGTAATTAGGCGCATTGACCTCGGACTGACATGCCACGTATTGACTCATTTCTTAAGCTTGGTCTTGCTCAAGGCTGCTCTGATGTTCATCTCGCGGTGGGTATACCCCCGATGCTCCGGATGAACGGCGACCTGCTGCCAATCAAATTCAGGGAGCTGGCCGATACAGAACTCGAAAGTTACGTCATGGAAATCCTGAGCGACTCGCAAAAGGACATCTTTTACGCCGGAAGGGACCTCGACTTTTCCTACGTAGCGGAGGAAGGCGGCCGTTTTCGCGTCAATCTTTTCCACAAGGACACCGGGGTTGGCGCCGTTTTCCGCCATATCCCGAACGAGGTACCAACCCTCGCCAAGCTCAATGTCCCCAGCGTCCTCGAAAAATTCTGCGACTACCACCAGGGCATGGTTCTCGTTACGGGCTCAACCGGCACCGGCAAATCCACGACGCTGGCGGCCATGATTGACCATCTGAACAGCACACGAAACCTGAATATCATCAGCCTGGAAGACCCGATTGAATTCGTTCATCCGAGCAAAAAGAGCCAGGTTATCCAGCGCGAACTGGGAACACACCTTACCAGCTTCGCCGATGGTGTCAGGTCTGCAATGCGTGAAGATCCCGACGTCATCCTGGTTGGCGAGATGCGGGATGCCGAAACTATCTCCATGGCCATGACCGCTGCTGAAACCGGCCACCTTGTTCTGGGTACTTTGCACACGACCGGCGCCGTGAAAACGATCGATCGAATCATCGATGCACTGCCGGGCGACCTGCGCGAACAGACAAAAAGCTTCCTGGCACAAAGCCTTAAAGCAGTAGTCACGCAGGTATTGTGCAAAACTCCGGACGGCCGCGGACGGAAGGCAATCATGGAGATCCTGGTAAATAACCGGGCAATTTCCAAGCTTATCAAAACCGATCAGTCTCACCAGATTCCGGCTCAATTGCAGACCGGCAGAGACGTTGGCATGCAGCTGATGGACCAGGCGTTGCTGAATGCAATTCAGAAGAATGAAGTCGATCCGGACGATGCATTCAGGCATGCACTCGACAAGAAACGATTTCAGCGCTTTGTCACTGACTCGTCAATTCTCCCTACGCTGGATGAACCAGAGCCGGAAGCAAAAACCGGGGATATCTATTGAACAAGATAGATCATTTCCTTAAGGATGCCCTGGCGAAAAACAGCTCGGACCTGCACTTCATTTCCGGCGACCCGCCTCGCGTAAGAATTCACGGCTCGTTGCAGCTGTTAAACGATGAGGTTTTGACGATCGATTTCGTCAGGGAAGCAATGTACGAGATTATGACGGGCTCATTGCAGCAGGATTTCGAAAAACATGATGCCGTCGACTTCGCCTATGAAATTCCGGAAGTGTCGCGCTTCCGGGTGAATGTCATGCGCCACCTTAATGGCGTTGGCGCAGTCATGCGCGCCATCCCTTCGAAAGCGCTGACACTCGATCAGCTCAATATGCCGGTTGCGGTTCGCAACCTGTGTAAACAAACCCAGGGCATGATCCTGGTCACAGGCAAGACCGGCTCCGGCAAATCAACAACACTTGCGGCGATGGTTGACGATATCAACCAGCGCCTCAAGGGGCATATCCTCACGATCGAGGATCCGATTGAGTTCGTTCACAAACGCAGAAACTGCCTGATCAGCCAGCGCGAAGTCGGGTTGCATACGGACAATTTCGCTGATGCCCTGCACTCGGCATTGCGTGAAGATCCGGACGTCATCCTGGTCGGCGAACTTCGCGACCTCGAAACCATCTCCGCGGCGGTGACGGCTGCCGAAATGGGTATCCTGGTGATGGGTACCCTGCATACGAACGGTGCCGGCCAGACCGTCGACCGCATCGTCAACACATTCCCGTCCGATAAGCAGAGCCATATTCGTACGATGTTGTCGACATCGCTACGCGGTGTCATATCGCAACAATTGCTACCAACGCATGACAAGCCGGGCCGGGTTGCGGCCCTCGAAATCCTGGTCAATACGTCCGCCGTCGCCAATATCATTCGGCAGGGAAAACTGGACCAGCTGGAGACGGCAATGCAAAGCGGTGGCTCAATCGGCATGCAGACGATGGACTCCGCTTTGATGGAACTGGTCAAGAAAGGACGCGTCAGCCCTCTCGAGGCCTATCAACAGGCGAACAACAAGCAGAAATTCAGAAGCCTGATCGACGACGCCGAGGCCGATATCGACGACGCGTAAGCAGATCCGGCAGCGCGAAACGCAGACATTACCGACAGAACCAGGCATCGCCGTGGCATAATGCGCGGCGTATTTCCGACACAGATCCCCACGAAAGCCTATGAGCTCAGACGTTCGAAAAATCATGGTATCCAGCGCGTTGCCGTATGCGAATGGCCACGCCCACATGGGACACCTTGTCGAGTATATCCAGTCAGACATCTGGGCCAGGTTCCAGAAACTCCGGGGCCATCGGTGTACCTATGTGTGCGCGGCGGATACTCATGGCACGCCGATAATGATGAAGGCCCGCCAGGAAGGCATCACGCCTGAGGAACTGGTCACCAGGGTCGCAGGCGAATTTCTCGAAGACCTGGAAGCATTCGGTGTTGCCTTCGATAATTTCTATACGACCCATTCGGATGAAAATCAGTCGTTGGTCAATCGAATGTTTGAAGCATTGCGGGATGCAGGCCATATCTACACCAAGACGATTGAGCAGGCGTTCGACGAAAAGGAAAACATGTTCCTGCCCGACCGGTTCGTCAAGGGAGGCTGCCCGCGCTGCAAAACGGAAGAACAATATGGCGATGCCTGCGAAAACTGCGGCGCAACCTATACGCCAAATGACCTTATCGACCCGATTTCCGTACTGTCGAACAGTACACCGATATGGAAGGAGTCAGAGCATTACTTCTTCAGGCTCAGCGCGTTTGAGGTCAATCTTCGCAAGTGGATGAAGTCAGCCGGGCTGCACCCGCATATCACCAGCAAGCTCGAGGAGTGGTTCGAAGCAGGGCTTCAGGACTGGGATATCTCCCGTGATGCCCCCTACTTCGGCTTCAAGATTCCCGGAACGCAAGACAAGTACTTCTATGTCTGGCTTGACGCGCCGGTCGGCTACCTTGCCAGCTTTCTGCATTACTGCAATCAGCATGACGACCTGGACTTCGATGAATACTGGAGCCCGGGACACGATACCGAGGTCTATCACTTCATCGGAAAAGACATCGTCTACTTTCACACGCTGTTCTGGCCGGCGGTGCTCGAAGGGTCCGGCTTTCGTACGCCAAACAGTGTATTCGCGCATGGATTCCTGACAGTTAACGGGAAGAAAATGTCCAAATCGCGCGGAACCTTTATCAAGGCCCGTACGTACCTGGATAACCTCGATCCCAGCCACCTTCGTTATTACTATGCCGCCAAACTTGGGCCCGGCATGGATGATATCGATCTCAATCTTGACGATTTCATTGCAAGAGTTAACTCAGATCTCGTCGGAAAGCTCGTAAATATTGCCAGTCGTTGCGCAGGATTTATCAACAAACGATTCGACGGGCAGCTGGCCCCGACACTGGACGACCCGCAGCTTTTCGCGGAATTCACCGATGCCGCGGAAGAGATCGCCTTAAATTACGAACATCGTGAGTATTCCAAGGCCATGCGCCACGTAATGTCACTGGCCGATAAGGCCAATCGTTACATTGAAGATAAAAAACCGTGGCTCATGGTAAAAAATGAGGACCAGGCCGATGCGGTGCAGCTCGTCTGTACCCAGGGCCTCAATATGTTCCGCACGCTGATGATTTTCCTGACGCCGGTTATTCCAGCACTGGCAGAAAAGTCGCGAGTGCTGTTCCAGGAAAGTAGCTGGTCATGGTCGTCGTCGGCGACACCATTGCTTGGGACCTCAATCTCCACATTCAAACCGCTCCTTACAAGAATAGAGCCCGAACAGGTCGAAAAAATGGTCGAACAAGTGAAAGCGAGCAGCGACGAAACAGCTGCCAAGCCGGTAAAGACGGATTCAGACGAGATAACCATCGAGGATTTCACCAAGGTCGACCTTCGTATCGCCCGCATCGAGAAGGCGGAACCGGTCGAGGGAGCAGACAAATTGTTGCAGCTCACCCTGGACGTCGGGGATGAGTCCCGCACCGTATTTGCAGGAATTAAAGCCGCTTATGAGCCCGATGCACTGCAAGGCAGGCTGGTTGTTGTCGTAGCAAACCTGAAGCCGAGAAAAATGCGATTCGGTATGTCCGAGGGCATGGTGTTGGCTGCCGGCCCTGGCGGGGAAGACATTTTCCTCCTCTCGGCAGATTCAGGTGCCAAACCGGGCATGCGCGTCAAATAGTCGCCCAGGGGCTCATCGAAGGGTGCCTTAGGCCGCCACACCTTTTACAATAGGCGCCTCGATGGCAGACCTTATTCTCATCCTAGTCGGTACCGTACTGGTCAACAATTTCGTGTTGGTCCGGTTCCTCGGGCTATGCCCGTTCATGGGAGTGTCGCGCAACCTCGAAGCTGCCTTCGGTATGTCGATGGCGACAGCATTCGTTCTGACACTTTCGTCGGCGATTGCCTATTTGCTGCACGAGTACGTCCTGGTCCCTCTGGAACTCGAATACCTGCGAACGATCAGTTTTATCCTGGTAATCGCCGCCAGCGTCCAGTTCACGGAAATCATGGTCCGACGACAAAGCCCGCTTTTGCATCAGCTACTGGGGATCTATATCCCGCTCATCGCCACCAACTGCGCAGTGCTCGGCGTCGCATTGCTGAACGTTCGCGAGGCAGAAGGATTCATTCAGTCGGTATTTTACGGATTTGGAGCCGCGGGTGGCTTTGCACTGGTCCTGGTGCTGTTCGCGGCAATTCGCGAAAGACTCCAGGCATCTGATGTTCCGAGAGCATTTCGGGGAACGGCGATTGCACTGATTACAGCTGGAATCATGTCACTTGCGTTCATGGGATTTTCAGGGATGGCGAGACTCTGACGACTCATGTGGACATCAATCATCACGGCAATCCTGATCATTACCGGCATTGCCCTCGCAGCCGGAATGCTGCTGGGCATGGCGTCCCGAAAGTTACCGGGCGATACCAGCCAGATTATCGACCAGGTCAACGGCCTGTTGCCGCAGACGCAATGTGCACAGTGCGGATATGCGGGATGTCGCCCTTATGCTGACGCGATTATCTCTGACGATGCTGCCATTAACCTTTGCCCCCCCGGGGGCGAGGAAACGGTGCAGCGCCTTGCAGACCTACTGGGGCGGGAACCTGAACCGGTGGTCGAGGCTGCCACAACGCCGGGCGTTGCTATCATTGATGAAAGTCTCTGTATTGGCTGTACGCATTGCCGGGACGCGTGCCCCGTCGATGCGATCACCGGCGCTCATCAATTCATGCATACCGTGATTGCATCCGAATGTACGGGCTGCGAGCTTTGTATCCCTCCCTGCCCGGTTGATTGCATCAGCATGGTGCCAGCCCCGTGAGTTCGCCCGCTGCTACATATGACCTTGGCAAGCTGCACGGTGGCCTGCGCTTGCCGTCGAACAAAATGGAATCGACTGCTACTCCATTGCAGACGATTCCGGTACCCGACCAATTGATACTCCCTATTGCGCAACATGTCGGGGAGCCTGCGCATCCGATAGTCGGTATCGGCGAGAAAGTTCTCAAGGGCCAGTTGCTGGCGGAATCCTACGGATCCATTAGCGCCCCGATTCATGCGCCCTCCTCCGGAACAGTGGTTGCGATAGAGCCCTGGCCGGTATCCCGGCGCCAGGGTGACAAGGCGCCATGCATTATCATCGAGTGTGACGGCGAAGATCGCGCCCTACCGGCGGCCGAGGAAACCGTGCCGTTTAACACGATCGAACCGGATTCACTGCTGCGGAAAATACTGCAGGGCGGAATTGTCGGTCTCGGAGGCGCAGTCTTCCCGACCGGGCAAAAGCTGATGCAGGCTGCGACCATGCCGTTGGAGTACCTGATCCTCAATGGCGTCGAGTGCGAGCCCTACATCAGCTGTGACGATATCCTGATGCGTGAGCAGGCCGCAGAAGTACTGGGCGGTGCACAGATACTGATGCACGCTCTGGGCCTCAATAAATGCTACGTCGTAATTGAGAGCGACAAACCGGAAGCGATCAGCGCAATCGGCGAGTCCATGGCAACACTGGATGACGATCGCATCACGCTCAAGCAGGTCCCGACCATTTACCCGTCTGGCGGTGAGGATCAGCTTGTACAACTCGTGACAAATCGTGAAGTCCCCACCGGCGGGCTTCCTACGGATGTTGGCTGCGTTGTGCAAAATGTTGGCACGTGCGCTGCCATATGGCGCTGGATAGTCGAAGGAGAGCCCCTGATATCACGGGTAACGACGGTGACCGGGCCGGGCTTGACGACACCGATGAATATCACGGCAAGGATAGGAACTACCGTCGCCGATGTCATCGCGTTTGCCGGTGGCTACACGGAACACGCGAAACAGCTCATCATCGGTGGCCCCCTGTGTGGCAAATCGGTCACCACCGATCGTGTACCTCTGGTCAAAGCCACCAATTGCATCCTGGTGCTCGACGAAACTGCCGGAACGGCCGAAGAACGACCCTGCATTCGTTGTGGTGAATGCGCATTGGTGTGCCCGATACAATTATTGCCACAGCAACTGTTCTGGTATGCATGCTCGGACAACGAAGCCAGGCTGCGTTCATACGGACTTACAGACTGCATCGAATGTGGCTGCTGCGACCTGGTCTGCCCGAGCCATATTCCGCTTACCGCAAGTTTTCGCAATGCGAAGGCCCGAATTCAGGAACTTGCTGATGAAAAAGCCAGGGCAGAGCGCGCCCGGCGTCGCTTCGAATCGAGAAATGAACGATTGGAAATCGAGAAACTGGCGCGGGAGTCGGAACTGGCTCAGCAGAAAGAGGATGCTCGCAATGCCGGCCCCGCCGCTATTGAAGAAATTCTGAAGCGCCAACGGGAAAAACAAGACCAGGACCGGGAAAGCTAGCCATGGAATTCGAACGACGCGATGCACCGTTTATAGCGCCGACGAGCGATGTCTCGTCGATCATGCGTCATGTGCTGTTTGCCCTTGTTCCCGCCGCGCTGGCTTACGTCTGGTTCTTCGGATCCGGATTCATCTTTAATCTGATTGTCGCGAGCCTATTCTGTATCGCCGGTGAGTCCCTGATGCTGAGACTTCGCGGAAAACCGGTCGAGTCGACTTTGATGGACTACAGCGCGCTGGTAACGGCAGCGCTTCTCGCGTTCGCAATGCCGGCGCTAACACCGTGGTGGGTGACCGCCACCGCTGCACTTTTTGCCACCGTTGTCGCCAAGCATCTCTATGGCGGCCTGGGTTACAACCTGTTCAACCCGGCAATGGTGGGCTATGTCGTGGCGCTCGTTGCGTTTCCGATGCATATGAATTTGTGGACCCCGCCCCGGCTCGGCGACATCGACTATCATTTCATGACGATTGCCGAGACGGCACGTTACACGATTACCGGAACGTTCCCGGACTACCTGTCGTTTGATGCAATCAGCCGGGCGACGCCACTGGATGTCGTCAAGGCCGGTCTCAACAACATGCTGACGTTCAGCGAACTTCGCGCCTACCCGATCATGGGTGACTTCGGCGGCCGGGGCTGGGAGTGGATCGGCAACTTCACCGCAATCGGTGGTGCCTGGTTGTTGCTGAAGAAAATTATTCGCTGGCAAATTCCATTCGGCGTCCTCATGGGCGTGCTTGCTCCATCAAGCCTGATGTACATCATGGATCCCGGCATCAACCCGAGTCCGGGCTTTCACCTGTTCACAGGCGGCACGATTCTCTGTGCGTTCTTCATTGCAACAGACCCTGTTTCGGCGGCGACCAGCGACAGGGGCCGCCTGGTCTATGGATTTGGTATTGGCTTTATCATCTATGCCATTCGTGAGTGGGGAAGTTACGCGGACGGAGTGGCATTTGCCGTATTACTGATGAATATGGCAGTACCCGCCATTGATTATCTGACCATGCCACGAATTGTCGGGCACCGGTTAAAGAAACAAGGCGATCGTTGATGCAGACTGAAGCGACTCCATCGACCTGGACCAGCGGCCTGATACTTGCCGGCCTGGCAGCCGTGTGCACTGCGCTTGTGGCCGTTACCCACAGCAGGACGGCGCCACGAATCGCGGCAAACGAGCAAGCCTATCTGGAACAGAGCCTTAAGCCCGTGTTGCAAGGTATTGAATACGACGGGAACCTGTCAGAGTCGACAATCACAATATTGCCACCACACGAATTGCCCGGGGATGAAGATGTACCGGTCTATCGCGTATACGCGGATGGCGCACCGGTCGCTGCACTCTTCGTGGTACGGGCTATGGACGGATTCTCAGGACCCATTCGCCTCCTTGTCGGAATCGATGCCGGCGGGTCGATCTCAGGTGTACGCGTTCTGGAGCATCGTGAAACACCCGGCCTCGGCGATCTGATTGACGCTGACAAGTCAGACTGGATTCGACAGTTCAATGGAAAATCGCTTGCATCACCGCCGGTCGCCGCATGGACAATCAAACGCGATGGCGGCGAATTCGATCAGTTGACGGGCGCGTCGATTACGCCTCGATCTGTCATCAAAGCAATCAGGGAAACACTGGTTTATTACGACAAGAACCGGGAAGACGTATTCGCGGTCGAAGCAGAGGCTAAAGCGCAATGAGCAGCGATACTGGAATCTTGAACAGATTGCGGACAGGAATCTGGGAGGACAATCCCGGCCTCGTGCAATTGCTCGGCCTCTGTCCCCTGCTCGCTGTCACGACAACATTTGTCAACGGCGTGGGCCTGGGCATTGCGACGCTACTCGTGCTTACCTGCTCGAACGTACTGGTTTCTGCCACGCGACGCCTCATTCGCGCCGAAATCCGCATTCCGATGTATGTCCTGATCATCTCGAGCCTGGTGACTTGTATCGAGATGATCTTCCTCGCCTGGTTTCCGTCTCTCGGACGATCTCTGGGTATATTCATTCCATTGATCGTAACCAACTGCGCGATTGTCGCCCGGGCCGAAGTGTTTGCCTCGCGCAATTCCGTTAGCGCAAGTTTTATCGATGGCATCGCGATGGGCGCTGGCTTCGCGGTGCTGCTGGGCACCATCGGAGCGTTTCGCGAACTCATCGGGAAAGGCTCGATCATGTCGCGCCTGGATATGTTATTCGGCGGTGAGCCAATGAGCGGCCTGGTACTGGTTGACGGGGGCTTCCTGTTGGCAATACTCCCTCCCGGCGCGTTTATCAGCCTGGGTCTGTTCGTTGCGGCAAAAAATGCACTCGACCGGCGCAAGCAACAGACCAATCGACCCATTTCATCGAATACGTTGCGATAGGTTTTTCTCGGGTGAACAAAGATAAACGAACGGCCATCTATACGCGATTGCGCGAGAAGATTCCGCGCCCGGAAACAGAGCTCAATTACGTCAATCCCTTTGAACTGCTGATTGCCGTAATCCTTTCTGCCCAGGCAACCGACATAAGCGTTAACAAGGCAACTGCCCTTTTGTATCCGATTGCCAATACCCCGCAAGCAATCTATGACCTGGGTGTAAATCGACTTAAGCACTACATAAAAACGATCGGGCTTTATAACGCGAAAGCGGAAAATATTATCAAGACCTGCCGGCTGCTTATCGACAAGTTCGATGGGAAAGTGCCACGAACACGTGAAGAGCTGGAGTCGCTGCCGGGCGTAGGCCGAAAGACCGCCAATGTCGTTCTGAATACCGCATTCGGGGAACCGACCATTGCCGTTGATACACATATTTTTCGCGTATCCAACCGCACCGGGCTGGCGACAGGAAAGACACCGCTCGAGGTCGAGAAGCGACTCACAAAACTAACTCCCGATGAATTCAGGCAGGACGCGCATCACTGGCTTATCCTGCACGGCCGATATACCTGCAAGGCACGAAAACCGGACTGCCCCGATTGCGTTATCCAGGATCTTTGCGAGTACCGACATAAAACACGGGAGCCGGCCGCATGATCTTTGGACAGGACAGGCAGGAACTGAGGCAGATGTACATTGACGCCTGGCAAAAATCCGAATCCGGGGAGATCCTGTCTCCGCTCGAAGCGCAGATCGCTAAAGTCATCAGCGATCACCCTGAATATCAGTCGATGCTCAAAGCTAATATCATCGATGACTCCTTCACGCCGGAGGCCGGGGCTACCAACCCGTTTCTGCATATGGGCCTGCACCTCGCAATGCGCGAACAGGTAGGCACAGACAGGCCTCCAGGGATTGCCGCGATCTTCAGCAAGTTACTGCACCAGACCGGAGATACACACGATGCAGAACACCGGGCGATCGAGTGCCTGGCCGAAACGCTCTGGGAGGCGCAGAGCAGGAATGAAATGCCGGATGAACAGGCCTACCTTGAACGCCTGAGGAGACTTTGAACAATTTGACGATCTCGAGGTCACTATTCACTGTAATAATGACCGCCCGATGCCGGTCTTTTGGATCGAGAGCGGAGACAAGTCTCAAATGAATGAAAACGCGAACAAGTATCCGGTAAGCGGCGCCGGCCTGGGCCTGCGACGTGGACTGATTGACAAACTGATGTCCAGTCCGCCGGACGATATCGATTTCATGGAGGTCGCTCCTGAAAACTGGATCAATATCGGCGGACGGCTTGGACGTAAATTTCGCTTCTTCACGGAACGTTACCCGTTTCTGTTGCATGGCCTGTCGTTAAGCATTGGAGCACCATCCCCACTCAATGAGGATTTGCTCAGGGATATCAGGGCATTCATGGAGGAGCACGGAATCGAGTTCTACTCCGAGCACCTCAGCTACTGCGGTGATGATGGGCAACTATATGACCTGATGCCGATTCCATTTACTGACGACGCCGTCAAATACGTGTCCGGCCGAATTCGACGTGCGCAGGATATTTTGGGCCGTCGAATGGCTGTCGAGAACGTTTCCTACTACGCGCCAACGGACACCTCGATGAGTGAGACTGACTTCATGCTGGCGGTACTGGAAGAAGCCGACTGCGACCTGTTGCTGGACATCAACAACATCGTGGTAAACAGCATCAACCATGAGTACGACGCTCATGAATTTATGTTGAAAATGCCGAAAAGCCGTATCAAGTATTTCCACATCGCAGGCCACTACGAAGAAGCTCCGGATCTTCGAATTGACACCCACGGTACGGCAGTCAGCGAACAGTCATGGCAGTTGCTTGCGGATGCTTATAGACATTTCGGTCCTGTTCCGACGTTGCTTGAGCGAGACTTCAATTTCCCGCCTGTTGAAGAACTCCTTGACGAAGTTCGGAAAATCAAACATCTCCAAAGCCTGGCGCTGGACCACGCGGACTCCTCCCATGGCTGATCGCCCTGATTTCCAGGAAAAACAGTATGCATTCGCGCATCATATTCGCGACCCCAAGAACCACCCGCCGCCGGCAGGCGTCGAAGATCGTCGCATGGCCATCTACCGGGAGCTGTTTTTCAACAACCTCAGAAGTCTTCTGAGCCAGACTTTTCCCGTTCTGCGAAAACTTCACGAAAAGAACAAGTGGGACTCTCTCATTCGGCAGTTCATGGTGCGTCATGAGGCGAAAACGCCTTATTTTCTGCGCATACCGGAAGAGTTTGTAAGCTTCCTCTGTGACGAGTACGAATTACAGGCCGATGATTTTCCGTTCCTGCTGGAAATGGCTCATTACGAATGGGTCGAGTTAGCGCTTTCAGTTTCAAACGAAGTCAACGACGTTGGCGAAATTGATGCTCACGGTTCCCTGCTCGATAAGGTCCCGGTGATTTCAAAACTAGCCTGGACTTTTTCCTACCATTTCCCGGTGCACCGAATCTCTGAGGATTTCCTGCCAGCGTCACCAGGCGAACAAATGACGTTCCTGACAATTTGTCGCAAATCAAATGAAGATATGGACTTCATGGAGCTAAACCCGGTTACCGCACGACTCCTGGAGTTGATCGAGGCCAATGATGTTGAAACTGGTCGCGAGTTGCTCGTAAGGCTTGCTGAGGAGCTTCGTTATCCTGATGTCGATATGCTTGTTCAGCATGGCCTCGATGCAATGGAAGACATGCGAAATGCCGAAATAATCCTGGGCGTGAAATAAATCCTGCGGCACGACGGTCTGATCTCTCAGTCAGGCAATTAATGCGGAGTGCAGGATGGTTCATCTTCTGGGAAAAATACAAGGCTGGCTGGATGCGACGAATGTCGCCGACTTTCTCGGCCCGCTGGCACTAAGACTCTATCTCGTACCGGTGTTCTGGGTCGCAGGCACAAACAAGCTGAACGGCATGGATAATGTAATCAGCTGGTTTGGTAATCCGGATTGGGGCCTCGGCCTGCCGGCACCGGCAGTAATGGCCTGGCTCGCCACGGGCACGGAAGTACTGGGTGCCGTTGCACTGTTGGTCGGGCTGGGAACGCGCTTGTTTGCCATCCCGTTGATGATCACGATGCTCGTAGCCGCGTTCAAGGTACACGCAGGCAATGGCTGGCAGGCCGTCGCAGACCCTATGAGCCCTTTCGCCAATGCGAATGTCGGGGGCGCAATCGAGCGACTGGATAAAGCAAAGTCACTGCTCAAAGAGCACGGCAATTATGACTGGCTGACGGATACCGGTAACTTTGTCGTTTCCAATAACGGCATGGAATGGGCAATTACGTATTTTGTGATGCTGCTGGCGCTCTATTTCACCGGCGCCGGAAAACTGAGTGTTGATCATCTCATTTTCAAACGACTGCATAAATGAAACGATTCGGGAAGTGAATTAGCGAGCGTCTAGCGGCACAGTTTTCTCGCCAGGTATCGCCCGAACTGCCAGACGTTCCTCTCAAGGTAGCTCAAGGGCCCTTGTCCCGCTTCCGGTGACCGTGTCGAATTGAATACATTTTCAACGACAGGTTGATCCTCGCTGTTGACCTGGTGAAGTAAAGCCATCACGTCGTCAATATGCGCCTGCCTGTCTTTGACCCCTGCCAGAATTTCTGCGGGTATTGAGACGGCCCAGCGAATGCTCACCTTGTCGTGCCCGACAGGCAAAATCGACAGGTACCACAACATGTCCGGCTGCAGCTGCATCGTGTGGCCCGGAAAGATGTTGATGAGCCAGGTGCGATGCCGGTCGACGCCTTTCAACCAGGTGTTGTCAGGATGCGCCTGAACAGTTTTTGGCCCCTCGTCTTCCTGAACGTAGTGATAAGTAAATGCATCCTCTCCATCGAACAGCGTCGTTTTCGCTTCTGACGAACCATGCTTGGCGAATGAATCCCGGTGCACCTTATGCAGGTGATAAGCATCCATATAATTTTCTACAAGGCATTTCCAGTTTGCATTCCAGGTTTCCTGCTGCGCAAATACCGGGACATAGTCTTTCATCCGATAATCACCGACCAGGCCGGATAATGTATTGAGTTGCTGACTGAGCGGTGCCGCATCGGGATCGAGACAGACGTAGACAAACCCTTGCCAGGTATCGCAGGGCAGTTCTCGCAAACGGTGTGAGCGAACATCGAATCCGGGTGTTTCCTTCATGAATGGCGCGCCAACCAGCTGGCCGTCGAGCTCGTACGTCCAGGAATGGTACGGACAGCTTATTCGAGTGGCGTGACCATCGGTCTCCAGCAATCGGGCCGCGCGATGTACGCAGACATTCGCAAATGCTTTTACCGACCCGTCTCGCTGCCTGGCCACGAATACCGGTGAATCGATGATATCTCGACAAACATAATCACCAACGTCGGGAATCTCGGCCAACCTGCCAAGACAGATCCATTCCTTCCGAAACAGGCGGTCAATTTCAAGATCCAGCACGCCACGATCATGATAAATCGCGGGCGGCAAGGTCCGGCCACTCGCAAAACCAAGATCCGCGTTTTCGGCTAGCGAGGCGAGGATTTCTTCTGTTGACGGCCGCACTTCTCGTGCGTTACTTCTTTTTTCTGGGAATGTAGAGATCGGTCAGTGTTCCATCGAACGCCTCAGCCGCAAACGCGACCGTCTCGGATAAGGTCGGATGCGGATGAATCGTCAGGCTGATGTCCGTCGCATCGGCGCCCATTTCAACCGCGAGAGCAACTTCGGCAATCAGGTCGCCCGCATTCGGACCGACGATTCCACCGCCGAGCAAGCGGCCTGACTCTTTATCGAATAGTAACTTGGTGAATCCCTCATCGCGATCAAGCGACAACGCACGGCCGCTGGCTGCCCAGGGAAACGCGGCTTTTTCGTAGCTGATGCCATCTTTTTTGGCTTCGGTCTCTGTCAGTCCGACGAATGCAATTTCCGGGTCAGTGTATGCAACGGATGGAATTGCCCTTGCGTCAAATGCGCTCTTCTCGCCTGCTGCCACTTCGGCCGCAACCTTTGCTTCGTGAGTGGCCTTGTGTGCAAGCATTGGGCCACCAGCCAGATCGCCAATCGCAAATATATTCGGGACATTCGTCTGCATGTGCTTGTTGACGGCGATAATGCCGCGCTCGTCGACCGCCACACCGGCCTTTTCGGCCTGTAGCGTGCCTCCATTCGCGCGTCGGCCTATCGAGATCAACACCTTGTCAAACGTATCTGCCGAATTTCCTTCTTTCCCTTCGAACAATACATCCAGCCCGGTCGATGTCGCCTGAATCCCGGCAACCTTCGTGCCCAGTAAAATCTTCTCGTATCGCTTATCAACTATCTTCCGAAACGGGCGGACAAGATCCGGGTCGGTTCCGGGCATCAGGGAATCGGTCAGTTCGACTACGGTTACCAATGAACCAAGTGCGCTGTAAACACAGGCCATTTCCAGGCCAATGATGCCACCGCCAACAACCAGCAAACGCTTCGGCAACGGCTCGAGCTCGAGTGCCCCGGTCGAGTCGACGATGCGCGGATCCTTCGGCAATCCGGGCAGCATAGCCGGTTCCGAGCCCGCCGCAATGATGCACTTGCTGAATCCGATCGTCTCACCATTATCGAGCTCAAGCTGGTTTGGAGAAACAAACACCGCCGATCCATGGATAACTTTGACCTTGCGCTGTTTGGCGAGCTGCGTGAGACCACCCGTAAGCCTGCTAACGACCTTGTCCTTCCAGGCACGTAGCGCCGAGGCGTCGATTTCCGGCTTACCGAATTTGACACCATGCTCGGCCATCGCCTCAGCTTCGTCGATGACCTTCGCCGCATGCAGCAGCGCCTTCGACGGAATGCAGCCAACATTCAGGCAAACGCCACCCAGTGTTGGTGATCGCTCAACGAGGATGACGTCCAGGCCCAGGTCTGCCGCACGAAACGCGGCTGTATAGCCGCCGGGCCCGGCGCCAATTACCACGAGCTCTGCAAAATGTGTTGTGTCCTGTACTGAAATT
>JAHEFD010000118.1 GCA_024640345.1 Woeseiaceae bacterium
GTAAAAACTTGGGGTCCAAATATTCGATCTCTTCATGTTAGATGCCGTGCCGCGACAAAATCAGATTTTCGGGTCTGACCGCTACCATTGCCTGCCGTTTATGCCGATATGGAAAACAACATCGGATGCAGTATCGACCACGATATCTTCACCCACCGCCAGGTCCAACGTCCAGTTTTTACCCGGGCGCACGGCACCACCTAGCACCAATTGCACTGAATTTCTACCCAATTCGGTTAAGGCGCTATCGTAAAAGGCAGTGTGTGCATCCAATTGCAACTTGAGACTGAAATTCTGCGTTGCCAACCAGCTAAAGGTCAAAGAGCCAATAGCTACCCAATCTTTCCGCTGGTCATCAAGTACCTGTCCGTTGCCCATCCGCAGCAAGCCGCCATCGGCAAACCATAAACCTGCACGAAGGGGCTTTGGTTGTTGGTCGCAAACGGGGCGTTCAGCTCGTTTGCCCGCACTAAAGGACTCACGAACAGGCCCAGGAGCGACCAGAGAACATGGGTGTCCTGGTTCTTGACGCTGGAATTAACGAGGGAAACTGCTGTCTTTCATCTCGCATGGCAGGTGCGACGGTGTGTGAACAATTTTATCAGGACGGAACCCAGTGGTTGGGTTATTCTGAAGCGGAATTGACCTGAAGCAAGTACCCGTCAAGATCCGTATGAGAAAATACCCGGATTCTATGGCGGGAAGTGTCATGGCTCATTACTTCGAGTTGACGCGATCCCGGGTTTCAAGCACATAGCTTGTTCGCATTAGGTCGCTGAAACATGGTCGAGCATCCTGAAGGTCTCAAGCGTAGCGTCGCGGAAATCAAGTTTTTAATCCACGATCTACGCGTGGAGAGATTTATCAACGAAGTGGTCCACTTTCACGCCACGGTCAATACCGACCTCGAAATTCACGATATCAAGCAGGCGCAGGCACACCACGACGAGGACCTGCAGGAACTCAAAAGCAAGGCCGTCATTCAGCGCAAAGCCCTGGATAAATATAATGACGCGGTCAAGAGCTTCGCCACTGACGAGGACATACTCGCCCTTGGTCGCGAGTACGTCCAGAGCGTTTACGACACGTGCGAATTCATAATGGATCCGCGTTGGGAGCGAACAGAATCGTTCCTGGCGCTTCTGCCGGAGACATCGCGCGCCGTGCGTTCTTACCGGCACTGCCTGAATTGCATCCGTTGGATCAGCGGCGTGTACTATCGCATCCACTATTTCATGGAAGAAAAGGATCACGACCTTTACGAGAAATTTGACATTGCCGAGGAGTTACGCGATTTCGTGCGCAATGTCGTCTACAGCTATGTCATCGAGAAAACCAACGCCCGTGTTGAAATTCGCCTGAATCAACTCGATTCGGCCGTACTCGGCGGCAACCGCCATCGTTTCCGCCGCATGGTATTCAACCTGGTGATGAACGCAGTCGATGCGATGGCTCATAAAAAAGCCGGCGTGCTTACCATCAGCTGCCAGGTTGACGGTGACTACGTGATGCTGCGTGTGCGCGACATCGGCAGCGGAATGTCCAGCGAAAAAATCGCGCAACTGATGGTCGACAGGGAGAGCCTGGACGGCGAATTGCACTCCCTTGGATTTGTTTTTGTTCGCCAGACCGTTGCGCAATTCAACGGCTCTTTATCCATCGAAAGCGTGATCAACAAGGGTACGACGATATCGATCTACCTGCCTCGCCTGGTCGGCGAATCAGTCGCAGCAAGCAAGCCGGTGCAGCACCAGAAAGTCGATCTCAGGGAAAAGATCAACAAGCTGCGGTTGGAGGAAAGGGCTGCATACCTGAAGAAAACCGCCAAGAGAGGCACCGGGCATGACACCTGTGGAGAGACCATTTACGGCGATTACCTGACTTCGGACGCGGAATTCCCCGGGGCAATCTTTTCCATCGGGGTCACCAGGGACAACGAAATCGACCTCTTCACACACCGGCCTTACGAGCGCCATTGGAACATCACACACGAGGATTTGTCACCGATGCTCTTCGAGGCCACCGTGCGCGGCCGGCTTGAAGAGGAAGAAGACAAGACCCCGACATTGATCTTCAAATGCCCACAGAGCGTACGGGAGTATTTCGAGTTCAGAGGGGTGCCAGAAGAAGACAGAACACCGCAAAACTACATCACGATGGTCCACGACGAACTCATCCGCATCAGCCGCGTCATTATCGAGACGGGGATGCCCGAGGAAATTAGCGTGCGTGTGACGGACCTGAACAAATTTTTTGCCTATTACCAGGAGTTATCAGAACTGGAGTCTTTCCCGTTGAATATATTGGCAAGACTCAAACAGCACTCGGAAAAGGACCCATCAGTGTAACGTCGAGTCCACGCGTGAAAGCGGGGAAGGCACGACCAGGCTGCGGGTTTCAAGCAATTCAGACAGAAAGGAGATAAACATGTCTACATTGAAAGCAAGGTTGGAACAAAAGATCGAGGAACACCGTCCACGGACGATGAAACTGCTGAAGGAATCTTCGGACGTCAAAATCGGTGAAGTGACGATCGGCCAGGCCATCGGCGGCGCACGCGGGGTCAGGTGCCTGGTAACTGACATATCCTACCTCGACCCCATGGAGGGCATCCGTTTTCGCGGCATGACCATTCCGGAAGTGTTCGCGGCACTGCCGAAAGCGCCGGGGAACGATTTCCCGTCTGTTGAAAGCTTCTGGTTTTTCATGCTGACCGGTGAAATACCGACCATGGCGGAGGCCGAAGAAGTCATCAAGGATTTCAAGGGCCGTGCGAAAGTGCCTGAGTATGTATTCGATGTGCTGAAGTCATTGCCAAAGGATTCGCATCCGATGGCCATGTTCTCTGCGGCAATCGTTGCGATGCAGCGCGAGTCTGTGTTTGCGAGAGAATACCGCGACGGCCTCGACAAAATGCACCTGTGGCAACCGACCTACGAGGACGCCTGCAACCTGCTGGCCAAGCTGCCGACCATCGGCGCGTTCATCTATCGCTGGCTGTTCAAGGACGAAGATATTATCGAACCGGATTACAACCTCGATTTCGGTGGCAACTTCGCCCACATGATGGGTGTTGATGCGCCTTACGACGATGTCGCGCGCATGTACTTCATCCTGCATTCCGACCACGAATCGGGCAACGTATCGGCCCACACTGTGCACCTGGTCGCCTCAGCATTGTCAGATGTTTATTACGCACTCTCGGCTGGTATCAATGGCCTGGCAGGCCCCCTGCATGGCCTGGCCAACGAGAACGTGCTGCGCTGGACACAGGATTTCATGGAGAAACTCGGTGGCAAGGAACCGACTCCCGAAGTCATCCGCGAAGCGCTGTGGGATACGCTGAACGCCGGCCAGGTGGTACCCGGTTACGGGCACGCGGTACTGCGTAAAACAGATCCGCGCTATATGTCACAGCGTGAGTTCTGCCTGAAGAACCTGCCGGATTATCCGTTGTTCAAGGTGATCAACGCGATCTACCAGGTGGCGCCGGATGTGCTGATGGAACATGGCAAAGCCAAGAACCCGTGGCCGAACGTCGACGCACAGTCAGGCGTGATCCAGTGGTACTACGGTGTGACTGAGTACTCGTTCTACACGGTATTGTTCGGCATCGGGCGTGCGATCGGTACGCTGGCCAACGTCACCTGGGACCGTGCGCTGGGCTATCCGCTCGAGCGGCCAAAATCGCTGACGACGGCAATGCTCGAGGAAATTGCCGCGAAGGCATAAGGTGAAATGGGGGGCGGGACAGGGTGTCCCGCCCTCGTAGCAACAGGTATATCTGATAGAAAGGATGGGACGTCGGGCCGCTCTTTTCCCTCCCATTAATTTGGTTTAGAGCTACCCGGCCGGCAAGCAAAACAATCAACGATCCTGGACTTGGTTTACGGGTCCACACCAGGCGTGCTTGGCAGCGATTCTGTGGGGTGACTACCGGGCTCCGACGCTCACAGGCTCGCTTCGGGGGGGCATTAAGCGAGGTTTTTAAGCTGTTGGTGCTTAGTTGTCGTTGCTGGCAACTATAATTTTGCAATCAGTTTTCCGACATCCACCTTGGTGCGTGATATTGAGCATCGACTACTTGGAATACTTGGGGTCCAAATATTCGATCTCTTCATGTTAGATGCCGTGCCGCGACAAAATCAGATTTTCGGGTCTGACCGCTACCATTGCCCGGCGTTTATCCCGATATGGAAAACAACATCGGATGCAGTATCGACCACGATATCTTCACCCACCGCCAGGTCCAACGTCCAGTTTTTACCCAGGCGCACGGCACCACCTAGCACCAATTGCACTGAATTTTTACCCAATTCGGTTAAGGCGCTATCATAAAAGGCAGTGTGTGCATCCAATTGCAACTTGAGACTGAAATTCTGCGTTGCCAACCAGCTAAAGGTCAACGAGCCAAACGCCACCCAATCTTTCCGCTGGTCATCAAGCACCTGTCCGTTGCCCATCCACAGCAAGCCGCCACTGGCATGCAAGGTAAGATCGTGATCCTGCGTCAAGCTGTGGTCGGTGAGGTTAATACTTGCGGCAACGTCGGTGGAATCGGAACCCGATAGCTGGTCAGCATCACCAACAGGAAGCTTTACCGATGTCCGCAAAGCCCATTGCCGCTTTTCATTGGCTGACAATTGATACGCCAAGCTGAGGCTGATATCGCCAATACCACTGTGGGATTCAGTGACCGCTGCCAGTGATTGGTCATTTTGCAGGTAGGAAAAATCCAGCTGGTTCCTGGGGTAATTCGATCTGCCGCCATCGGGGAGCCCCCAGAAGTCATGCCAGTTCTCGATCAAACTATCGAGACTGCCGCCCTTATGACTGAGGTAAGGTATATCAACTCCCAGTTCAATTTTATTGGTCAGCCCATAACGCACTTGCAGATTAAAACGATATGACTCACCGTCAATCGAAATGGCTTCATTGTCGATATTATCGATGGCAAAGTTGTTTGACACATCAATTTGGAAATCTGTATTGAATTTACCGACGGCGGTAAGTTCGGCACTTTGCGCCACCGGTAAACCATAAACCTGCACGAAAGGGCTTTGGTTGTTGGTCGCAAACGGGGCGTTCAGCTCGTCTGCCTGCAAAAATGGGCTCAAGAACAGGCTCAGCAGTGACCAGAGAACGGGGCGAAACGGCTTCATATTAGTTTCCTTATTCTGGATGAATATGCTAAAACAGCAAGGCCTGTCCGAACAGGATGGAGTATAGCAAATTAGTGGTGTTTATCCCCCCGGTGAGGCGCTGGATTGCGCAAGATCTGCCCGCAAAAGATTCGGCTCGAATACGGAAACAATCTCGTTTCTGAGATTGCTGTTGGCCGGGTATTGTGAAAAACTGTGACGAATGTACCCATCACCGGAACAAATGGGGGTCAGAGCGAAGTGCCTGGGTAAAGCACCCGGCAAAAAAGCAGACTGATTTTACGCTGGCACTTTACTTTGACACCATCGCTTTTGAGTAAGGAGATAGAGTTATGCAACGCATCAAATTACCTATGTCCGCAAGCTTTATTGTGCTCTTTGCTGCCGCTGTCCTCATGGCGACAACATCAGCGTCTTTCGCTGCGGGCGATTCAAAGCTTGACCAGCAACGGGCGGATATACACAAAATGGCGAACGATACCCTTGAACGCCTCTACGAAGCCCAACCAAATTCCCGAAATGTGATTGCCAAAGCTGCCGGCTATGCCGTATTCAGCAATTTCGGTATGAAGATATTTCTTGCCGGCGGTGGGTCGGGAAAGGGACTGGCCGTCGATAGTGAGTCCGGAAACAACACCTTTATGAAGATGGTCGAAGTTCAGGCGGGGTTGGGAATAGGCGTTAAGAAATTCCGCGTGGTCTGGGTCTTTGAATATAAAAGTGATCTCGACGCCTTTATAAACAATGGCTGGGAGTTCGGCGGGCAAGCCACGGCGGCCGCCCAGGCAAGCGGTGAGGGAGGAGCCCTGGCCGGGGCGTTGTCCGTTAAACCCGGCGTCTGGCTCTACCAGTTGACCGATGATGGTCTGGCACTGGAGCTTACGGCAAAGGGAACCAAGTACTACAAGGACGATAAACTCAACTAGCCGAACCAATAGCGGGGCTGGCCACGGGAACGGTCCGGACGCTGACAAGTGCGGGCCGGTGAGGATCATCAACCTTTGAATCACATTCAGGAAATGCACAAATGCATGCAATCGTCGACACCATAAATTCGTATGTCTGGAGCAGTGCCCTGGTCTACCTGTGCCTTGGCGCAGGACTGTTTTTTTCGATCATGACACGCTTCGCGCAGGTCAGGCTGTTCAAGGAAATGTTGCTGCTGTTGACAAGAGGAAAGGCATCGGAGCAAGGCATATCCACTTTCCAGGCATTGGCGGTTTCACTGTCCGGTCGCGTCGGTACGGGCAATATCGCCGGTGTCGCCGCTGCAATCGGTTTTGGTGGCCCGGGTGCGGTCTTCTGGATGTGGCTGGTCGCTTTCCTCGGCGCATCCACGGCGTATGTCGAATCGGCGCTGGGGCAGATTTACAAGGAAGTGGATGAAGGGCAATACCGGGGCGGGCCGGCATTCTATTTTGAAAAAGCCCTCGGGCAGAAGTGGTATGCGTGGATATTCGCCATGGCCACGGTGCTCGCGACCGGTTTTCTGTTGCCAGGCGTGCAGGCGAACGCTATCGGTAACGCCGCTGACATGGCGCTCGGGGGCGGCGCACTGATCCAAAGCCCGTTCGGAGAAGTGAGCTCGGTCAAGCTGGCCGTTGGTGGCGCCATCGTAGTATTGCTTGGAATCATTATTTTCGGTGGGGTCAAACGCATCGCGCATTTTACCCAGTTCGTTGTACCGGTCATGGCACTCGGCTATGTCATCAGCGCGCTGGTGATCATCATCATGAACTACGAAGCGGTACCGGGTATTTTCGCCCTCATCATCAACGATGCGTTCACGCCAATGGCGGGTTTCGGGGCGGTGATTGGCTGGGGTGTGAAGCGCGGCGTTTACTCCAACGAGGCGGGGCAGGGCACCAGCCCGCACGCCGCATCCGCGGCCGAAGTGGAACACCCCGCCCAGCAGGGACTGGTGCAGGCGTTTTCCGTCTATGTCGATACGCTGCTGGTCTGCAGCGCCACCGCGTTCATGATCCTGATCACCGGTGCCTATCACGTAACCGGTGTCGATGGCGCTGTTTCAGGTGGCACTCTTGCCATGACCGTTGACCCGAATAGCCCGGCGTTTACGCAGATCGCAGTCGATTCAATGGTCACGGGCGTCGGTGCGCCCTTTGTCGCGGTTGCCCTGTTCTTTTTTGCCTTCACCACACTGCTTGCCTACTACTACATCGCCGAGACCAACGTGGCCTATATCAAGCGGACTTTCAACATACCCGGCTTGATGCTGCTCCTCAAGCTGGGCCTGATGGCGGCCGCTTTTTACGGCACGATCAAGACAGCCGGGTTAGCCTGGGCCCTGGGCGATATCGGTGTCGGCCTGATGGCCTGGCTCAATATTGTTGGAATCCTGGTCATATTCCTGGCGGCAAAACCCGCGATCAAGGCCCTGCGGGACTATGAAGCTCAGAAGAAAGCCGGTGTTGAGCGCTACCGCTTTGATCCAAAGGCG
>JAHEFD010000119.1 GCA_024640345.1 Woeseiaceae bacterium
CGGTGGGCGGCAATTGCAGACGAGTTGAAGTAGCAAAACCCCCCAAAGGCATCATGCTCTGCATGGTGGCCCGGAGGCCTGACCAGCGCGTAGGCGACCCGTCCACCATCAAGCAGCGTGTCGGCACCCGTAACAGCACAGTCCACCGACCTGCGTGCCGCTTTGTATGCGTTGGCATTTAACGGAGTGAATGTATCGAGGCAGTAATACCCGGCGCGGAGTGGCAAATCTTTCGGTGGTCGGGTCCGGTTGCGTGTCGGAAACACGTAGGGGTAGACAGACTTTCCGGGCGGAACGTTTGCGCACGCTTTCTTCAGGAACAAAACAAAGTCATGGTCGTGTACCGCCTCGATTGGCGCGATACCGTAATTGCGCGGCTCAACCTCCTCGAACAGGTCTGTACGGTCCAGCTCCTTTTTAATCGAACTGATGCGCACAGGCGCCTCGACATATCCTCGGTCGTTCACGTGGTGAATCGAATGCTGTTCGTTGATGATCAGCGCTATCTTGCGCTGTTTGGGCTTTAGCGTTAACCCGGATTCCGGTTCACTCTTTATGTATTTGGCGTCGCGCAGACGCACCGGGTCGTCGCTGACAGAATTGACAACCTTGTCGATGTACTCAGGCGGGCAGACACCGCCGTATTTTCGCTCGAGAATTGCACGGACAATTTCCCTGGCCTGGGTGCGCTTCAACGGTCGCCTGGTCTGACCGAGGTTGTCGAAAACAAGATAGGGCGGATCCGTATCGCCTTCGGTCAGAGGGGTTTCGTAGGCCGTGTTAGCCAGTGGTCGTGCGCCAAAGCGCTCATAGAACCGGAGCCGGGCAACGTTCTGTTTCCTGGTTGTGACATCGGGTGACAAAGCCGGGTCATCCGGCAGGCACTCGAGGAAAATACCGATCACGCCCAGCTGACTTGCTTCTTCACGCACACGCTCGTACAGGGCACCGCCAATGCCGCCACCGGTTGCGCCGCGCCCGGCACAGACGTAGTCGAGATAGCAGAACTCGAGGTCGGGCGCATGCAACAGCATGGCGAATCCGCGAACGGTGCCGGCACCGTCTTCGGCGACCATCAGGATGGAACGAAAACGGTACTTGAGGGGATTGGCAAGCTGCACTGGAAGCTTCGCTATGTCCCTTTCGCTGAGATCCTGGAACTGGACGCGCAACATGGCCTGAACCTGGCTCAATAACTGCCGGTTGGTTGGCGTCGTAACGTCAAAAACCTTGTGAATTCGAAACATTTTGCCTTTCGGTTGCCTACGCCTGCAGAGAGCGCTCCGGCATTTCAGTTTGTCGTGGAATTGCCGCGGTGACAACCGTCTCGATGATGTGTTCAAAATCGAGACTGGTCTCTGCCGCTGCAGCAACGAAGCCTGCGTCTTTAGACAGGCAGGGATTGGCATTGATTTCCAGTACCCAGGGTACGCCACGATTGTCCATACGGACATCGACACGGGCGTAGCCACTGAGGCCGAAAATGCGCCAGCATTTTTTGGCGACTTCCGTCAGGCGGTCCCGTTCGGACTTTGACAAGTCCGGAAAAACGCGCGGTGTATTTCGATACTCTTCGGTGTCAGCCTTCCACTTGGCGTCGTAACCGACAATCTTCGGTTTCCTGGCAGGGAAATTTTCAAAGGAGATTTCCGCAACAGGCAGTACGCGTGGCTCGCCATCTTCTTCAATCAGCGAGATATTGAATTCTCTGCCGTCAATAAAGCGCTCCGCGAACCATTCGCCACCATATAATTCCTTGCACTGCTTAAGTCGCCGGCGCAGGGCCGTCCGTCCGCGCACAACCGAGTCGTCGTCCAGGCCCAGTGAAGCATGTTCCCAGACCGACTTGACGATCCATTTGCTGTCGTCATAGCCCGCCATGTCCTCTGTCGCAATCCACCCGGGTGTGGCAATTTCATGAACGGCCATCCACCGTTTAGCGAGCAGTTTCTGCGAACTGAGGAAAATAGCGTCCGCGCTCGACCCGGTAAAAGGAATCCCCAGCGTATTGAGCACAGATGGCACCAGCGATATCAGTTCGCCCCTGCCGGCCAACGATTCGACCAGGTTGAATACGCAGCCGGCGCCGGCCTGTTGCAGACTGGCGCTCGTGACGGCGAGGTCGAGATCTGTGGCCAGTTCTTCCACCTGCCATCCGAGCGTACGCAGCGTGGAACTCACTTCCTTGACCTGCGTCAGCGCATCGAGCTCATCAGCACGCGCATCGGCGGAGAATGCTTCGTGCAGGACGACAATAGTTGATCTTGCGTGGGTGTCCATTGGTGTTGCACCCGCATCAAGCGGCCAGTAACCCCTCGCGAACACCCAAAGCATTACGTGCTACGGCCGAGTTCATGATGCGCCCAATCAGGTCGGCGTAACTGATGCCAACCATGGTTGCCATAATCGGGAGATCCGAGTGCTCCGGGTGCAAACCGGCAAGCGGGTTCACTTCGAGGAAATGTATCGCGCCGGACTCGTCCAGTCGCAGATCGATTCTGCCACCGTCACGACATCCCAATGCTTGCCATGCACGAACTGCAACGGATTCAACATTGCGGCTCAGCTCGCTTTTCGGCAGCAGTTTGTATTGCACCAGTTCTTCACAGTTTTCCTTGTTGTTGTACGAGTACACCTCGGCATCTGCACCAGGCAACAATACTATTTCAAGCGTCGCCAGTGCCTTGGCTTTACGGCCGGTACCGACGATACCGACGGTAAACTCCCGACCAGGCAGAAATCGTTCCACCAGCACGGGTTGCTGATGAGCTGTAAGAAGCTCGCGGCAGACCTTGTTCAGCTGGTTCGTATTTTCAATTTTCGAGTTTCGGCTGACGCCCTTGCCTGTTCCCTCGGCAACCGGCTTTGCAAACAGCGGGAACGGCAACTTGATACTACGAATGTCCGCCGGTTCATTGACGACAAAAAAGTCGGGCGTGTCGATACCGGCTGCGCGAACGACGTCTTTTGTCATTCCCTTGTGCAGCGTCAGGCTGCAGACCAGCGTGTCCGAGAATACGTGTGGAATCTGGTAGGCGTCCAGCAGGGCAGGAACCTGTGCCTCGCGACCCATGCCGTGCATCCCTTCGCAAATATTGAAGACGAGATCCCAGCGGTCACCTGACACCAGGCGTGCAGCGAGCTGCCGGACATTGCCGATCGGATCCGGGTTGTACCCCAGCTGTCGGAGAGTTTTGACGATACTGTCAATCGTCTCCTGCCGGTCAAATTCCGCGGTCTCAACTTCGCTGTAACCCTCGGCAAGCCAGGCGTCGCGAAGGTCATAAGTCACACCAATATGCAGTTTACGATTTCTCATGATTGCACCACTTCAGGGCGTCCTACCATGGGGCCCGAATCGGGATACCGGTAAACGCCGCCGTCATAACTGTTTAGCAGAAGGTCGCCATTTTCATAGCCAACCACGTAGTCCGGCGCGAGCGGAATTTTGCCGCCTCCGGCCGGAGCATCGACAACAAACGTCGGCACCGCGTAGCCCGTCGTGTGGCCACGCAGACCACGGATAAGCTCGACACCTTTCGATACCGGCGTGCGGAAATGGGACGAGCCGGAAATCGGATCGCACTGATAGAGGTAATAGGGTTTGACGCGAATGCGCAGCAAGCCATGCATCAGGCTTTTCAGCGTTTCCACATCGTCGTTAACATCTTTTAGCAGCACCGTCTGGCTGCCAAGCGGTATGCCGGCATCGGCCAGCCTGCCACAAGCTTCGGTAACCTCTGGCGTTACCTCGTCAGGATGAGTGAAATGCAGGCTCATCCAAAGCGGGTGGTATCGCTTCAGGATCCGGGTCAGTTCCGGCGTAACACGCATCGGTTGCACAACCGGTTGCTTGCTGCCGATTCGAACAAATTCGACATGACGAATCTTTCTCAGCCGTCGCAGGATGTATTCCAGGCGATCGTCATCAAGGCTCAGCGGGTCGCCGCCAGAGATCAGGACGTCACGAATGGCCGGCGTGTTTTCGATGTAGTCCAGCGCCGCTTCGATATCGGTTTTCTTGACGCTTCGTTCACCGACCGAGCCCACCATGCGGGCACGCGTGCAGTAGCGGCAATAAACCGAACAGAAATTGGTGACCAGCAACAGGACGCGGTCCGGATAACGATGGACCAGGCCGGGAACCGGGCTGTGCGAGTCTTCGCCCAGCGGGTCTTCGTTTTCCCCGCGACCTGGCTCGTACTCACCGAGTACCGGCACCACCGTGCGGCGAAGCCCCTGCATCGGGTTGTCCCGATCAAGCAGGCTTGCGTAATAAGGGGTGATGCCAACAGGGAGCGCGCCCGTATGGCGTGAGATCGCTGCGATCTCTTCATCGGTCAGGTTGATCATTCGACCGAGTTCAACCAGCGTGCGAACTCGATTGCGGTTCTGCCAGCGCCAGTTGTTCCAGTCAGAGATGCTCGTATCCGGGTAGTGGGTTCCCAGGAACTCAGCCGATCTCTCGGACACGCGAAACCGCGACCGTCCGCCTTTGTGGATGGTCTTGTCAATGTGATTGGTGAGTGAAACGATGCTGGAGGAGGGGGTCTTAAGGTCGGGGTCAATACCCACGGCGTCGGGAGGCTCTTCCACTGTCGTGACAATAGCTTTCATCTGTATAAATCCTGTCGCGCAGTTGGGCGACCTGCAAACAAAAGCCGATCCGGCCCTTCGGATCGTGCGGGCAGTTGCCCGCGAAATTTCGCGAACTATATTCCTGCCGACACGCATGTCAACGCTTTTTTTTGGATTTTGCTACCCGGCACACAAGCCTGTTTTGCGGGGGGGTGGTTGATGGGGTCAGGGTGGCGGTCGCTCGCCGCCCGACCCCAAGTTTCAGGTTCCCGCTTTGCCCCGGTACGGGAAAAATGCTGCGGAATTACGGTGCCGTCTCGCCAGGCCGGTGGCGACAGGTTCTGGTGATCTCAGGGGCGATTGATAGTCGTCTCGGTAACGAATTTCCGCTGGTTGCACAACCTGACTCTTGCGCGATTACGGTGATCCGCGATCGCGCCAAATTGGCTGGTCAGCACAGGTGGCTAAGCCTTATCCCAGTCATCGTCATCGAAGTCTGAATCATCATCGAAGTTGACATTGTATTCATCGAAATCATCTTCAAAGGACTCATGGCGACTTTTAGCCAGAATTCGCTTCGGCGATTCACTGGGAAGTCCTGCAATAATTTGTGCAATGTATTCGTCGTCGGCTAGCAGGAAGTCGGTATAGGTGTCACGATCGATACGCATTTAATGTCTCCTTGCGCAATCTGGTTTTTCTACAAAGAAGTACGATATTTGGCCGTTTGAGAGTATTCGTGAACCGGGGCCGACCGGCCGGATTCGCGAGCTTCGGGCAAACGACAAACCTCGTCAGTTGAGATAGTATTTTGATATAAAAGTATATTTCTGTCTACGTCGACAGTACGTATTTTTCTGTCGAAATAACATAATCAAACGAGAAATAACGAACCATGCGACAGGATGCTGTTGATCTGATGTTGAAACAGTGGCTGCACGAGCGGCCCGATCTGGATACTTCGGCTCTCGCGGTCGTTGTTCGGGTGCTCATGCTGCACAAGACTTTCCTGAAACTGGCAACTGGCGCTCTGTCCGGTCTTGGCCTGGAGCTGTGGGAATATGATGTCCTGTCGGCGTTGCGACGTCAGGGTGATCCATTTGGCCTGGCGGCAACAGACCTTGCCAAAGCTACCTCGCTGAGCGCGGGGGCAATGACCAATCGAATAGACAAGCTGACGTTGAAGAAGCTTGTTCGACGGAAGCCTGACGCGAAGGATCGGCGCGGTGTGATCGTCTGTCTTACCGCTCGCGGCGTTCGCGTTATCGACCAGGCAATTCAGCACCGCCTGGATGCGGCTGACAAATGCATCCAGGGAATCTCCGCGAAGGAACGCAGCAAGCTGGCGGCTTTGTTACGCAAAGTTGTTATCGATACTGAGACCGCCCCGGTGAACCAGTGCTGCCCGGCGCGCACTTAGATCTGTCGCAAGCAAAAACTTACATTATCACCAGCACGATTGGTGCCGTAGCGCGGCGTCAGAACAGCGAGATGCCAAATACGCGCTGCAGGATCAGGATGGCAGACATGCCGGTAAAGATGACAAGGCTCAGCCAGCTGAACCAGGTAGCGAAAGTCGAAGGGTAAAAAAGCTTGTCTTCCTTCGGAATGACAGTCATGCAGTAGTATAGATTCAGGAAGTAGATAACAGGCGCCACGAAATAAGCGAGCGCGGAGGCAACCAGCACCAGGAAGACAGGTCTTGGTATTCCGGCAATGATCGCTACCGAAGTGATCAGCGAAAAAAACATGCTGATTCGATAAATGTTGTACTCCGAATACCAGGTCCAGCGATATCGTGGATCGACTTCTTCGCGCGATTTCCTCGGCAGGGCGGCGGTCTTCCGGAACAGGTTCCTGCAACAGGCACCTACGACGCGCGGCCAGCCGTCGAAATAATTGAATGCGGTGGAGTAAGTCGCGGCCAAAGCGCCGGCGAGAAAAACAAGCATCAGGCTCGGTCCCACGCTTTCCGTAAAGATCTTCGCTATCTCGCCCATTACGGCATTGCCGCTAACATCACTGGGATAGAGCCACACCGCCGCGAGCACGAGAAAGATTGTTGCCAGTACGAACGAAATAACGTGGCCGACCCTGAAGTCGAGCAGACCGATCCTGAACCAGCGCCGGCAATATTCCTGCGCGTGGTCCGGCAGCTTGGAAACATTGACCGTCAGGTCTTCCTTCCGGCTGTTGAATGCGTCGAACTTAGTGGCAAGCCCTTCCGCTTCCATCTCGCTGCGCAGGCGACCCATTCCGACCTTTTTGGCTTTGCCCCATTCTGATGCCTGGAGCGACACATCGATGCCTGTTGGCAAAAGGCCCAGGAACGATGCGATGATCAGCCACGACCCCTCGGGTTTTTCCAGCTTGAAGAAATGCACGAACTCGCTGACAGGCGCCGGTTCCACAACGAAGACGGCCAGGGTGCAGACAATCAATATCCCGGCGGCAATCTTGGTCGCGAGTTCAACAACCACGTAGCGGCCGCGCAGAATAATTGCGACGGACATTATTCCAAGCAGGAAGCCGTACAAAGCCAGCTCCTGGTCATCGCCGAGCCCGGGTATGTCGACACCGAGATACATGCGAATGAAATAGAAGACCACGGCTGCGGCAGCAATCAGCCTGCCGGCCTGCCCGACGGCCGACTGTATGATCGTCGTAATCAGCACATACCAGACGGGAATCTTCTTCCAGGCTGTGGCGTATGCGTCCAGCATGCTGCGGCCTGTCGCATGCGTGAATCGAATAGCCATTTCAAAACCGTAGTACTTGAAGATGTAGGCGATTGGCAGGCACCAGAGAAGGGCGTACTCGTATCGGCCGCCGGCGACAGGCGCAGTAACGAGATGGCTCGTTCCAATGCCGGTCATCATCAACATCATGCCGGGTCCGAATTCGCGAATCAGGCTGCCGGGTCTCATGGACGGCAGTTCGAGGGAATCAAAGCTCTTCG
>JAHEFD010000120.1:0-2921 GCA_024640345.1 Woeseiaceae bacterium
GCCGGATGTTGTCCTGGTAGAAAGTGCGAATGGAACAGAAATCGCAGGCAAACCGGCAACCTCGACCGTATTGCACCAGTTCGACGGGCGGGTACTTCTTGCCTTTGAATATGCTGCGGTCAAGCACGAAGTCGTCAATGGGCCGCGTGTTACCGCCCGAGTAGATTTGCTGCATGCGATCGTTTTTGAAATCATCAAGCAACTGTTCCCAGCTGCCTTCGGCGTCGCCAACAACGATGGCGTCGGCGTGCTGCAAAGCCTCGTCCGGCAGGAACGTCGGATGATATCCGCCCATGACGACGGGAACGCCCTTTTCACGATAGCGCCGCGCGAGTTCATACGCCCGGTGCGCGGTGAAGGTCTCTACGGTGAGCGCTACCATGTCAGGATGATCGTCTTCGGGCACGACCTCTACCTTGTCATCGTAGAAGGTCACCTCAACGTCATCGGGCGTTCGCGCAGCCAGGATGGCCAGCGACAGGGGCGGAAGCCCGTCGGTAGACCGGTAATCACCCATATTGGGACGCAACAGTGTAATCCGGCAGAGCTTCACAGAAGGGCAATCTCGGGTTGTGGCGGGCGTCCATCCAGTACCGGTGCCGGACGATCCGGCCAGTGGATGGTTTCAATGCATGATCGATAGACGCTGGCGTGCAGGCGGTTTTGCAAGCGCAACGCGAGCGGATTCTCAGCCGACAACCCCAGCGTGCCGACACGTGCGCCTTTTTGTCCGGATATCAGCAAAGCCTCTCTTACGATCTCGTCAACGTTGTCACGGGCCTCATTGTCCAGCGCGAGGAACGAGAGGAAGACTTGTTGCAGCTCATCACCGGGCCGGGGAAGAGAAATTCGACCGGTGAGCCTGGCGTAAAAGTTATAGCCGCCCAACAGAATATTGAGAGGAAACCGGTAGCCACGGGCAACGATTTGCTTGAAGGCCCTCTGGTCCCAGATAGCAATGCAGCCACGAAGCCTGGCCCCGTCTTTCAGCAGCCAGAAGTCGCTGAGCCGAAGTCCACCGGAACGCGGCAGGCCAGTCAGCCACTCTTTGCTCAAAACCGGTGAGAATTGATAGCTTCCGGCAGCGCTATTGAAGAATTCCACCAGTGCCGGAACGTCTGCCGCCGTCGCCGGTTGCAGCAGTCCTGCGGACTTTCCCTGCCGGGTGGAAAATCCCATGCTTTCCACTTCTCCTGCTGGCGTGTAACAGGGCATGCCGCGAAGATTGGCTTCGAGCAATCTCCGCGCCGCGACATTTTCACTGGCTACGCTCGTAAACACCGTCATCTCGTCAACGCCATAGAGTGCCCGCGCTGAAGCAAAGCCATTTTTCAGAATTCGCAGCCTGTGCCGGAATTCGGGATTCACCCGCAATGCCCCCAGGTAAGCGGTCTCGACGGGGACGCCATTCACATGGGCTTGTTGCATCGCCAGTGAATACATTCCGACCACCTGCTGTGGTGATTGCGACTTGCGCGCGATGACCGTGGACGACTGGCCTGCCAGGTTCTCGCCATGAAAGAATGAGGGCTCGCGCTCGATCGACATACGCACCCACGAGTCCATGTCATTGCTGCGCAGGAGCTCGCGAATTTCCCGATCATCAGCGGGGCCGGCCTTCTGGTAGGTCACTCCGTCCGCGGAGAAACTCGCCGAAGCCTCGCTGCTCCTGATTGCCGCCGAATTCATCGACTGGCTTCCAGCATCGAGCCCTGCCAGTTTTCATCGCCGAGCGGATAACCGTTCCGGTTACTGACATCCACCCTGTGCATGTGATTAATGGGAAAAAAGTTTCGGAACATGAACGGGTCGCTGCGGTTGGTTTTTTCGAAACCGCGACGCAGTATGCTTCCCCAGGAATAGAACTTCCGCCTGCTCTCGACACAAAGACGTGTAACGTCTTCATGTTTGAGTCGCTCGGGAACAAAAGGCACGTCGTTGTAACGGTACTCGTCGTCTAACCACCACGCCTCGAATCGCAGCCGGTTTTCTTCTTTCAGCCTGCTGTAGAGCGCAGTCCCCGGAAACGGCGTCAGGTGATTGAAGGCCGCAATATACAGTCGCTGGTCGATGGCGAATTCGACCGTGTTGTCGAAGGTTTCGGGAGTGTCGTTCTGGTATCCGAAGACGAAAGTTCCGTAGACCCTTATGTTGTAGCGGCGCAAATTCCTGAGGGCAACCTCGTAACCGCCGCGCATTGCGTTGAAGTTCTTCTTCATCGAACGCAGCGTTTCCCGGTCGAGCGACTCGAAGCCGATCAGGACGCCTTTACAACCGCTCTTTGAGAGCAGCTCCAGAAATTCCTCGTCGTGAGCCGCATTGATACTCATCTGCGTGATCCAGCGAATATTCAACGGGGCCATTGCTTCGAGCAACGGTTTGGCTGCCTTGATATTTCCCGCGAAGTTATCGTCGACGAAAAAGAATACCTTCCTGCTTTTTTTCAGGGACTGCAGCTCGGCCAGGATATGATCAATCGGTCGGGTGCGATGTGTCCTGTCAAAGAACGCCTGGATGGCACAGAACTCGCAGGGGAAGCGGCAACCGCGGCCGGTTTCCACCAGGCCGATGGGCAGGTAGCGCTTGCCACGAAAAATACTCCGGTCCGGGCAGATCTGGTCGAGTTTCGGTCGCTCGAATCCGTGGTAGCGTTTTTTCAGGGTCCCGTGTCGCAGGTCGTCGATGACCGTTGGCCAGATCGGCTCGGCCTCGCCGACGACAACCGCCTCTGCATAGCGCTCCGCCTCTTCCGGCACCAGGCTGGCGTGAAAGCCGCCGACAATAACCGGCACGTTCCGTTTTCGATATTCGCTGGCAATCTGGTACACGCGCTTCGCGGTGTAGGTTTCGAGCGAAATCGCAACGGCATCGGTCGGCTCGTCGTAGGGTATCTTTTCCATACGATCGTCATAAAAACGAAT
>JAHEFD010000120.1:3021-7460 GCA_024640345.1 Woeseiaceae bacterium
AAGCGGTGTGCCTGGAAACGGCGTCAGCACGGAAAATCGTGGCAGGTCTATTCCTGCGTCGATGGCAAATTCCGCCGTCGCCTCGAACACATCCGGCGTATCGTGATCGAGCCCGAAGACGAAGCACCCCTGGACGGCGATGCCCAGCCGATGCAGCTCACCGATAAGCGACTTGTAATCCACCGAGGCGTTGAATGGCTTCTTCATGTTCCTGAGGTTTGCCCCGGATACCGTTTCCAGGCCCAGCAGCAATCCCCGGCAGCCGCTTCTTGCCATCAGTTCCATGAGTTCCTCGTCATGGGCGATGAGCACGGTGGATAAACCGAACCAGGTAACGCCCAGCGGGATCAGCGCGGTGAAGAGCGCTTTTGCATACTTCGTGTCGGACACGAGGTTGAGATCGATGAAGAGAATCCGTTTTTCACCCACGCGCCGGATATCCTCGATCACCCAGTCGACCGGCCTTTGAAATTGCTTGCGGCCCCACGCTGAAGGGGCCACACAAAACTCGCAGTCGTGGGCGCACGAGCGAGTGGCTTCGAACACCGCCTGGGTCAGGAAGTGCTTTGCGTCGAAGAGTTCGCGCCTCGGGAACGGCGAGTTCGCGAGTGACAGGTTCGGGCCCTGGCGGTAAACAGGCTGCAATTGGCCAAGCTCGAAATCACGAAGCAGTTGCGGCCAGGTATCCTCCGCGTAACCGACACAGATCGAATCGGCATGCTCCATTGCTTCTTCCGGCAACAATGTGACATGCGGCCCGCCGAGCACAACCGGAATGCCTCGCTCCCGGAACTGCCTCGCCAGCTCGTAACTTCGCGCGGCCGTGCCCGTGATCACAGTCATGCCGACCAGGTCGGCATCCAGGTCCAGGGGAATATCCTCAATCCCTTCGTCGAAAAGCGCTACATCAGCGTTCAATTCGTCGGGCACGAGCGCCGCCAGCGTGGTTAATGTCAGGGGCTGATAGCGAAGGGACTTTTTGAATATGCCCCCTTTGTGCCTGTATAGCGGACCCTTGGGCGAGATGAGTACGATCTTCATGTCGCAGTCCCCGAAAATGTTTCGAGCCAGTCGGTCTCGGCGCGAAGCGCGGTCACCTTCACGTCGCCCAGCCGCGCACCGGCAGTTACGAGGCGTCTTATGTATTTATCGAGCGGTTGCGCGGCTTCAAACAGCGACAGCTTCTCGAGCTGACCGATGCGACGCGCATACGCGTACTGCGGATTTTCGGAAAGGCGCGCTTCGACCCGATCGATCAGTGCAGCTGCTGCATGTTGGTCTTGATTATCCACAACCAGCGTGTACCTGGTTTGTGGCGTACGAACAGGTACCAGCATGCGAAATCCGGGAACATCTTCGAGACATGATAAAACGAAATCCTCATTCAACTTCTCACCGACGATGTCGCAGGTTAATCCTTCTCTTCCCGAGAAGCGAAGCACCGGAAGCTCATCGGCCAGGCCCTCACACAATACGCGATCGCCGGTCCGGTAACGATACAATCCTCCGGATGTCGTGATGACCACCTCGAATTGCTCACCGGCGGTCAACTCATGGGCAGTGTACAGGTCTCCACAATCGGACTGAAATTCAAAGAAGCCACTATCCGGTGCTAGGACCGGACGGCCGGCCCTGTCGGGTACCGTAACGACACTTTCGGTAGACAACAAACCCTTGCCTTGAAATGTCGCGTGCGACAAGCGTTCCTTGAGTTGCACGAAAAATGGTTTTGACGATGCGTCAGCCCAGCAACTCACCAGTTTCAGCTTGGGCCAGATAGCACGGGCGTCCCTTTCGTCCATGTATCGGTCCAGGCGTGCAAGCGCACCCGCGTCGGGCGAGAGTGTGTGCCCGGACACGACTCCCCCGCATTGCAGCAAGTCTGCAAGTTCTGCCCTTCTTTTCTCCAGCGCATCGAGGAGCACCAGCATAAAGGTCGGGCTCCATACCGAAATAAGTACCAGGTCTTCCCGGCTTATAAGCCAGTAAAGTGTCGCAAGCTGCCACTCTGCGACATCGTGCAAACTTCCTGCCCAGGCCGGCACCGCGGTAACTTGTCCGAATGCTGTAAGGGCATCGGCACCAAGGTACGCACCATCCGGCAGCCCGACAGGTATACCGCCGGCGGATACCTCTGACTGTCGCGTAGCCGGGCTGATCGAGAAATAGGCCGTGCCGGACGTAATGTCGAATTGCCGGATGCTGTTTCCGAGCCACGGCAGCAGTGCCGCCTGGAAATCCCTGAGGCTGTGCGAGGAATATGGAATCAGCTTGCTTCCCCGGGTGCTGCCTCCTGTACGCTCGAAAGCGATCGGCCGCCCGGCAAACAGGACGTCCGCTTCGCCGTCCGACATTCTTTGTATATGGGGCTCGACATCCTCATAAGAAATAACCGGCACCCGCTCCTTGAAGTCCCGGACAGAGCGAATCGTGTCGAAGCGATATCGCCTGCCGTATTCGCTTGCTGCATTTCTTCGCAGGCAATCGAATAGCCAGCTTTCCTGTCGTAGCGCCGTACCACCAGCGTTGTGAAAACCGGTCCCCAGACCGGCCAGGTGTTTCCAGCCCTGGCTCACACGTTAGTCCGTTTGAAAATTCGTTTGGTCAGTGGTCGCATGTTTTCTTCGGAAATTTCGCAAAGACATACGAGCTCATGCCCCAGCGCGTAGCCGGGATTTTTCTCCAGGAAAAACCGAACCGCCTCCTTTTGCTTTTCATTTTCTGAAGGGTACGCAAACTCGGCGCTGAGGTGGCCTCTCGACTCGGCGAATTTCACGAGTCCCGTATCCGGAGAATAAGTGTCGCCGAATTTCTCCATCGCGAGGGCATCCGCCAGGGGCTTCAAATCCGAGCGATCGATGGACCAGTGAGGATAGAACGACTTACCGAAGGCGGGCAGGAACTTGTAAGTTCTGTGGCCTTTGAGAATGACAAACCAGTAAAGCGGAACATCGGGCCGTTCGCGCTTCAGCTTGCCGAGATTTTCGATCCAGGCGAATGCCAGCGCCTGCTGTCCCCAATGTGCATGGTGGACGACGGTGTCACCCGAATAGATGATCTGTACGACAGAACCCTGCCACTCGAAATCGTACAGTTGAAGCGTGGTGAAGCCGACCAGCGACTCCTCGTAATAGAGCAAAAGAACTTCCGTCTTTTCTGCGAGATCCCCGGTGACTCGTTCTTCGTCACTTCCGTCATAGTACGAAAGGTAAAGCCCGGCTATGTCTTTGCGATCATTCTCGGTGATTTCCGCGACTCGCTTGAAAAGTGTTTGATACTTGACCATTAAAACCTGTCCTGGCAATTCCGCCTCTCGTTTGCCCGGCCATTGTCGCACGTCACTGCCAGCAATATTCCCTGCAACCGAAACCTTAAGCTCCGGGGTACAAAGCGCCGCTTATCACCAGGCGTCGACTTCAAAACGATTCGGTCGCAACCGGCTCATAAACATGTGCCGATGCCGAAGGCGTCATTCGTTGTTCATTTTTTAGCCCCTCCGGAGGACACGATTGCAGAAACATTGCGCTATCATTGACAGTCCACCAGTTACCAGCAGGATGTTGCAATGGCTATTGAATTCGAACTTAACGGCGAGAGTGTGAGTCTGGAGGTGGATCCCGCCATGCCACTCTTGTGGGCAATCCGCGATATCGCCGGCCTGACCGGCACCAAGTACGGTTGCGGAAAAGCGCTCTGCGGAGCCTGCACCGTTCATATCGATGGCGAGCCGATGCGCTCCTGCGTGGTTCCCGCTTCGGCGGCCCAAGGCGCCAGGGTAACGACGATCGAAGGCCTGACCTCGGATGGCAGCCACCCGGTCCAGGTTGCGTGGCGGGAGCTGAACGTCGCTCAGTGTGGCTACTGCCAGCCGGGCCAGATAATGAGCGCGGTAGCCCTCCTGGAGCGTAACCCGAATCCTACCGATGCCGATATCGACGAGGCGATGAGCGGCAACATCTGTCGATGCGGCACCTACACGAGAATTCGCAAGGCGATACACCGTGCCGCAGGAGAAAGGTCATGAGCGAACTCCGGAAGATCAGCCGCAGGGATTTCATGAAACGTACGGGCCAGGCCGGTGGAGGCCTCGTGTTCGCTTTAACCTTTGCCAGTGCCTGCCAGCCAGACAAAGCGGCAGTCGGCCCGGCCGCGAAAGGAGCTGCATCCGTCGCGCCGAATGTTTACGTCAATATTCGCAACGATGGCATCGTCGAGATCTATTGCCACCGGTCCGAGATGGGCCAGGGCATTCGCACTTCGTTGCCACAGGTTATTGCTGACGAGATGGAAGCGGACTGGGACAAGATCGAACTCATCCAGGCTATCGGTCACGAGAAGTACGGCAACCAGAATACCGACGGCTCTACGAGCATTCGCGATCAGTTCGACCTGCTGAGAAACGCGGGCGCAACGGCACGCGACATGATGATCGCGGCCGC
>JAHEFD010000036.1 GCA_024640345.1 Woeseiaceae bacterium
GAGGAGTGCATGATCGCCGCGAACGTGCAGGCAGCAAAGTTCATTCGCAAGAACAAGATTCCGGGTCTGTATCGAGTGCACGCGAAACCGGACGCCGACCGGTTTGACGATTTACGCCTTTACCTTGTGAGTCTCGGATTAAAAGTGCCGCACCCGGATCATGTGCAGCCGCGGGATTTCAACAAGATGATAGAGCAGGTAAGCGACCGACCGGATTCCGCTGCGATCTCGATGGCAATGCTGCGCTCCATGCAGCACGCGGAGTATACGCCGAAGAATATCGGCCACTTCGGCCTTGCGCTCGACGCCTATGCACACTTCACGTCTCCGATCCGACGCTATCCCGATTTGCTCGTGCATCGCGCGATACGGCATATCGTTCGTGGCGGCAAAGCGGGCAATTACCCCTACGAGCAGGATTTAATGGAACACCTGGGATCGGTTTGTTCTGCGCACGAGCGGCGCGCCGAGGAAGCGACAAGAGAAGTCGAGGCGTGGCTCAAGTGCCAGTACATGGAGGCCAAGGTCGGCGAACAATTCCCGGGTGTCATTACCGGCGTGACAAGCTTCGGCGCCTTTGTCCAGATACCGGAACTACAGATCGATGGTCTTGTTCACGTAACCAGTCTCGCCAATGACTATTACAAGTTCGATCCCGGCAGCCAGTCGTTGATTGGTGAAAGAACGGGCAATCGTTATCGTTTGGGGGACAGGCTTGAGGTCATCGTCGCGAAGGTCGATCTTGAAACCAGGCGCATCGATTTCAATCTCGTCAATGATGATCACGGTGGACGGGCGTCGCGACCGCGGAAGAAAAAGAGAAAATGAGCAAGGCGAAGTATGTAACCGGTCTGCGGACGGTCGAACAGCTGATCTCCCAACGTCCCGGCGACATTTTGAAGGTATACGCCGAATACCAGACGGCGAACCCAAGACTGGAGGCATTGATAGCCCAGGCAAACGCCAGGGGCATCGAGATCCAGCCTGCCAATCGGGCACGGCTTCACCAGATGAGTGGCGAGAACCGGCACCAGGGCGTGGTGGCCGAGATTCGACGAAGCAGGACAATGGATGAGGCCGCACTCCGAACCCTGGTCGAAAAAAGACTGACTGAGGACCGGCCTTTGTTACTGCTGATCCTTGACGGCATCCAGGATCCACACAACCTGGGCGCCTGCCTGCGCACAGCCGATGCGGCCGGAGCCGATGCGGTCGTTGTGCCACGGCATGGCGCTGCAGGGCTCGGTCCCACTGTTAGCAAGGTGGCGGCCGGTGCCGCCGAAAGTGTGCCGTTCTCGGTGGTTTCCAATATCGGCAAGACGCTGGACTGGATTCGCGAGTATGGCGTGGTGGTCATCGGAACCAGTGATGCGGGCGACAAAAGCCTCTATGACTGTGACCTGGCGGGTTCTGTGGCACTCGTCATGGGCCGGGAGCACTCGGGCCTTAAGAAGAATGTTGCCGGGCGCTGCGACCATTTGGTCAGCCTGCCAATGCAGGGGGCCGTATCCAGCCTGAACGTGTCTGTGGCGACCGGAATTTGCCTGTATGAGATCGTGCGCCAGAGAGGGCGGGATTAGACGGGGCGGGGCGTCCTGGTCTATTTCCGGGGCAGGGAGCTCGGTGCAAAAATCGCCTTAGAGCCCTGTAATTGCCGCGAATGTTGCTTGATTACGGGGCGTCGCTCCGTTAGCATGCCCGTCCCTCGTCCAAGGCGGGGGACTCCTTGCTTCACCGGCTTTGCCGGGAAGCTGTAATCCGCGAAGGTGCTCTGAATTCAAGTGAGCGTAGCCGACGCGGTTTCAACCGAAAGGGAACACAATGAGACACTATGAGATCGTTTTTCTGGTTCATCCGGACCAGAGCGAGCAGGTGCCTGCAATGGTTGAGAAATACCAGAGCATGGTCACAGACTCCGGCGGTGCAGTACATCGCACTGAAGACTGGGGTCGGCGCCAGCTGGCACACCCAATCAACAAGGTTCACAAGGCACACTATGTTCTGATGAACGTAGAGGCCGGCAGCAACGTCATCGATGAAATCACGGGCGCGTTCAAGTTCAATGACGCCGTGATTCGACATCTCGTGATCAGCCGAAAAGAGGCGATTACCGAGCCGTCACATATGGCTGTTGCTGTTGAGGAAGAGAAAGTCCGGGAGAAAGAGTCGCAGCGTAGACGCGACGCCAAGGCAGCAGCCGAGGCAGCGATGCTGGCTGATGCCAGGACCGACAGCGAGGGCGATAGCGATGGCGATGATAAAGCGTCGGACGACGACGACTCGTATGACGCCGACGCCGACGACTCGTATGACGACGATGACGACGATGACGACGATGCCGACGATTCGGCTGACGAAGCAAAGAACGCCTGACGGAGGAGTAAGAAATGAGTCGATATTCACGTAGACGGAAATACTGCCGCTTCACCGCCGAGGGAATCAAAGAGATCGATTACAAGGATCTCAATTTGCTCAAGGCGTACGTTACAGAAACGGGCAAGATCGTTCCCAGCCGGATTACCGGTACGAAAGCACATTATCAACGCCAGTTGTCAACGGCGGTCAAGAGAGCTCGTTACCTCGCTTTGTTGCCGTATACCGATCGGCATTGATTCAGGTTTAGGCAGGGCGCGAGCATGCAGCCAATAGCCGCATGGCTTGTCGCCCGACCGCTGAATGGCGGCATTGGACTGGTGGTCTCTTTGCTGTTGCCAATGCTGACGGCAGCAACGAGCGGTCTGAGCCCGATAACCGGCGGCCTGGTCATGGTGCACCTGGTCTTTGCTGTCGGATTGCGCTGGGCGTTAATTCAGGCAGTAGCATCGGTTGCATTCCTGGCCGCGCTGGCACTGGTTTCGGGCGAGCAGATGGCCCAGATTGTTGCGAGTGCGGTTGTTGTCTGGGCGCCAGCGTACTTGATGGCCGCAGTGGCGCGCCGGCTGCGCCTCATTACACTGGCCTTGCAGGTTTCGGTCATACTGGCGGCATTGGCGGTGGTGGCTATATTTGTCACACTGGGTGATCCGACGACCTATTGGGACAGTGTAGTTACGGATTTGATTACGCTCTTCCGTGAGGCAGGGGCGATCGAGTATGCCGACTGGCTGGTAGAGTCCCGCTCAGTTGTCGTGCCTCAGCTGACCATGCTGGTCGTGTTCGTGGTCTGGTCGTTTTTGATCACGGTTTTGTTGCTTGGATACGGTTTTTATCAGTACCTGCCGGGAAAAGCAGCGATTTATGGTCGATTTTGCGACCTGAATTTCGGTCGGGTCATCGCCGCAATAATGGCGGTTGCATCCGTACTGGCTGTTTTCACCAGCGCTGTTTGGCTGCAAAATGTTTCGTTTCTGATATTCGTGACATTCTGGCTGCAGGGGTTGGCAATCGTGCACTGGCTGGTGGCTGAAAAGCGAGTGCCGTCGTTTGTGTTAATCGGCACCTATATAATTATGGTGCCATTGTTTGGATTGGTAGTGATCGGGTTTTCCGTATTGGGATACCTTGACGCGTGGTTTAATTTTCGCGCTCGCATGTCCGCGAGTCGGGCCTGAATTGCCTGACAAGTAGCGCGAAGGGAATATTGAGACGACAGGGTTTTAAATATGAACGTTATCTTACTGGACAAAGTTGAAAATCTCGGTGACATCGGCGATCTCGTGCACGTCAAGCCGGGGTACGGTCGCAATTTTCTGCTGCCGCAGGGCAAAGCAGCACTTGCGACGCAGCAAAATCTCGCCGAGTTCGAGACAAGACGTGCCGACCTCGAAAAAGCGGCTGCCGAAGAATTGGCAGCAGCCAAGGCCCGGGCCGGGTTGATCGAAGGGATGGATCTCGTGATTCCCGCAAACGTAGGCTCCGAGGGCAAGTTGTTCGGATCCGTTGGACCGGTAGACATTGCCGAGGCGTTCGGCAAAGTGGGCGTCGAGGTTTCTCGCGCCGAAGTTCGCATGCCTGATGGCCCGATTCACGAGATTGGCGACTTCGTTATCGGTCTGCACTTTCATACCGACGTGAATGTGGACATCAACCTCAAGGTTGTCGCTGAAGATTAAACCCTGTGGTACGGTATACAGCCGTACCGGCAACGGTGCCCAGGTTGAGATAGATACGCGGCTGGCCAGCCGCGTATTTCAGTAAATGTCCGGAGAGACAGGTCCATATGGTTCGAGCACTGGATGATGTAATTCCCACCGATGCTGCGGAGCGTCGGTTGAAGGTGCCGCCAAATTCAATTGAGGCCGAGCAATCGCTGATAGGCGGGCTCATGCAGGATAACCAGGCATGGGACAAGGTCGCCGACCTGATCGTCGCACAGGACTTCTATCGCAAAGACCACCGCTTGATCTTTGCCGCAATTACCGAGCTCGCGGAAGACGGTCATCCCTGTGACGTCGTCACGGTGTCAGAATTTCTCGGCAGTCGCGGCCAGCTGGATGATGCCGGCGGTCTCGAGTATCTCGCTACGCTGACCAATGAAACGCCCGGTGCCGCCAATGCCAGGGCATATGCGACCATCCTGCGCGAAAGGTCGACATTGCGCTCCCTGATTTCCGCCGGCAACGAAATCAGTGGCAGTGCTTACATGAGCGATGGCCGGACGGCCACCGAGCTCGTCGACGAAGCCGAGCGGCTTGTCTTTGAAATTGCCGAGAAGGGCTCACGGGGCAAGGCCGGGTTCAAGTCCCTGAAGCAGATTCTTCCCGAGGCAGTGGACCGAATCGATCTTCTCCACCAGTCTGGCGGCGATATTACCGGCATTCCGACGGGCTTCTCCGAATTCGATAAATTGACGGCAGGGCTCCAGCCTGGCGATCTCGTCATTATTGCGGGCCGCCCATCGATGGGTAAAACAACACTGGCAATCAATATTGCCGAGAATGCGGCGATCGGTGCACGAATTCCGACAGCCGTGTTTTCTATGGAAATGCCATCTCAGCAACTGGCATTTCGCATGATCTCTTCGCTCGGACGGGTCGACCAGACTCACCTCAGAACCGGAAAATTTCCGGACGAGGATTGGTCGAGAATCAATACCGCCGTTCAGCTGATGTCTGATGCTCCAATCTATATCGATGATTCGCCCGGCTTGTCTCCTACTGAAATTCGGGCACGTGCCCGCCGCCTCAAACGAGAGGCGAATCTCGGGCTGATTGTGCTCGATTACCTGCAGTTGATGCAGGTACACGGAAACACGGAAAACCGGGCGACCGAGATATCCGAGATTTCCCGCTCACTGAAGTCACTTGCCAAGGAGCTCAGCGTCCCGATCATCGCGCTGTCACAGCTTAATCGGAGTGTCGAACAGCGGCAGGACAAGCGCCCGGTAATGTCGGATCTTCGTGAGTCCGGCGCTATCGAGCAGGATGCTGACCTGATCGTGTTCATCTATCGCGAGGAAGTTTACAAGCCGGACACGCCGCGCAAAGGCATTGCCGACATAAGCATCGCCAAACAGCGTAATGGCCCGATCGGAGAGTTCCCGTTGACATTCGTGGGTCGATTTACCAAGTTCGAAAACTGGGTCCCTGACTCCTACGCGGACGAGACTTTTCAGTGACATTCGGCGCTTGCGCCAGAATCAGGCTCGGCGCAGTCACACACAACTTCCAGGCCATCAGAAACAGGGCTCCCGGCTGTCGGGCAATGGCCGTGATCAAGGGCAATGCTTATGGCCACGGCATGCTGGCCTGTGCCGGTGCCCTGGCAGAGGCGGACGCCTTCGCGATTGCCCGACTTTCTGAAGCGAGAACACTTCGTGAAGCGGGCGTTGATAAACCGCTTGTAATGCTCGGTGGTGTCTTCTCACGAGCCGACCTCGAACTGGCAGTCTCCCTGGAGGTATCCCCCTGTATTCACAGCGACGAGCATGTGCGCTGGCTGGAGAGTCGGGATGGACCAGGGCTGCCCGTCTGGGTAAAAGTTGACACGGGGATGAATCGCCTCGGCTTTCGCCTTGAAGATGCACCGGGAGCGATCTCCCGCCTGCAAAACTGCGACTCCGTGAGTGACGTAAAGGTGATGACGCATTTTGCGAATGCGGATAATCCGTCTGATGAAACCACGCGTGTCCAGATTGAAAGGTTCAAAGACCTCATCGACGGGTTTCCCGGCGATGTCAGCGTCGCGAACTCGGCAGGATTGTTCGGTTGGGCTAATGAATTGCGGGAATTCGAAACGATCATTGACGCGGGGCGGCTGTGGATCAGGCCCGGAATCGCGCTCTATGGCGTATCGCCGATCCCTGGCCGGAGCGCAGCGGAGCTGGGTCTCAAAGCGGCAATGCAGTTTGAAGCAAGGCTGATCCTTGTAAAGCCGGTGCTGGCGGGCGAGCACGTCGGATACGGGGGCACATGGCGATCAGGCCAAGACAGCACGCTGGGGATTGTAGCCGTCGGTTACGGAGACGGCTACACGCGCTACATACCGGGCGGCACGCCAGTGATTGTCAACGGTCGTCGCGTGCCGGTTGTCGGTATCATTTCGATGGACCTGACCGTCGTGGACCTTGGGCCGGATGCAACCGATCGTGCCGGGGATCCCGTCATTCTTTGGGGAGACGGACTACCGGTTGAATCCGTTGCCGAATATGCCGGTACGGTACCGTACCAGCTCGTGACCGGGGTGACTCACCGTGAGCAAGCGATCTTCGAAAAATGAGATTAGTGGTCCTGCCGGGCAGGGGCCTGCTATCTCAACTGGCGAAAAACCCCATTTTGACGCCTGCTAACTGCACGACATCATTGTCGTTCAGTTTCCTCGCCTGGGCGCCAATCGGCTGCCCGTTGACGAGCGGATAGTCGCCTTCCTCGCCACTCTCGACATGGACGATGAAGTAGCCCTCGGCACGGCGGGTAATTGCCGCTACCTGGACTCCGGGACGACCCAGGGTGGTTAATGCTTTCGTCAGCTCCAGTTCGCGTCCGGCGAATGAACCGCTTAATACCTGCAGTTTGGCCAGCGGTAACGCAGTCGGCGCGTTGCTGGGATCTATGCCAGCCGAAGTCCGGGAATGCTCCTTTGGCTCCGGTGTGTAGACGGGTTTTCTTACCGGTACCGATTCTTCCCGAATCGAGGGTCGAACTTCCTCTTCCGGCATATCGACTTTCAGGTCATGCCGTTCGCCCGGTTCCACTTTCGGTTCGGCCGATGCCGCGACCGCTGCCGCTTTTTCGGCTGCAGCAAGCTGGTCAGCGCTTTGTTGGCCGGCCGGGATAACCATTGTTTTTTCGAATTCGTCCTGCTCGGTGTCATTCGTTTGCTGGTCGGAGAATCGGAGCTGGTGGTGTCCGATAGTGATGACATCGCCGTGTTGCAGTGCGTGCTTCTTGATCAACTTGCCGTTGACATAGGTTCCGTTGGTGCTGTTCAGGTCTTCCAGGAACGAGTCGTTGAGAATATTAATGATCAGCGAATGATGTCCGCTGACAGCAGGGTTATCGATGCGTACATCATTATCCGGGAGCCGGCCGATCGTGTACCGCTCTTTAGACATGTTGTACTCAGCCAGAACCTGACCGTCCAGACTCAGGATTAAACGTGACATATCAGTGATCGCTCTCTTTAGACCGTGTTAATCGCAGAGCGTCTGCCTTGACGCACTGCCTCCCTAATTAACGGAACATGCTCGTAATTCGCGCCAGGAGACCCTGCTTCGCTGCAAACGAATCGAGGACCTGGGCCAGCATTACGGACACGTTGTCCCTTCCGCCATTGTCGTTGGCAACTTGCACCAACTGTTGACCAACCACATCAAGGCTAGCATTAAACGTGCTGATAGTTAAGTGAATATCCTCATCTTCGACCATGTCGGGAAGACCATCCGAGCAGAGCAGATAGATGTCACCTGGCTGTACTTCGTATTCCTGGACCTCGACCTCGACAGTCGCCTCAACCCCCAGGGCTCGTGTCACGTAGTTTCGGTTGGTTGATCGCTGGGCCTCCTCTTCGGAATAGAATCCGCGATCGACCAGTTCCTGGAGCAGAGAGTGGTCCATCGTCAACTGCTCGAACTTCTCATTGCGCAGCCGATACGCGCGTGAATCGCCGACATGAGCGATCGATATTCTGTCGTCATAGAACATTGCAGCGACGAGGGTCGTACCCATGCCTTCACAATGTGTCTGGCTTTGCGCGGTCTGATAAATATTCTTGTTCGCCCGGGCAACTGCATCACGAAGGACGATCGTTTGTCGCATATGACCGGTGTTCGGATCAATATCGTTTCGTTGCTCGCGGGTGGCGCCTTCAGCCGCCAGTTCCAGGATATTTTGCACGGCAATGCCGCTGGCAACCTCACCCGCGTTATAGCCGCCCATTCCATCCGCGAGGACCATCAGGCCCAGATCCTGGTTCGTGCCAATGGCGTCTTCGTTGTGTTCACGAACCATGCCGGTGTCCGTTAGTTCAGAGAACTGAATCTTCCCGCGCAGGCTCTTATTCTTACTCATTCTTATCGAACTCAGGCAGCGTATCTTGCACAATTGCGAAGTGCGATGGCCATTTCACCGCCATTGCTGAAACGATTTTCCGGCCGTTTCGCCAGCGCCTTGAAAAGCACCGCATCAACACTCGGAGGCACACCCGGTCGACGATTCGAAACCGGAGCCGGGTCTTCCGTCGTAATCTTTGTCATCAACACAGCAATGTTTGTCGCCTTGAAGGGCACCTCGCCAACCAGTAATTCGTATAGCGTAACACCAAGCGAGAATAAGTCCGAGTGGCCTGTGAGTGTGTCAGCGTTCAATTGTTCGGGAGACATATACATGGGCGTTCCGAGCACGATACCGGTCTTGGTGCGATTATTATCGGTCAGCCTGGCTACGCCGAAGTCGCTGATCTTCAGCATATCCTGACGCATGCTATAGAGCAGGTTCGCCGGTTTGATGTCGCGATGAATCACGCCCTGATTATGCGCGTAGTCAAGTGCCTCCGCGGTACGTGCGCAGAGCTCCAGCGCCTTATTTGGCGCCAGTAATCTCTTGGGATCCGTAAACTGCGTCAACGGCGTTCCCTGTATGTATTCCATCGCGATGTAGGCCAGGTGTTTGTCTTCCCCACAGTCGTAAACGGTGATGATATTCGGGTGTGTCAGGCGTCCGGCGGATTCAGCTTCGCGAAAGAACCTGAGTCGCGCTTCCTCCAGTTCCTCGTCCTCGAATTCTTTTTCAATCGGGATAACTTTTAGTGCCACCGCCCGATTGATCCGGGGATCGCGCGCGAGATAAACCGCACCCATGGCACCCTGTCCGAGTTTCCTTTCGATTACGTATCTGCCAAGCCGTTGCGGCGTTCCCTGTTTATTGCCCAGCGAAAATTTGTTTGTGGCCTGCGTGCTTCCCTGCGTACGTTTCATCCATTGAATGACAGCCTCGGCACGTTCCGGCTTCGCCTGTTCTTCAAATGCGAGGGATAGCTTGTACATCGCGGACGCCAGCGTTTCAGTGGCTTCACAGCGTCGAAACTCGGCAAAGGCCGGTTCGAGTCTGCCTGCCGCAAGAAAGTCGCTGCCACGTTTGAATGCGGTGGCGGATGCCTTTCCAACCGTGCCCGCGAGCCACCAGGCCAGTATGGATGCGCCGAGGAAGATGATGGATGCGCGACCAAGATCGAGACGCAGGCGACCGACCAACAGGAACAATCCTTCGATAGTGATGACAAACAAGATCGTGATTGTCGCCAGCAGAATAATGTCGCGCCTGTTTCGAGCGGGCAGGAACAATGCCGCAACAATGGCGAGTAAAACCGGTGCAAGCCACTCCATGGCACGAAGCCAGGTTGGTGCAATAACCGTCTGCCCTTGTTCGACCCCTGCCAGGAGCTGCGCCGTAATTTCAGAAGTCGTGACAAATTGTCCCGAAGGCAGAACGGCGGCCGCCATGACGAGTGGTGGTGCGGCATCGATGAAAACTGTCTTGCCTCGCAGGTCCTCGGGCGAAAAACTGGCGTTTAGCAGGTCCTCGGGCTGTAAGCGGTCGACCGGCACATACCGGGTCAGGTAGATCGAAAAGTCTGCACGGGATACACGCGGGTCTGCGACGAAATTGTTGTTTGCGAGCGCAATCGCAAGGGGCAGTGACGGTGACATGAAACCGCCTTGCGGATGCCACAGGCGCGACTGGCGCAATACATCGTCAGCGTCCGGCTCAAGGTTGAAAATACCGGTACCGTTTGCGATGCCGGCAAAGGGGTGTCCTGCAGGTACAAAAACAGGGGTTCTGCCGCTCAGCAGGGCACTCCATCCAGGCAATTCAGCGGTGGCCGGTATCGCAGGCGGATCGGCGAGAACGATTCTTTTAACTTCTTGATTACGAACGAGTTCTAGCAATTTCCCGTATTCAGCCAGCACCTCATCAGCTGATTTTTTTGCCGGGTTGATGCTGATGATGACAGCGTCTTCCAGCGGATCGTTACGGACGTGGGCTGCAAACTGGTCGTAAAAGAAATGGTCGGCCGAGGCGAACCAGGACGCTGCCGGCCCATAGATGAGGACCAGCAATACGCTGATAAAACTGAGGACCACAAGTCGGTCCCGATGTTCTTTTCTTTTTACGCTCAATGGATCGCTTCTCTACATAACGTGGCGAGTATAAGAAATAGCAAGCGTTTATTATGAGATACGGTTAGCATTTTTCATCGACTACGCGCGCTGAAAGCGGTGCTAGTATTGGGATTCCGATACCGGATACGCCTCTGTTCGGCCAGAAAATCTATAATTTCCGCAATGGTTAATAACTAACCTGGTGGTGGAGCAGGAATAATTCAGCTATGGCAAGAGCGAAAACGGCCTATGTTTGCGCGGAATGTGGCGCCCACGCGGTCAAATGGCAGGGGCAGTGCCCGGATTGCGATGCCTGGAACAGCCTGACCCAGACGACAGTGGCGTCCGGTTCGGTGGAGCGCACAAAAGGCCCGGCACCGATGGCAATCGGATCAATGAATGCAGACTCCGGTCTTCGTTATCCGACCGGCTTTTCGGAATTTGACCGGGTCCTGGGGGGCGGTGTCGTCCCTGGCTCGGTGATTCTGCTCGGGGGGGATCCCGGTGTCGGCAAGTCAACGTTGTTGCAGCAGGTGGCCGCTCAGCTGCCCGAAGCGCTCAAAACCTGTTATGCCACCGGCGAGGAATCTTTACGCCAGGTTGCGCAACGCGCCGAGCGCCTCGGTCTCAATAGCCCGACCCTGGGGTTGCTGTCAGACACCTCGCTCGACAATATTCTCCAGCAAGCTCAAGCGATGCAGTCACGGGCGCTGGTCATTGATTCTATTCAGACAATGGCGACCGCCGAAGTGCCGTCAGCGCCCGGCTCCGTATCGCAGTTGCGGGAATGTGTGGGTCGCATTGTGAATTTTGCAAAACGCAACGAGGTTTCGGTGTTCCTGATTGGTCATGTCACAAAGGAAGGAGCGATCGCCGGACCGAGAGTCGTCGAACATATGGTGGACACGGTTCTATATTTCGAAACTGATCCGGGAAGTCGCTACACCATCGTTCGCGCAGTGAAGAATCGATTCGGTGCCAGCAGCGAAATGGGCGTATTTGCGATGTTGGAGACCGGTTTCAGGGAGGTGACCAATCCCTCTGCGATATTCCTTTCGCGAGAGGACAGCGGGGGCTCCGGGAGCGTAATCACGACGGCCTGGGAAGGCAGCCGGCCGCTGTTGGTTGAGATTCAGGCGCTGGTTGCGGATGCCAACAGCAATTATCCGAAAAGACTCGCACAGGGGATCGATCAGAATCGACTGTCATTGCTGGTCGCCGTTTTGCAGCGTCACGGCGGCATCGCTTTGCCGAGCGAGGACGTTTTTGTCAACGTCGTAGGTGGCCTGAGAATCGGGGAGACTTCGGCCGATTTGCCCGCCTTGCTGGCCATTGCATCGAGTTTTCGCGATCGGCCATGTCGGGAAAAACTGGTTAGCTTCGGAGAGCTTGGGTTAGCCGGTGAAGTTCGACCGGTTCGCTTCGGCACCGAGAGAATCCAGGAAGCACGTAAGCAGGGATTCACCACGGCTATTGTCCCTGCCGCGAATGTTCCGCGAAACAGGATTGATGGCATAAAGGTTATCGGCGTGCGCAAACTGGAAGAAGCGTTATCCGAGGCACTCAACTAAGGCCGGCCGGACCTGCCCGCATTGGCATCAACTGACCGGTTTGTTGTCTTTCAGCTGGTAAATTCGAGCGAGTTGGACGCGATTCTCTTTGGTCTCGATTATCTCTATCGGGTAAGTACCGATTTTCAGGCAGGTCCCTGATTCCGGGATCATTTCCAGGTACTCGAGAACCAGCCCATTGAGCGTTTTCGGTCCCTCCGTCGGTAAATTCCAGTCCAGAATCCTGTTCATCTCCCGAATGTTCGCAGTGCCGCTCACCAGCCAGGTGCTCTCAGTCTCATTGACGATGTCTTCGCCGTCGTCCGAGGGATCCGTCGTAAATTCACCGACGATCTCTTCGAGAATATCTTCAAGCGTAACGATCCCCTGGATATCGCCGTATTCATCAACCACCAGCGCAAACCGCCGCCGACCTTTCTGAAACTGGACCAGCTGCGTACTTAACGGTGTGCTTTCCGGAACAAAATAGGGCTCTTCCAAAAGGTGCCGGATATCGTCCTTCGAAATCTCGATCTGGGTAAAGATGTTGGCAAGACGTCGCAAGTGGAGTACGCCGAGCACCTTGTCAATCGTGTCTTCAAAAACGGGAAGTCGGGTGTGCTGACTGTTACGGATGATGCTGGCTATTTCGTCAGCTTCGTCATTGATATCGATACCGACAACTTCATTATGCGGCACCATTACGTCGGTTACCGAAACCTTTTCGAGATCGAGGATATTCAGAAGCATCTGGCGGTATCTGCGCGAGATCATTGCTCCGGCCTCGTAGACCACTGTGCGCAGTTCTTCGCGGCTAAGCGAATACCGATCCGAATCTGTCTGCCTCAATCCGCAAACGTAAAGCACACCATTGGCCAGGGCGTTGGTAAGCCAGACAAGCGGATAAAGTGCCTTCAGTAGCGGGAAATAGATGTACGCGGAGATATATGCGATCGGCTCGGGATGCAGCGCGGCAAGCGTCTTTGGCGCGGTCTCGGCAAAGATCAATACGATCAGCGTTAACGCAGCGGTGCCGATTGCGAATCCGAGTTCGCCGCCCATTTGCACCGACACCACACCGACCAGTGCGGATGCCGAAATGTTGACGGCATTATTCCCAAGCAGAATCAGCCCGATCAATCGATCAGGTCTTTTCAGCAGGGACTCGGCGAGTTTCGCTCCGCGGTGGCCGGCACGCGCCTTGTGGCGCAGCTTGTACCGGTTCAGGCTCATCAATGCGGTTTCCGAGCCGGAGAAGAACGCGGAAAGTACCAGCAGGGATACGAGCAGGCCAATCAGTCCCGCCAGTGGTATGTCATCGCCCAAAGGATGGGCACCTCTTCAAATTGAAATACGTGGTCAGTTCATCAGGACGGGATCGGGCTGTCAAGGACACGCCGCGGGCCGGCTAGCTCCAGCTCCGTCCGAGGAGTTCCTCCAGCACGAATCGGCTGCCGAAATAGGCAAGGCAAAGAATCAGGAATCCCCAGAGATAGAGATACACGGCGCGTTTCCCGCGCCACCCGGCGAATCGTCGCCCGGCCAGTAACAGGCCAAACAATGTCAGTGCCAGCAAGGACAGTGCAGTCTTATGAATCAGGTGTTGCGCGAACAGGTTGTCCACGAAAGCAAACCCGGATGATACAGCGACCAGCAATACCAGGAACCCGGTGGACGTAATGCCGAACAGGAGTTTTTCGGTTGTTTCCATCGGAGCGAACAACTGGTTCACAGGCGATAGTCGTGCGGCGTGCAGGCGTTTTTCCTGGACGAGCGCGTAAAGCGCCACTATCGCGCCCACTGTCAGAAGCCCGTATGCGAGGAGCGAGATCAGAATGTGCGACTGAATTTGCCAGCTCATGGCTTCAGCCGGCGCCGCTGCCAACTCACCACCGGTCATCAGGGCGACCAGCGCCGCGAGACCGAGCAGGCCCGCAGCCAGTCCCCTGAGCGTTTTTTCGACTGCGCCGATCATGGCAGTGACGGAAAGCAGTAATCCTATGAACGAGGCTGTATTGCCGATCGAAAGGGAAATGCCGTCCGGCGACACGATCAGCAGCCATAAGGTCCATGCATGCCACAAAATGCCCGTCATGCAGCTGGTAAACGCGACTATGAGGAACAGGCCGTGCTGAGACGAGTAGCGAGAGAGGCGGGTCGCAGCAAACATCAGGCCGGCGATTATGTACAAGAAAAAAATTGTGATTTGAAACACAGACACCTGACCGGTTAACCCCTTATTTTTGGCACTCTAATCATCCCATATGGTGTAGTTCATTAGAACCCTAGATATGACCGGGCGCCATGAGGCTGCAACGACATGCGCATAAGAACTCTTGGCTGCAGCGGTGGAATCGGTGCCGGGTCACGCACCTCCGCAATGCTGATCGATAAAGATGTTCTGATTGATGCCGGTACCGGCATCGGAGACCTTGGTCTCGAGGACCTGCATGGCATCCGGCACGTGTTCCTGACTCATGCCCACCTGGACCATATTGCCGGTCTGCCCATGCTGATCGACGCCAATTTCGAGGACGACTTCGAGATACCGGTTACCGTTTATGCGCGCGAAGAAACCCTGGCCGCCATTAAGGCGCACCTTTTTAACGATGTCATCTGGCCGGATTTTGCGCAAATACCGACCGCCGAAAATGCGATGTTGCAATACCGGGTCTGCAATCCGGGGGACACGGTAACGATCGGGCAGCGGGATTTTCACGCTATCGACGTAAGCCACAGCGTTCCATCACTGGGATATACCGTAAAAAACTGCGGTGGCGTTTTCGCCGTCAGCGGCGATACCAAGACGAATGAGACACTGTGGCCGGCGCTAAACAATTGTGCCGACCTTAAGGCACTCGTCATTGAAGTCTCTTTTCCCGACGAACAGGAAGACCTCGCCACAACAGCGGGTCATTATTGCCCTCAGACCATGTGCAAAGACCTTGAGCGGCTGAATCACAGTCCCGAGATCTGGCTGACCGGAATGAAGCCAGGGCAGGAAGATACAATCCTGAGACAGGTGATTCGCGCCGCGCCGGATAAAAATATTCGCATGCTTTCTCTCGGTACTGTCATCGACGTATAGTAGTCGGTTCCAGACTCAAAACCGGTCGGTTCGCTCCGGCTGCAAATAATCTAATGTTCGAGACACTTTCTGAGCGCCTTACCCAGGCGGCGAAAAACCTGTCCGGTAAAGGCCGGCTGTCAGAGGCAAATATCAAGGATACCGTGCGCCAGGTGCGGCTTGCTTTGCTGGAAGCAGACGTCGCCCTGCCTGTCGTCAAATCCTTCATCGAGCAGATCAGGGAGCGAGCCATTGGCGAGGAAGTGGGCAAAAGCCTCTCGCCCGGGCAGGCATTTATCAAGATTATTCACGGTGAGCTTGTCGATGTACTTGGTAGCAACACCGTGCCTCTCGATCTCAGGGCACAGCCACCGGTTGTCATCTTCCTGGCAGGTTTGCAGGGTGCGGGTAAGACAACCACGGCAGCCAAGCTCGCGCGGAGGTTAATCGAGAAGGACAAGAAGCGAGTCATGCTGGTAAGTGTGGACGTGCACCGACCGGCCGCAATTCTTCAGCTGGAGACGCTGGCCGCTGAAGTCGGTGCCAGCTGCTGTCCAAGCAGTGCCGATGAGAAACCCGAGGACATAGTCACCCGTGCGATGAGCGATAGTCGCCGTCAGCATATGGACGTCCTGATCATCGATACTGCCGGCCGCTTGCATATCGATAACGACATGATGGCTGAGGCAGCGAGGGTGCACGAGAAAGCAGCACCCCACGAGACATTGTTCGTCGTTGACAGCATGGCGGGTCAGGATGCCGTCAATTCGGCGAAGGCATTTGGCGATCTGCTGCCCTTGACCGGTGTCATCCTGACCAAAGCCGACGGTGACGCGAAAGGCGGCGCAGCGCTTTCAGTACGCCAGGTAACGGGCAAACCGATCAGATTCGTTGGCGTTGGGGAAAAAACCGACGCCCTGGAGGTGTTTCACCCGGACCGCATGGCTTCGCGCATCCTCGGCATGGGGGACGTGCTCTCGCTGGTTGAGGAGATCGAAGAAAAGGTCAATCGGGACGACGCGGAAAAGCTGGCAAGAAAGCTCAAGAAGGGGCGGGGATTTGACCTCTCGGATTTGAAAACTCAGCTGGAGCAGATGATGAACATGGGTGGCATGGCAGCAATGCTCGAGAAGCTGCCGATGCCGGGAAATGTGAACCCCGCGGCACTCAAGGATGCCGCAAACGAAAAACAGTTCCGGCGCCAGATCGCAATCATCAACTCGATGACGCCGGGGGAGCGCCAATTCCCAAAGACCATCAACGGGTCCAGGAAAAAGCGAATCGCGACTGGGGCGGGCCTGCAGATACAGGACGTAAACCGGCTGCTGAAACAGCACTTGCAGATGGAAAAAATGATGAAAAAAATGTCCAAAGGGGGCATGAAGAAGATGATGCGCGGGATGCCGGGCGGCGGGTTGCCACCGGGATTGGGGCGGTAGGATCCTAAGCCACTGAAAAATATAAAGAAAAAGAGTTAGAAAATCGATTCTCGGGTGGTCGGCGCAGGGCGTGGTCTGTTGCCACGTAAGTTAGCGAAATGCTTCACATTTCGAGCAGAATGCGTACAATGCGCCGTTACCTCGGCCAGGGCCGAGAACGGGCATGCCTGCCCACAACTAGAAACTTAAGCGGAATTGTGATGGTTAGTATTCGTCTTTCGCGCGCTGGCGCGAAGAAACGGCCTTTTTACCACCTGGTGGTCACCGACAGTCGAAATCGTCGGGACGGCCGGTATATCGAGCGTCTCGGCTTCTTTAATCCTGTCGGAAAAGAGAATGAGGAGAACATGCGAGTCGATTTGGAGCGCGTGGACTACTGGCTTGGCCAGGGTGCACAGCCCTCTGATCGTGTTGCCTCGATCCTGAAAGCGCACCGGAAAGCGGCCGCAAACGGCTAGTCCGAGTTCGCCGCAACAAGGAGCGGCGTGGCGTGTACGACGACAAACCAGTGGTTCTCGGCCGAATCTCAGGGCTGTTCGGAGTCAGGGGCTGGGTCAAGATCCATTCATTCACCGAACCAAGAGAGTCCATTTTGGATTACGGCGACTGGTTGGTCGGGCGTGAAGGTCACTGGAAGTCAGCGAAGCTTGCTGAAGGCAAACGGCACGGCAAGACGGTGATTGCACGGCTGGCAGGTATCGATGACAGGGATGCCGCCAGCGAATTGGTAGATGATCTGGTTGGCGTGCCGCGCAGCATGTTGCCGGCAACCGCCGATGACGAGTACTACTGGTCAGATCTCGAAGGACTGCAGGTAGTACACCGGGATGGCACCTTGCTGGGCAGGGTTGACCACTTGCTGGAAACCGGCGCGAACGATGTACTCGTTGTCAGGGGGGATCGGGAAATCCTGATTCCGTACGTCAAGGGTGATGTGATTGAAGATGTTGATCTTGCCAGGGGCGTGATCAGGGTCAATTGGGAATGGGACTGACGCCGTGCACGTGCAAGTCGTCACGCTGTTCCCGGAAATGGTAAACGCGGTCGCCGAATATGGTGTCGTGGGCCGAGCGGTAGAGCGCGGAATTTTAGCGCTGGGCTACCAGGATCCGCGGGATTACACGAGCGATGTGCATCGTACGGTCGATGACAGGCCTTACGGTGGCGGGCCGGGCATGGTGATGAAGTATGAGCCCGCCGCGGCAGCTTTAAGGGCTGCACGGTCGCAGTTGCCAGAGCGTTCGCCGGTCATATGCTTGTCGCCCCAGGGCAGAGTGTTTGACCAGGCAACAGCGAGGAGATTTTCCGAACTGCCAGGGCTGATTTTCCTGGCGGGTCGATATGAAGGCATCGACGAAAGACTGATTGATGCAGAAGTGGATGAAGAGTTGTCGCTTGGGGATTTTGTCCTGAGTGGCGGCGAGATCGCGGCAATGGCCGTGATCGATGCGGTAGTGCGGTTACTGCCAGGCGTACTCGGCGACGAGAACTCGGCACAACAGGACTCGTTTACGGATGGCCTGCTTGATCACCCGCATTACACCCGCCCTGAAGAAATTGAAGGGCGAGCAGTGCCGGAGGTTCTGTTGTCTGGCAACCACGAGCGAATTGCGAAGTGGCGGTATCAGCAGGCGTTGGGTCGAAGCTACCAGCGAAGACCTGACCTGGTGGCAAAGATGGATTTGACTGCCGAGCAGAAAAAACTGCTCGACGATTTTTTGAAAGAACATGATTTTGATTAGCCGGCAAGCGGTCTGGCAGGTGGAACTAAAATGAGCAAAATAATCGACGCAATTGAACAGGAACAAATGACCAAGGAAATCCCCGACTTTTCTCCGGGCGATACCGTCGTTGTTCAGGTTAAAGTGAAAGAGGGCGACCGGGAGCGTCTGCAGGCCTTTGAGGGTATTGTCATCGCGAAGCGTAATCGCGGCCTGAATTCTTCATTCACGGTACGGAAGATTTCCCACGGTGAGGGTGTCGAGCGTGTGTTCCAGACCTACAGCCCCGTGGTTACTGCAATTGAAGTTAAACGGCGCGGTGACGTGCGACGTGCGAAGTTGTACTATCTGCGTGGCCGTACCGGCAAGGCAGCCCGGATCAAGGAAAAGATCTAGGATAAATGGATTTTTTGCCGTATGCGGGAAAATAAGCCCGCATATTGTATTTTGTCCAGTACGCGCCTGAACCAATACCCAGTTATGGGGTCTGTCGAGGCATGAGCACATTGCAGGGAATCAGTGCGCGATTAGTGCGCCGGGCCGGGCTGATCGCTTTAAGCGCCGCGTTTTTGATGACGACAGGTTGTGCTTCGTTGATGTCATCCGCTGCCAGCGGCCTGGCAGATAATCTTTCGGCTGCCGTACTTAACCAAAATGACCCGGAAACGGTGCGCGATGGCGCGCCGGCCTATCTCCTGCTGCTGGACAGCTTCCTGGAGGGCAGCCCCGAGGATCCGGACCTCCTGTCTGCAGCGGCCACGCTTTACGCAACCTACGGCTTCGTGTTCGTCGATGATTCGGCACGGGCGGCACGCCTGACCGGGCGAGCCCGCGACTACGCTACCAAGGCACTCTGCAACAGCTACAGGCCGTCCTGCGAGTGGTCGGGAATGTTGTTCGAGGACTACCAGCGAACGTTGTCAGGACTGTCCGGCAAGCATGCTGACTTTGTATTCAGTTATGGCCTGGCCTCTGTGGCATACATCCAGGCGCATTCCGGCGATTACACAGCGATCGCGATGTTGCCTTACAGTGAGGCACTGTTCGAGCGTTACCTGAAAATCAATGATGGCTCTGATGACGCTTCGATTCATACCTATCTCGGGATGTTGAATACCATTATTCCACCGGCGGCGGGTGGAAAACCGGAGAAAGGCAGGGAGCATTTTGAGCAGGCGATCAGCATTTCCGGTGGCAGGGATCTTGGTGCAAAGGTCGCGTTCGCGGATGGCTACGCACGCCTTATGTATGATCGGGAACTGCATGACAGGTTGCTTAATGAAGTGCTTGCCGCAGATCCCGAAGTGCCGGGTAGTACCTTGCTAAATGTGCTGGCTCAAAGGCAGGCTGTACAACTGCTTGAATCGGCAGACGATTACTTTTGAACAGTCATAAGTACAATCTGTCTCATCGGAGGATGACGATGCGATTTTCAAAAATTCTTTCAGCAACTGCGATGCTCACGTTCTTTCTGCATTGTGCAGTTGCCAATGCTGTAGAAATCAAGATTGCCACACTGGTGCCAAATCAGTCGGCGTGGATGCAGGATATGCGCGCGGCGGGCAAAGTCATCGAAGAGCGCACAGAAGGTCGCGTGAAGCTCAAGTTCTATGGTGGCGGCACGCAAGGTACGGAAGAGGGCGTACTGCGCAAGATCAGGATAGGGCAATTGCATGGCGGTACGTTCGCTCCGACGACTTTCATGAAGCAGTACAGCGACGTCAATATTTACGGATTGCCATTCGTATTCAGCTCCTGGGACGAGATGCGGTATGTCCGTGAGAAGATGGATCCGGCCCTCGAGGCGGGTTTTGAAAAGCTAAACTTCGTGACATTCGGTTTTGTTGGATCATTTTCGATGGTTCTTTCGAATGATCCGATCAGCAAACATGCAGACATGAAGGGCAAGAAGGTCTGGCTGCCGCAAGGCGATACGATCAGCTACGAAGCGATGAAACGGCTGGAGCTTTCGCCCGTTGCGCTTCCGGTGACAGATGTATTGACGGGCTTGCAGACAGGTTTGCTGGATATTGCGGCCATTCCTCCTGAAATCGCAGTCGCGCTGCAATGGCATACGCGCGTTAAGTATTTCACCAACATGCCGGTTCTGTTTGCGATGTCTTTCCTGGCGGTCGATAAGCGTACTTTTGACAAGTTGTCGGCAGATGACCAGGCAGTTCTCAGGAGCGTCCTCGGTGACGTTTACAAAAAGATGGATAGCAAGTCGCCTGACGAATCAAGAAATGCCATGGAGGCACTGGTGAAAATCGGGATCAAGAAGGTCGAGCCGGAGGAAGGACAGTTCGCCGAACTGCGGGAGACCATGAATGAAACCAACCGCGCCATGGCTGGTGACGGAACGTTTCCACTTGAACTGTTTGACGAATTGCAGAGACATTTGAGCGACTATCGCAATGCGCACGGCGAAGCCAGCGCGCCCACTGGTCGATAAATTTGTCTGATTCACCCAGCATCGCAGCGCGCCTGGAGAAATGGGGTACCGCGCTGGAAAGCGCCGCGCTGGTCATCCTGTTAGGTGCACTGATGATCCTGGCTGTCGGCCAGATCGTTATGCGGATTTTTTTCAGTTTCGGCTTCATTTGGGCCGACGAACTCGTCAAGCTTTTCGTGCTGTGGATAGCGTTGATCGCGTCAATTGCGGCGAGTCGAAGCAATCGTCATTTGCGCATCGATCTTCTCTCCCATTTTGTCGCGGAGAAGTATTCGCGTTTTCCACGAATTATCGTTGACGCATTCGCCGCTTTCATGTGTGGCATTCTCGCGTGGCATTCGTGGCGATACATACAACTAACAATCGAATTTGAAGACACGGTTCTGGTAAATCTTCCCGCCTGGATTGCTTACGCGTTGCTGCCGCTTTCTTTTGCGCTGATGTGTTACCGATTTGTACTGTCGTGCGGCAGTGATGTGATTCGTGTCTTTCGACCTGACGAAGCATCCGGAGAACAGCAGTGATTCTGAGTGTTGCGCTGTTGGTTCTCGCGATATTTGGTGCGCCGCTGTTTACCGTCATCGCAGCCAGCGCCATGCTCGGCTACCAGCGGGAAGGTATCGACCTGATGGCGATCTCCATCGAGGTGCTCGGCATTGCCGGGATGCCGATGCTTTCTGCAATTCCCTTATTTACATTTGCGGGCTACTTGCTGAGCGAGAGTAAAGCGCCGCAACGACTCGTTCGACTGACAAATGCCTTGTTGGGCTGGATGCCCGGCGGGCTTGCGTTGGTGGCCCTGGCGGCCTGCGCATTCTTCACGGCCTTTACTGGCGCATCGGGGGTTACGATCATCGCGCTTGGCGCGATCCTTTATCCTGCATTGAAGCAGGATGGGTATCCGGACAATTTCAACCTGGGACTGGTCACGACGTCCGGTAGCCTTGGGCTCTTATTTGCACCATCTTTGCCACTCATCCTCTACGGTGTGGTTGCCGAAATTTCCATTGACGATCTTTTTCGGGCCGGTGTGCTGCCGGGATTGTTAATGCTCGTTCTGCTGTCCGGCTACAGCCTTTGGATCAATCGACACAATCGCAAACCCATGTCATCTTTTTCCTGGAAGGAAGTCGGTGCCGCGTTTTGGGACGCGAAATGGGAGCTTCCGTTACCGATCGTCGTGCTGGGTGGGATCTATTCGGGGTTTTTCGCCGTATCTGAAGCCGCTGCTGTCACTGCCTTGTATGTCCTGGTCGTTGAAGTAATTGTCTTGCGTGAAATTAAATTTCGCGACTTGCCTGCCGTAATGCGAGAGTCGATGTTGCTCGTAGGCGGCATACTTATCATTCTCGGCGTGTCGCTCGCGTCGACGAACTACATGATCGATGCCGGTGTACCGCAACAGCTCCTTGCTTATATCTCCGAGTATGTATCGAGCCAGGCCAGTTTCCTGTTCTTGCTGTTCGTGTTCCTGCTGATTCTTGGCGCGATTCTCGATATCTTTTCAGCCATCGTTCTGGTTGTTCCGTTGATCCTGCCAATCGCGGCGCAGTACGGCGTAAACGATTTTCATCTCGGCATTGTCTTCCTGGCGGCGATGCAGCTTGGATACCTGACACCACCGGTTGGCCTGAATCTGTTCATAGCCAGTTATCGCTTCGAACGACCGATCATGCAGGTCTACTCGGCGACATTCCCGTTCCTGGTCATTCTGATGGTGTCAGTTTTGATGATCATGTACTGGCCCGGGCTCTCTTTGTGGCTTTTGCCTGACTGATTTCCAGTAAACTACGTTTGAATTTCCGCGAAAAGGACTTGTCGAATTCGTCGGCAATTGAGTATGTCCCTAGCTGCCGGTCATGGGCGGCGGGTGCGATCACGAACGACTGTTTAGAACATTGTTAACGAACTGCGGGTCGTGCGGCAGAGACGTTGAATTCAGCTAACTAGATTATGAGTAAAGGAAGTGTCATGGGCAGATTTTTTTCGGCGATTTGGACCGGCGTTGACGGCGTTCGCAAAATTTTGCATCTGCTCTTGCTGCTTTTCATATTCCTGATTCTAGTTAGTGTGCTGTCGTCAACTACACCCATAATCCCTTCGAGTGCGGCGCTGGTAATCCGACCTGTCGGTAGTCTTGTTGACCAGCTGGCAGGAGATCCATTCGAAAGGGCGATTGGCGAACTGATGGGTGACGGAGAACCACAAACGCTTGTCCAGGATATTGTGGATGGATTGCAATTTGCGAAAGACGACGAGCGCATCACCATGGTCCTGCTCGATTTGTCGGCAATGCCGAGCGGTGGCATGAGCAAACTCCAGCGTATCGGCAGCGCCATCGATGATTTTCGCCAGTCCGGCAAGCAGGTCATCGCGACCGCTGATTATTACGGTCAGGGCGCTTACTACCTGGCGTCGCATGCCGATGAGATCACAATGCACCCCGAGGGGATCGTGGTGCTCAGCGGTTTCGGTGCATATCTCAATTTCTACAAGGGTGCGCTGGACAAGCTCAAGATTGATTGGAACATCTTTCGCGTGGGTACGTACAAGGCGGCAGTAGAGCCTTTTATGCGTGATGACATGTCAGACGACTTCCGTGAGTCGCTGAGCCCGGTGCTCGATCAGCTCTGGTCGCAATTCATGGCCGATATCGAGACCGCTCGCAATCTCGAAGCCGGCACGGTGGCAGACTTACTCGATAATCTTTTACAGATTGCCACGGATACCAATGGCGATCTCGCAAAGGTGGCGCTCGATGCGGGTTTCATCGACGCTTTGATGACCCGCGAGGAGTTGCAGAAAAGAGTAATCGAAATAGCCGGTACGAATGGAGATGACTACGATTATCCATCGGCGGAGCTGGGCGATTACCTGTCACAGATGCGAGTGTTGCACGGGCCAAAGTCCGCCGATCAGAATGTTGCGATCATCGTAGCCGCTGGAGAAATGCGCAATGGCAATCAACCACCAGGTACGATCGGTGGCGACTCGACTGCAGAGCTCTTGCGCACGGCCCGCAAAGACGATTCTGTAAAAGCCGTTGTGCTTCGAATCGACAGCCCCGGTGGAAGCGCGTTCGCGTCCGAAGTTATTTTGGATGAGATCGAGGAATTGAAAGCGGCGGGCAAGCCGATCGTGGTCTCAATGGGGAGTGTCGCGGCATCCGCTGGCTACTGGGTGTCGATGGCCGCAGACAAAATCTATGCTTCGCCCTACACGATCACCGGTTCCATCGGAATTTTTGGCATGTTTCCAACATTCCAGCGAACGCTTGATACCCTGGGTATCACAACGGACGGGCTAGGTACGACGAGGTGGGCGGGACAGCTGAGACCCGACCGTGAGATGTCTGATGACATGAAGGCGCTGTTCCAGATCACGATAAACAATGGCTATGACGATTTCATTTCGCAAGTAGCGTTGCACCGGGGCCTGTTAAAAGAAGACGTTGATGCGATTGCCCAGGGACGACCCTGGACTGCAAACGATGCGCTTGAAAGAGGATTGATCGATGCTATTGGCAATATCGACGAGGCAATTGCAGAGGCGGCGTCGCTAGCAAATCTGCCGGCGGATGAATTCGGCCGGAAATATATTGAGCAGGAACTGGATCCCGCTGAAAAGCTGATGTTGGATCTTATGGGCGGTGCAAAGGCACATGGTTTGACGCTCGACCCTTTCTTCCGTTCGAGACCTTCCGTAGAGCGGGTTGCGGATATTCTCGATGATGCATTGTCTCCACTGGTTCGGTTTAACGACCCGAAGGGTATGTACTCCCATTGTTTCTGTGCATTCGAGTAACACTAGTCCCAGCTCAGGACGATTTTTCCTGACTGGCCCGATTCCATGAGATCGAATGCTTCCTGGTAATCAGCGAGCGGGAAGCGATGCGTGATAATCGGCTGAATGTTCAGCCCGCTTTGCAACATGCTTGCCATCTTGTACCAGGTCTCGAACATCTCGCGGCCGTAAATTCCCTTGATCTGCAGGCCTTTGAATATCACCTGGGTCCAGTCAATCGAGGTTTCGTCCGGCGGAATTCCCAGCAACGCTATCTTTCCTCCGTGGTGCATCGTTCGCAGCATGTCCCGGAATGCGGTCGGATTGCCGGACATTTCCATTCCGACATCGAAGCCTTCCTCCATGCCAAGGTCGCGCATGGTTTGATCGATTGAGTTCTTCGTAACATTCAGGGCAACCGAGGCGCCCATTTTCTTCGCAAGTTCAAGCCGGTAGTCGTTGATATCGGTAATCACGATATGGCGCGCACCCGCGTAGCGGGCGATCGCGACAGCCATTATTCCTATAGGTCCGGCGCCGGTAATCAGGACGTCCTCACCGACCAGGTCGAACGACAACGCCGTGTGTGTGGCATTGCCGAGAGGGTCCAGTATGGCAGCCATTTCATCGCTGATTGAATCGGGTAATTTGAAAATATTGAAGGCAGGGACCGAGATGTAGTCGGCGAATGCCCCGGCCCGATTGACACCAACGCCGACGGTATTCATGCAGAGATGGCGTCTGCCGGCGCGACAATTCCTGCAAAAACCGCAGGTTACGTGACCCTCAGCAGAGACGCGATCACCAACGGAATAGCCGTTGACTTCTTCGCCACATTCGACAATTTCACCGGAAAACTCGTGGCCCACTGCCAGGGGTACGGGGATCGTTTTGCTCGCCCAGTCATCCCACTGGTAGATGTGAATGTCGGTTCCACAGATCGCTGTTCGATGAACCTTGATGAGAACGTCGTTGTGGCCGATGGCCGGTTTTTCCAGTTCCTGCAGCCAGATGCCGCGTTCTGCTTTTGCCTTGACTAGTGCACGCATTTTTTTTCTCAGTGAATTACGCCCAGTTCGCGACCAACGGTCCCGAATGCATCAATTGATCGATCTATCTGTTTATCAGTCAAGCCTGCTGACATCTGCGTACGAATTCGAGCCTGGCCTTCAGGGACGACCGGAAACGAAAAGCCGATGACATATATTCCGTGCTGCAGCAACTGGTCGGCCATGGTGCTGGCAAGCCTCGCATCTCCGAGCATCACAGGAATAATCGGGTGCTCGCCCGGTTTCAGGTCGAAGCCCAGGTCGCCAAGTCCCTTGCGGAAGCGAGCTGCGTTCTTATGCAAGCGACTTCTGAGGCTCTCGTCACTTTCGAGCAGATCGAGTACGGCAATCGATGTCGCCGCGATCGCCGGGGCGACGGAATTGGAGAAAAGGTAAGGGCGTGACCGCTGCCGCAGCCAGCCAACAATTTCCTTTCTGCCAGAGGTAAAGCCACCCGACGCGCCTCCTAGCGCCTTTCCGAGCGTTCCGGTAATGATGTCGATGCGTCCCATGACATCCCGGTATTCGTGCGTACCCCTGCCGGTCGCCCCCAGGAAGCCGCTGGAATGACAATCATCGATCATCGTCAACGCGCCGTAACGGTCAGCGAGATCACATATGTCCGCGAGGTTCGCGATGGTACCGTCCATGGAGAAAACGCCGTCGGTTACGATCAGTCTTTCCCGGCTTCCGCCGGCATCTTTAAGCTGCGACTCAAGGTCATCCATATCGTTGTTCTGGTAGCGATAACGGCTGGCTTTGCACAGGCGAATGCCGTCGATGATGCTGGCATGGTTCAATGCATCGCTGATTACGGCATCTTCTGCGGACAACAGCGTTTCAAAGAGGCCTCCGTTTGCATCGAAACACGAGGGATAGAGAATCGTGTCCTCTGTGCCGAGGAAACGACTGATTCTTTCCTCCAGTTCCTTGTGAATCGTCTGGGTGCCGCAGATGAATCGTACGGAAGCCATGCCGTAGCCGAATTCGTCCAGCGCTTTGTGGGCTGCGCTTATGATGGCAGGATGATTGGCGAGGCCAAGGTAGTTGTTCGCACACAGGTTGATAACTTCTGTCGTTCCGCCATTATTGCGGACTTTAATCGACGATTGTTGTGGGCCTGCAATCAGCCTTTCCGATTTGAAAAGACCTTGCTCCTTAAGTGCTTCTGTTTGCTCGGCAAGGGAGCTCAGGAAACGGGTCGACACGGGATTGCTCTCTGTATTGAAAGGTCGCAAAGTATATCAGGAGAGGGCGCTGCTTCCGATGGACAAAGACGAACAGAATCACCAGTCGCTGCGAGTCGACAAATGGTTGTGGTATACGCGATTTTACAAGACTCGGGCGCTGGCCGGAAAAGCTGTCACGGGCGGGCACGTGAAACTCAACGGTACCCGGGCGAAAGCGTCAAGCAGTGTCTCTCCTGGCGACATTATCGAGCTGATTCGTGATCAGTTGCCGTTCAGGCTCGAGGCCGGCCCATTACCGCTGCGACGAGGTCCTGCGACTGAAGCCCGCAGGAGTTATGTCGAGGAAGAGGCATCGGCAGAACGTCGTCGCCAGATACTGGCGACAATTCGGACTGAC
>JAHEFD010000121.1 GCA_024640345.1 Woeseiaceae bacterium
AAACTGAGAGCCGTGTCCGCTATGAAACTGCGACATTGGTCCGGATTTCGTCAGGGGCCCGGCTCGCGCGTCTGGCGCCGCAGTGCCAGATCCCTGTCATCTGCGGTGGCTGAGACGATCGTCGCATGGCCCAGTTTTCTGCCCGGTCTCGGCGCTTTGCCATAATCATGCAGGTGCCATGGTGGAGTTTCGAGTTCCTTCCGGTCAGCCGGCATTTCGCCGATCAGGTTCAGCATGCCGGCATGGCCACGCATCGACGTATCGCCCAGTGGCCGGTCGAGAATAGCGCGAAGGTGATTTTCGAACTGGCTGGTCCTGGCACCCTCGATGGTCCAGTGGCCTGAATTGTGTACTCTCGGCGCAAATTCGTTCGCAAGCAGGCCGTCCGACGTGACAAACAATTCGAGTGCAAGGACACCAACATAGTCCAGGCGGGTTAGCAGAGAAGCGAGGTAGCCTCTGGCGATGGTCTCGAGATGCGCCCCGTCAGCAGGCGCACGGGACACACTCAGGATACCGTTGTCGTGCTGGTTTTCGGTCAGCGGATAGTGCGCTATCTCGCCACTGACATTTCGTGCACCGATCGCGGAGACCTCCCGTTCAAAGGGTACCCATTGTTCGGCTATGAGGTCTTTGCCACCCAATGCGGCAACGGCAGCGCTTGCTTCTTCTTCCCTTCGCACGACGAACTGGCCCTTGCCGTCATAGCCCAGGCGCCTCGTTTTGAGAACGATGGGCAGGCCAATTGCGTTCGCAGCACGCATCAGGTCATCCGCTGAGTCCACGGCACGAAATGCCGGTACCGGGATATCGAGGGACTCAAACAGCGATTTTTCAGACAGCCTGTCCTGTGCATATCGCAACGCTTCAGCCGGCGGATAGACTGTGGTTGAAGGGGATATTCTATCGATCGCTGCGACGGGTACGTTTTCGAATTCATACGTAATGATGTCCGTCATTTCCGCCAGCCTGGCGAGTCCCTCTTCGCTGTCAAACGGGTACTTCAGGACCGGACCGACGATAGCGGCGGGCGGATCTTCGGACGGATCCAGAAATACGAACTCGAGCCCCATCCGGCGACCTGCGAGTCCCAGCATCTGGCCAAGCTGTCCGGCACCGATAATACCCACCTTTGTCATCCGGCTTATCTCGGATCCGTGTTGGCGAGAACCGAATCAGTCTGCTGCTTGCGATAAGCGTCGAGTGCCGCGGCAACGCCCGCATCATTCGTGGCGAGAATCGCAGCCGCCAGCAAGGCAGCGTTAATTGCACCGGCCTTGCCGATGGCCATGCAGGCAACCGGCACGCCGGCCGGCATCTGGGCAATGGACAGGAGTGAGTCCATGCCCTTCAGCGCCCTGGATTCGACTGGCACACCGAGAACGGGCAACCGGGTCTTCGCGGCCGTCATGCCGGGCAAATGCGCTGCGCCGCCGGCGCCCGCAATGATGACTTTCAATCCGCGATCAATTGCCGACTCGGCATATTCGTGCAGCAGGTCCGGCGTACGATGTGCCGATACGACCTGGACGTCGTGCGCAATGCCCAATGTATCGAGCGTGTCACATGCATGGCGCATCGTCTCCCAGTCGGACCGCGATCCCATTATGATTCCTATTTCTGCGCTCATTTAAGTCATATGTCCGCGTGCGGGGAAAAAGGTCAATTCTATATGGAGGGGGATGTGTTCTGCATCCTTGATGCCAGATCTTTATGGATTTCACGAAAGATTTTTCGTCGTACGAGTCTTCGTGCCCCGTCACTGGGGGCAGCGAACCAGTCCGCCAGGGCATCGACCAGTTCTTCATTACGATGCCCGACCACATCAGTGAATTCGGCAAGATCGCTCGCGTCGCCTGTCGTCAGTCGTTCACGCCAGGCTTCAGCTTCACGAAATATCTGCTTTTCCATCCGGTCGCTGCTCCCGAACCGGTCGATTGCCGCCTTGATCGGATCCGGGTCCATGTCCCGCATGATCTTGCCGATAAGTTGTTTCTGCCGGCGCAGCGCGCCATGAGCGGTAATGGACTTGGCTGCAATCACGGCATCCAGCAGCGCCTCGGAAAGTCCGATACTGTCCAGCTGGTCGACCGTCAGGTCGATGAGCTGTTCACCGAGCGCCTGCAGGGCCAGGAATTCACGCTTTCGGGCAGATTTACTGGGCTTTGAAATCAATTCTGAGTGGGTTACTGTGCTTGCCGGTTGTGTAGCCCAATAGTACGCAATTTAGGGCGCCTGATGCGCCACAATAAGAAAGAAAGGAAACGATTGCCACATGAACGCACTGTCAGGCCGAGCAGCATTGGACAAGGGGGCGCTAGAACGTATCGTTCAGGATGTCCTGGATGAAGCAATGTCATCTGGTGTCGACCAGGCCGAGGTATCGGCAAGCCACGATATCGGCCTCACAGCGACGGCACGGCTCGGCGAAGTCGAAAGTCTCGAGTACACGAACGACCGGGGTATTGGCATTACCGTCTATAAAGACCAGAAAAAAGGAAGTGCCAGCACGTCTGATTTCGGCATCAACGCGCTCAAAGAGGCGGTTAGCAAGGCTTGTGCCTTTGCGTCATTTACCGCGGCAGACAAGCATTCCGGCCTGGCGGATGCTGAGTTGATGGCGTCAAATCCACCCGACCTGCAGCTGGCCCACCAGTGGAATATCGACTCGGATGAAGCAATCAGGATTGCGATCGAATGCGAGGCTGCAGGTCGAGACTACGACAAAAGAATCACCAATTCCGAAGGCGCCACCGTGGCAACCAGCAGCGGCGTGCGTGTCTATGGCAATACACACGGCTTCCTCTCGAGTTATCCAAAAACGAGTCACAGCCTGAGCTGCGTAGTTGTCGGCCAGCAAAATGGCCACATGGAGCGCGACTATTGGTATGCCGCGGCGCGGGATCCCGAAATGCTGGATTCGCCGGAATCTGTTGGCAGGACAGCGGCGCAACGCACGGTCGACCGTCTAGGTGGTCGAAAGATAGCGACCGGTTCGGCTCCGGTCCTGTTCCGTCCGGAAATTGCACGTGGCTTCATAGGGCACGCCATCGGTGCCATAGCCGGCGGTGCGCAGTACAGGCGTTCATCTTTCTTGCTTGATGCTGCCGGTAAAAAGGTTTTTCCGGCATTCATGCAGATCCAGGAACGTCCACATATTCACGGTGCCATGGCGAGCGCGCCGTATGATGCCGAAGGTGTGGCGACTGTTGACCGGGATATTGTGATCGACGGCGTGCTGCAGGGATATATCCTTGGTTCCTATTCCGCGCGTCGGCTCGGATTGGCAACTACAGGCAACGCAGGTGGTGCGCACAATCTGCTGGTTCCCGGCAACACGGACGGCCTCGAGAGCATGCTAAGGGATATGGGCACCGGCTTACTGGTTCACGAGTTGATCGGGCAGGGGGTGAATGGCGTTACCGGCGACTATTCGCGTGGCGCCGTTGGATTCTGGGTAGAGAATGGCGAAATCGCCTACCCGGTTCACGAAGTGACCATAGCCGGCAATCTGAAAGAGCTATACCAGCGAATTGTTTCGATTGGCAACGACCAGGATATTCGTGGTGGCATTCGTTGTGGATCGATCCTGGTTGAATCGATGAAAATCGCGGGCGCCTAAGCGTCGCTTTTCGGATTGTCGTCCTGCTCGTCGAGCAGGTCTGACAAGGTTCGCTCGCCAACAATTTCGTCGACGGCGTTGTCCAGGGCCCCGCCCAGTTTCCTCACGGAACCCGACCAATGCGGCTCGCGCAGAGAACCCGTTTCGCCTCTCATTCGCACGACATCCAGGATATCTGCGAGCCTGGTACGGCACATCTCGCGTCCTGGCAGCAATTTCTCATGCTCCGTGGACATCACCAGCCCCGCCTCTTCAAGGGCGCTGATAATTGGTGTGAGGGCAATCTGTGGAATCTTTGTTCGCTCACTGATCTCGCCCGCGGTGATTGTCTCACCAGGATTACGAAACGCATTGCCGATGTGAAACATCACGTTCAATGCGACCCGCTCTCGCATCGAGTTGGAGAGTCGCGGCTCCTGACGCCCGATGCGCAGAAAAGCCGGGTTCTGGTGGTAGAACGCCAGTTGCGCGCCAATAAGCAGGATAAGCCAGTTCAGGTAAAGCCAGATCAAAGTCGTAATCGCGACTGCGAAACCCGCATAGATCTCGAGTCTGCGTGACGCATACAGAACGAAAGTCGTAAAGATTGCTCCGACCGTCGCCCATATGAACCCCCCGGCGATGCCGCCTGCCAGGGCGGACGTGAAATTAACCCGGGTGTTTGGCATGAACATGTAAAGGAATGTGAAAACGCCCGAGATGAGCAGATATGGCACCATTTTTCCGGCGAGAACGACAACCGGTCCAAGTGCTTCATTGTTCAGTATGTACTGGACTACGGTGACGCTCTGGATCGATGTCAGAATCCCGATTGCAGTGACCATCAGGAGCGGGCCAACCAGCAAAACGACCATGTATTCGGTAAACCTTCGGGCGAAACTCCTCGGCTTCGACACGTACCAGACGTAGTTGAAACTCTCTTCGACTTTTTGCACCGTGGTGATAGCCGTATACAGGAATACAGTCAAACCGAGACCGCCGAGAACCGATCCTTTGACGTTTTCAACCAGGGTCAGGATCTGATTGGCAATTTCCGTACCCTGTTCACCAAGCGGGGCGAGCACCTCGGCAAGGTAGGGTTCCAGCTCATTGAATATGCCGAAGCCCTTTAAAATCGCAAAGCTGAATGCCAGGAGTGGCACAACCGACAACAGCGTCGTATAGACGAGGCTCATCGCACGCATTGTCAGCTGGCCGGAGAAGAAGTCCCGTAACATGGCGTACAGGTAGCGCAACGCGACAACAACAACCCTGCCTGGCAGACCCAGCTTCGTCAGCGTGGTGCCCCAGATGAGCTGTTGCAGTGCGTCGTATAGCTTGGTGATCAATGTACGGCTCTGAACTCTATTGATAAGGCATTGTACATGCCGGTCGTGGTCCAAACCTTGAACTCTGACAGGATTCTAGCTCGTCAGGATGGTCAGCGCCTCGCGGTACTTTTCCCCTGTGCGCCGCAAGATCTCCTCCGGGATGTCGGGGCCTGGCGCTGTCTTGTTCCAGTCCAGTGTCTCGAGGTAGTCACGTACGAACTGTTTGTCGAAGCTCGGTGGACTGATGCCAACCTCGTACTCTGCGGATGGCCAGAACCTGGACGAATCCGGTGTCAGCATCTCGTCGATGACGTAAAGCTTGCCTTCATCGTCCTGGCCGAATTCAAACTTGGTATCGGCGATGATAATTCCACGTTCCAGTGCATGGCGTGCTGCTCGTTCGTAAATACGAATGGAAATGTCGCGCACCCTCGTCGCCAACTTCAGGCCGATCATCGCGACTACTCGCTCAAAACTGACGTTTTCGTCGTGATCGCCCGCCTCGGCCTTCGTCGCCGGCGTGAAGATGGTTTCCGGAAGCCGGGACGCCTGTTTCAGTCCCTCGGGCAATTTGATACCGCAGATACCGCCTGTGGCCTGGTAGTCGTTCCAGCCTGAACCGATCAGGTAGCCGCGAACGACCGACTCGATCGGCAGAGGTTTGAGCCGACGCACGATCGTCGATCGACTTTGCAGTGCCGCGGCGACTTCACTGTCGCTAATAACAGATGCCAGCGACTTGTTCGTCAGGTGATTGGGGATAATGTCTTCCATCATTGCAAACCAGAAGTTCGACATCTTCGTCAGCACTTCTCCTTTGCCGGGAACGGGACTTGGCATCACGACGTCATAGGCTGACAACCTGTCAGTAGCAACGAGCAGCAAGTGTTCGTCGTCAATGCCGTATATGTCGCGGACTTTGCCGCGCGCAATCACCTGTAATCCAGGCAAGGAAGATTCAAATATGGCTGCAGGAATATTCATGGATGAGTATCAGGGGCGATCGTCGCTCTGCGATTGAGGCAAATAATTCGTTGGGAATGATCGCTGTTCCAACCGGCCGTGGCAAGTTAGCAGTTTGGGAAACAGCGCTGCCCCGGTTAGCATTGGCGAATGGAGCGATCCCTCATTGATCAAGGCGCAGTGAATGCAGTACTGGGGTAAGGTTATCGGCGCGGCCGCAGGGCTGGTTACCGGGCGACCGTGGATAGCCCTTATTGGCCTGGTCCTCGGCCACCAATTCGATCGCGGCTTCGCAGACCGCTTTACGAAGTTCGGTCCGAATGTTTCAAGCGGTCGCCTGGAGAAGCTCCCGGGCCAGTACGTCAAAGCACTTTTCCAGATCATGGGGCACCTGGCCAAGGCGGATGGACGTGTTACAGAGGACGAAATTCGAGCTGTGCGATCGCTGATGAACCGGCTTGGCCTCGGGCCCGTCGAAGTCCGCCAGGCTATCATTTGGTTTGAAACCGGCAAGTCGCCGTCGTTTCCGCTCAAATCGACGCTTCGCCAGATAAGTACCGACAGCGCCCGCAAAGCCGAAAGTCGGGCGCTTTTTTTGCGTCTTCTCATGGAGGTGGCGTTGTCGAAGCCAAACCTTCACCAGCAGGAGCGTGCACTCCTGTGGGTGGTGTGTACGGAACTTGAGATTGGAAGGGTCGAGTTGGCGCAGCTTGAGGCGATGTTGCGGGCGCAGCGAGGTTTCAGGCGCTCAGCGGCGGGCGACGCGGATGCCAGGCGGGTTGCTGCTGCGTACGAGACACTCGGCGTAGAAAAGTCCTCCAGCAACGAGGAAATAAAAAAGGCGTACAGACGACTGATGAACAAGAATCATCCGGACAAGCTTTCTGGCAAAAATCCTGACAAGGCGGCGATCACCGAGGCCGAACGTCGGACACGCGAGGTCCGTGGCGCGTATGAAATGCTGAAAGCGCGGCGGAGTATTCGCTAGATACTATTGCTGTTAAAGTTTGTTTTTCGCACGTATTCAGTTTTCAGGCAGCGCAAGTACAGACGCAAGGAATCTCCAGTGGAACCATTGATCGCACCTTCCATTCTCTCGGCCGATTTTGCTCGTTTGGGAGAGGACGTTACAGCAGTTCTTGAGGCCGGGGCGGACATTGTTCACTTTGACGTGATGGACAACCATTTCGTGCCCAACCTGACGATCGGACCGATGATCTGCGAGGCGTTGCGCAACTACGGAATCAAGCAGCCAATCGATGTGCACCTGATGGTTGAGCCCGTCGACCGTATCATTCCGGACTTCGCGAAGGCTGGCGCCAGCTACATCACGTTTCACCCGGAGGCTAGCACGCACGTGCACAGAACCATTGGGCTGATCCACGAGAGCGGCTGCAAAGCAGGCATCGTATTCAATCCGGCGACGCCTCTGACGTGGCTGGAGCATGTGATTGATGAGCTGGATATGGTGCTGATCATGTCCGTCAATCCCGGCTTTGGCGGGCAGAAATTCATCGATTCCTC
>JAHEFD010000122.1 GCA_024640345.1 Woeseiaceae bacterium
ACATATATGTATACATAATATCTACAAAAAGACCTTGTGATAACAGACAGGGGTGGGAAAAGATAGAGCGGAAGCTGGATTTCAGCTTCGCGGTCACAGCAGGAACGCGCAGCATGCCACCACACTTGGGAAAAGTCTCAATGTTGATGGCAAACGCGAGCTGGAGGCATTTTCACCCGTTCGCCAATGTCGTGCTCAATGGCTGCTTTGGGTCGTTAACGGCGATTCTGAACAGCCAGGGGCTCAATTCTACTTTCAATTGATCAGCGGAACCTATTCCGCCTACAAATTCAGGGCGGACCTATTCTCAGTTCGGCCAGAAGCAGAATCTGATGCCCAGGGCTTGTAGTCCTTGGTTAAGAGATCACTAATTGTGCGTGAGAACTACTCAAGCACGAAAACCGTTTCGCCCTCCTTGATCGTTTCCGTTACCTTGATGGTATCCAGCGCTTCAGGATCCATCTTGGTCGGATCTTTCGAGAGAATGACGAGGTCGGCTAGTTTACCCACCTCGATGGATCCCTTCTCGTCTTCTTCGAAATACTGATAGGCAGCCCAGATTGTCAGTGCCTTCAGTGCGTCGATAACGGAAACCCTGTGTTGCGGGCCGATGATGTCGCCGGAGCGGCTGCGCCTGGTCACCGTCGCGTCGAGAATCCGCATGGAATCCGGGAAAGCGACCGGCGCATCGTGATGGGATGTAAACATCATGCCACGCTTCAGATACCAACCTGTCGGCGAAATATCGTCTGCACGTTCAGGCCCGACGGTGTGTTCGCGGTGCCAGTCGCCCCAGTAGAAGGTATGCATGGGAAAGAGCGAGGGGAAGACGCCAAGCTGCATGTAGGAGTCGACCTGATCTTCTCGCTCGAACTGACCATGGATCAGGACCGGCCGGCGATCGGCCGGGCCGTATTTTTCGGTCGCCGCGTCGAGTGCCGCAATCAACATATCGCTGGCTCCCTCGCCGTTGGCATGGGTCAGAATTTGGATATCGTTGGCGAACGCCCAGTCGATCGATTTGATGACCTGTTCGTCTGTCGCGGCTGCATAGCCGGAATAGCCGGGCGGGTAGTTGCCAACGGGATCGTAATAGGGGCGGTCGCGTTCCGCGGTAAATCCCTGCGGCGAACCGTCGATCGTCAGCTTTGCGCCCGCGATCCGGACGTGGTTGTCATAGTTCTGGCTCGCATGGGCCTTGATGTATTCATGGTCGATGAGCACATCGACATAAATGGCGACATCGATAGCCAGGTCGCCCGCTTTTCCCGCCGCGCGAATGCTCTCAGCTTGCGATGGAACCGAGCGGCCTTCCTGCGCGGTGGTGTATCCATATCTCGCCCACAGTTTGCTGCCGGCCGCGATCATGGCTTGACCGCCTTCCGGGCTGACATTCTTCGTGAGTGGCCCCAGGGCTGCGAAAAAGGCCAGTTCCTCCAGTACGCCGTTGGGTTCCTGGCTGCCTTCCTGGCGCCGGATGACACCGCCCTCCGGATCCTCGGTCGAAGCATCAAAGCCGACAATCTCCAGCGCCTTGGAATTCAGAGACGCCAGATGTCCGGACTGGTGAATGATCAGTACCGGCACGTCCGTCGAGACGGCATCGAGATCCTCGCGCGTCGGATGGCGCAGCTCTTTCAGCTGGGCGTTGTCGTAGCCAAAGCCGACAATCAGATTGATGGACTCGACGACATCCCGGTTCTTCCCGGCCCAGTCGCGAAGGGTTTGTTGCAGCTTGGCAATGTCGCTGACCTCGCCGTCCGGCGGTGGCAGCATGTTGGCCGAAAGCGCCTGAACGCCGCCCAGGAACATGTGACCGTGTGCATCGACGAAACCCGGCAACATCGTGCGGCCGGCGAGATCGATCATCTGAGTGTCATCGCCGCGATGGCTCATGACATCGGCTGTGGAGCCTACTGCGATAATACGGCCGTCCCTCTCAGCCACTGCTTCGGCCCGCATTGCGGCGTCATTCATGGTGAGAATCGTGCCGCCGGACCAGATATGATCCGCCTGGTCCGCGGCGAAGCCAAAAGGCATCCCGAGAGTAAGCGCAGTTAATGCGGTCGGAAGAATCAGAATAATTCGGCGAATAATAGACATGGCTCACTTCACCCTCGGGGCTTTATGCTTTTGAATGACTCGCTGAGTACATTGGGGACGTATTGATTATAACAATTAATCGAAGCCGGTTACGGCCAACGGGATCACCAGCCCGAGGGACTGCTCAGGTTCGACGGTTGCCATCGCATGTAATAACGGGCCGGGTTCTGCTAACGGGCTTATGCCGAAGTTAGATCAAAAAGGCCGCTCAGCTAAGCGAGCGGCTCGGAAGAATAAGGGCTGGAGTTCTCGCCCTGATCCCATTTGTTACTTTTCTTCCCAGCCAGCTCGCTGCACGCACTCGATATGCTGGCGCGACTCGCGGCGACTGTCGGCACTCGCGCCGGCCGACGCAACGTGCTCGGATCCCATCTGTGCCGACACATCGCTTGCATCCCGGTGCGGCGGCATGCCGACCATGCAATCCCGGTAGAACATCATCGCTTCCTCGTTCGATCTTTGCACACGGCTATCCGCGCATCCGAAACAGGAACAGGTGACAATAATGATGATCACGGCTTTTTGATAGGATGTCATAAGCCGGTATCCGTTGCGTTAAACAGTATTGTAGTCATTCAGCCTGGTTGCCAAGCAAATAGCAGGCAGAAACATTATCCAGAACTATGCGCTCGATCGGCACATCGTGCCGGCGGTCAATGGACGGAATCTCGTAGCTGACCGTGCCAGAGTTGCACGTGTTGAACTCAACAATAATATGACCATCCGGTTCAGCAATAGGAATGGGTTGAGGTGAATCAAATACGCCACCGGAAGTCACGTATAAGTCGAGCTTAGCAATATTGTTTTCGTAGCCTCCCTGTGCGGTCAGCCATCTGTGTCCTGGTTCTCCGAGTGCTGATTGCACATCCATTGGAGGACGCACGGTGTCATAAGTAAACCAGGCCATGAAGATCTGTTTGATTTCAGGGAATACGACTAGCAGGAAGCCTTGGCCGTCAGTTTCAGGGTTGTACCAAGCGTCATTCAGACCCGCATTAATTTCAGGCAGTGGAACCTCTGACAAAATTTCGGGGACCGAATTGCAGCCATCGAGATTGTTCTCAAAATTCAACACATCGGTAATATCTGGAATGCCTGCTGGACCCGGTCCGGGTCCGGGTTGATAATCGTCGATCGGATCCACGAGTGTCGCCAGTCCTAGGCAATCTGCCAGAGAAGGGTTGTTGTCTACGTTTAATTCATGGACTGTTTGCAGCGCATATAATCCGTTCAGGTTAGTCAATGTGGCGTTGTAAGCAATCCACAACTTACCACCGACGATGGAGAGCAAGGAGAGTCCATCCACATTCATCATCGCGTTGTTCAGCCGAATATCCAAATCGCCGCTCACATTGGTCAACGCGGATAGTCCGTCCAGGTCGACTAATTCGTCATTAAGTGCAATTTGCACATTGCCGGTAACACTGGAAAGCGCCGAGAGACCGCTGAGGTCACTCAGCATGAAGTTGCTCAGAATCCTTAAGTGACTCAGATTCGTGATAGCGGATAGAGCATCCAGATTGGTCAATACCCAGTTGTCCTGAATCGTCAGCGCACCTACGCTGCTCAGTGCGGATAGCCCATCAACGTCAGCCAAGGCGTGGTTGCTGGCAAGGACCAGTGCTCCGGCGCTGGTGAGCGATGACAGGCCATCGACGTTGGTCAAGACGTTGGTGGATTGAATAACCAGTTCACCACCGACCCGGGTAAGTGCGGACAAGCCGTTGATGTTGCTTAATGCATTACCTCCAATATAGAGATAACCACTCAGGCTGTTGATTCTGGACAAGAAGTCTACGTTTTTCACGGGTGCGAAAATGCGGATATTACGTGCACTGCTGAGAGAGGACATTCCGTCCAGATTGGTCAAGGCGTCATTGAACCCGATATACACTTCACCCTTTACGTCGGTAAGAGAAGAGAGACCATTTACGTTCGTGAGTAGTGAATTCTCTTGAATCGTAAGGCCACCCAGGCTGGTAAGAGAGGACAGACCATCAAGATGGGTTAATTGCGCATTGCGTTTTATAAGCAAGGTGCCGCTCACGGTGGCAAGCGCTGACAAACCGTCGACATTATTCAACACAGGATTTTCTTGTATATAGAGCACCCCAGCCACGCTTGTGAGAGCGGACAATCCGTCCAGGTTTACAATTTCAGGCCCTTCGATCTGGATGGAGTCTGCCCGATCACACGGGCCATGGTCGGCCTGAAAATTGTCCACTTCTTGCTGGCTATTCAATTCAATATAGCTGGGAGTGCAGTCCTGGGCCCACACAGGTGCTGAAGAAAAAACCAGGAGCAGAAACCGAATCGTGAGATATAGCCAGTTTCTGCAGATTCGTCCAGAAAACATGGCTACAAATTCCTTAGATGTTTAAATGTTAGCGGTATGTTCTTCGAAATTTTTTTTATGTGCAATGAAAACCTACTGCGATTGGCCTGATGCAAATGGACTGCGATGAGTCGAAAGCGCAGATTGAGGGCAATAGGGGGCCAGATCTGCTTTCGGGTGATTGACGGAACCAATACAACTTCTTATTCCAGGGCAGACTTGTTCTCAGTTCGGCCAGGAGCAGTCCTTCGAGCAAACAAATAAACGTAGCGAATGTGCGAGTTTCTTCAAGGTAATCACCAGCATCGAAGACCCAACAGTTATTCACTTACCCAGACGATAGTGCAAGTTTTGCAGCAACAGCACGCGCTGATCGGCACACCGTCAAGGCTTCTTGCTCGCAAGCTCGCAAACCGCCATAACGGCTTAGCCGGCGCTGTTACCGGATTGCTGAGCGTCGCCAAGTTGATCAGTTTGCGCACCATTTCAATTGAATGATGGGTGTGAGTGGTTATTGGGTGCTTTGATTTTTACATGAATGTAGCGTTTATTTTACTTATACTCGACCTGTCCTTCGTCTCCGCGGTCGGGGCCCGTTCGAAAAAGTGGCTTACGGCATGAACCGGGCCGATTTCTCGTTCATCGCGGGGGGCATCGTTCCCGGTGTGCTGATCCTGAAGCCCGACTTCCCGGAAAACAAGGAAGACTGGCCGTTCCCGTGGGGTGAGAACGAATACTTCATCAGCCTCGGTGCGCCCTGGATTTTCCTGGTCAACGCCGCCAATCAGCTACTGGGAGTTCAACAATAAGTATGCAGTTTTTCAAAGAACTTCAGAGGCGTAACGTCTTCCGGGTCACGATCGGGTACGTCGTATCCTGTTGGCTGTTGGCGCAGGTAGCCGACCTGGTGCTGGACGCGATCGGCGCGCCTGCGTGGGTCATGCAGGCCATTCTGCTGATCCTGGTACTGGGGTTCCCGGTTGTCGTGTTTTTTTCATGGGCGTACGAGGTCACACCGGAAGGCATCAAGCGTGAGTCTGAGGTGGACCGCTCGCAATCCACCACGCAGGTAACAGCACGAAAGCTGGATCGCGCGATAACGTTCGTGCTCCTCATCGCCCTGGCATATTTCGCATTCGACAAATTTGTACTCGAACCGCCTCCCCCGGAAGCTGTCTCTTTGGAAACGTTCCAACCCATTCGTTCCATTGCAGTTTTGCCGCTCGATAACTACTCAGCCGATCCCGGCCAGGAATATTTCGCGGAAGGCATGACAGACGAACTCACCGCCGAACTCGCCTCGATCAGTCGATTGAAAGTGATCTCGCGGGGCTCGGCCACCCAGTTCAAGGGCGATCAGCGCCCGTCGTCACCCGAGATTGCCGAATTGCTCAATGTTGATGCGATCATCGAAGGGTCTGTCAGGCGCGAAGGCGACCGGGTACGGATCACAGCACAATTGATCGACGCACGCGAAGACAGGCACCTTTGGGCAAAGACTTTCGACCGGAAGTCTTCCGACGTGCTGGCGCTTCAGGGTGCGCTCGCCACCGAGATCGCGCATGAAATAGACGTGCAGCTGACGCCCGACGAGGCGGTCAGGCTGACCAGCGCACCCAGCGTCGTGCCGGAAGCGTACGACGCCTATCTCCGGGGCCGTTTCTTTTTCAACCGGCCGAACGACGAAAACCTCAGCAAGGCAATCATCCAGTTTGAACAGGCCATCGAAATCGATCCTACGTTTGCGCCCGCCTATTCCGGATTGTCGGATGCCTACCTCTGGGCCGGATACAACGAAAGCATATATACCGCAACGGAGGGGAGGGAGAAAGCCAGGATTGCGGCTGAGCAGGCCGTTGCACTCAAGCCGGATTCTGCAGAAGCCATCACTTCACTCGCTGTTTTCAAATGTTTCTACGAGTACGACTGGGCGGGGTCGGAAGCCTTGTTCCGCAAGGCGATTACGCTGAACGACAACTATGCCTACGCGCACGACCAGTTTGCGCTGTTGCTCACCTTCATGGGCCGATACGACGAGTCCATCGCACAGAGCCAGCGTGCCGCTGAACTCGATCCCCTGTCTCCCCAGGTGTTTATCGACGCCATCTTCGCACCGGCTCTTCAGGGGAACTACGCTGATTCAAGGCAGCAGGTCGCCCGAGCGGAGTACCTGGATCCCACCTACTTTTTCGTGCCCTGGGGCCTGGGCTGGATCGACTTGCAACAAGGCAAAGTGGCGGAGGCTGTACCTTACTTCGAGACTGCCAAGTCAATGGAAGCGCCCAATTTTGTGTTGGGCTGGCTGGGATACGCCTACGGCGCGAGTGGCGATCGCGAAAATGCACAGAAAATGATTGACGAACTGAAAGACAAATCGCTGAACGGATATGTATCTCCGTTCAACCTGGCTATTGTTCATCTGGGCATGGGTGACACCGAAAAGGCCCTCTCGTACCTGGAACAGGCCCGCGCGATGGACACGCAGTGGGTGGGCTGGATGCAAAGAGACTGGATTTTCGACCCGCTGCGGGCCGAACCCCGGTTTCAAACGCTGCTGGTCCCCGGGTTTTAGCCCGCTACAGGCCGAGTGGAGCTGAGTTTTGCTGGTGAAACATGTGGCCAGGGTCCCATTTTCATGACACTGGACAAAAGAGCAGAAGGATGCGCACTATCGATCTGGTCGGATTACTGAGTTTGTTGCTTTTTGCACAGCAAGCATTTGCTGAGGAAAAACACCCGGAACATGACGTTGTCATGATGGTCGTGGACTCGTTTTTCGTAGCCATAAACACGAGTGATGCCGCGCTGATGAAAAAAATTGCGCTGCACGACTCCATGACCTATTCCGTCCGGGAACAGGACGATGGCCGCTGGACCTTGCGCGCAAGGCCGCAAACCCATGATTTTGATCCTGACAACTGGGGGCCTGAAAAACTCACGG
>JAHEFD010000123.1 GCA_024640345.1 Woeseiaceae bacterium
GCCGGTGACCTATTCCAGCCTTGCCTATACACTCAGGTCTCACATTCGCATTGTCCGCTCGCGATACGAAGAGTCCCCGCCCGGGCACGAAGAAGAACCATCACCCGTTTAGCTAAGTCCTCAGGGCAATATCGACATACCGGCGGACTGTGCTCGATAGCTGCATCGTCACTGTGATTTGCGACGACAAATCTCCCTGCATCTGCACAACAACCGATATCGAAAGTCTCTTTTTCAGCCCGTTCTTGAAGAGATGCCACAAATCGATCTACGAAAGCGGCTCTCCATCCGCCGACACGCTCGCTGCATGAAAATTTCCAAGTGGACCGTGAAACAAAAGAATAAAATAAGCTCTTTTAGTGAGGCTGAATCTGAGCATACTCAGAATGCCTGCCGGAATCAGCTGATTACTTTTGGGCGAGATAACTCGTTGAAACTGGTGGTCACAGGGGCGCGGGAATCAAGCCGTTGTCGTTGTGCCTGACTCAGCGACTCCAGTTGGCAAGCTGAGAATGAGGGTTCGATTCCCTTCACCCGCTCCATAAGGGAACCGAGCCGTGGTCGGGTCGACCACGGCTCGTATCATTGCTGTCGCAAACGCTGAGTTGCCAGGAAAGGAACCGTCCTGGTCCTCTCGACGTCGCTGCTAGGCCGCCTGGGTGATGCGATGGCTGCCGGGGAAATCGGCCAGTATCTGCAGCGGTCGCTGGCCAGAGTCACGGGTCGCACGTACCCAGTAGTGAATCCCGACCATGGACAGCAATGTCACCGGAAAGATCAAAATGCTGCCCTCCGCACCAAAAGCGCCGCCACTGAGCCACTCGGGCCCGATCGGCGACTGCGCGATCATCGTCGGGGATGTCTGGCCGCTCGCGGCGAATCCGAAGACCGATGCCTGGAAAAAGTTCCAGCCCCAGTGGATGCCCATTGGCAACCAGAGCTGCCCCGTCTTGAGATAGGCGTAAATCAATTGTGGCGTGGTTACGGCGATCAGTACGGTCGACAAGAGCGTGGCGTTGGGGTTCATGCCGTGCAGCAGCCCGAATACCAGTGATAGCAAGACAATGCTCCCTCTCAGTCCCAGCCCCGATACGGTGTTCTGAAACAAGTATCCGCGGAACACCAGTTCCTCCCACCAGGCGACGATGGCAAGTTCGAGCAATACCGCGAGGACCGCAGGCAGCGCCGCTGCGCTCAGGGTTGCGACGCCTGCCGGGTCATCCGTCCACCAGGTGAAACCCTGAAATTCGATGAGGCCGGCCCAGAGCAGGATGAAGAACATAGTGGCCATTACAAGGGCGCTGTTCAGCACACCGCCAAGCAGATCCAGGATGGCGTACCGATCGCAGCGGAGACCGAGCGACTCGAAACTGCGCCGGTCGAGGAACCGTCTTGCGGCGAAGACCGAAACCGTAGCGACGAATCCGAAAATCAGGAACGGCAGCATCGATTGCCTCGGCAGGCCGCCCAGGATCGCTCGAACGGAAATGAACATCACCGCATTCAGGGCTATCAGTCCGCCTGCGAAAGCGAGAATCCGCCAGCCTGCACGTAACCGTCCGTCCTCAGGGTTTACAAATCTTGCTTTCATCGACACTCCCTCATTGTTTGAACTATCTAGTGGAAGATGCCTCGCGAGCACAATTGGATTCACCCGGCTTCCGCCAGCCGGCCAATCGGTGACCAACTCGCCTGAAACAAGGTCCGGGTCGCTGGCGATTCAGGCCGCCCATCGCCTGTCCCATTGTCTTTAGTCGCCGGCCTGATCAGGCCTCAATGACCGTCGTATCGAGCCGGTCCGGATCTGCCTCGAGGACACGCTTGAAGACCGCTGTCATACGATCCTCGATGATGTCGAGGAACTCATCGTCGTCCGCGACCGCCAGGAAGGTGTCGAGGCCTTTTTTTAAGGAACGCCTGCATGACTCCAAATTTCAACCTGCCGCCACCGCTCATCTCCTTTATAGCCATTGGCCGATGCTGCCAGAGCACGGACCGTCGCGCCTGCCTTTAGAGCATTGCTCACCAAGCCCTCACATATATAACTATTTGTGAGCGTGAAACTGGGCATACCCAGAATGCCTGCTGGAATCAGTTGGTTACTTTGGGGTGAAATAGCTCTTTGAATTCGGCAGTTGATGCTTCTGCAATAACCCATGCATCTCATTAGCCATGTGTCGGTTTTTCCTGCTCCGCCGACAGCGCAATGCCGCCAAAATGTGAAACGTTCCGGATTTTGCCGACAGCAATAAGCTCTGTTTTGATCGCCTGCTACTGTCCAGGGAGGATCAGGAGACGACTCGATACGCCAAAAACATGAATGGTGCCCGGTCTATCAACACGCAGACGTGAATGAATCGGTTCTGTTATTACCCGGCCCGGATCGCCGTGATCCGAACGAGCAGGCAACCGGCGACCAATAGTTAACTGGTACACCGGTTGCCGCCCGATTTTCGGCTACTGCAGTTTGTCGCTAGTTGCCAAGCCCCAGGATCAGATTGATGTATGCATATTGACCCAGTGGGTTGTGCATGGACGCCATGTAGTTTAGGTCCTCATCTGCCAGCGGCGGATCTTCGTCAGTCACATTATTGATACCGACACGAATTGTGCTGTTCGAGAAGTTCCCCATGCTGAAATGATATTCACCACTGATGTTGTACGTAGTCCAGCTGTCGACCGTCCAGAACGCGCCAGTGGTGTCACTGACCACGCCGGTGTCTTTGAATTCACCCACATGATTGACGAACAAACCAGCACCGAAATTTTCCGAACTCCATCTGACGTAGCCGCTGCCTTTCCATTTGGGGCGTTGATCGCGTTCAATCAGATCACCGCCGGAAACAACGACAATTGCCGGCTCATTTTGATCATTGATGAAATCGCCCAGCGCCGAGGTGCTCTGGAAAGTCTTCAATAGTTTCGCCGCATTCAGGCCGAACTCGAATGAACCGTACCTTCCGGCATCCATGTCATAAACGACCGAAATATCGACGCCCTCCGTTTCCCTGCTGTCCAGGTTGAAATACGGCACATTGGTCTGCAGCACCTGTCCGACAGGGTCGAGACCGGAACCTGTGAAGAAAGCGATATTGTCGGGCGTAGGAGCCAGACGAACGACATCCGGATTCGGAGCCATCCCGTTAATTCGCAGAGCCCAGTCAAGCGCAAGGTGATTTGGCGTGCCGAAAATTCCGACAATGCCTGTCTGGTCGATTGACCACCAATCGGCTGTGACCGTCAGGCCATCGACAAAGGTGGGCTGAAAGACGATGCCATAGGAAAAGGCCTCGGATTCTTCAGGCTGCAACAACTTGGAACCAGAAGTCAGTCGCTCAACGGCGGTGCTGAATTCGTTACCAATGCCGGTGGTTATGCAAGCACCCAGGTTCGGCGCAATGCCCTTGTTAACCTGTGCCTGGCAGAAGTACCAGTCCTCACCCGCCACCTGTCGCGAAATAACCGGCTCACTGGTCATTGCCAGGTTTGGCGCTTTGAATCCTTCCGAATAAGAAGCTCTGAGCGCCAGTCCTTCGACAACATGCCAGGACAGCGCAATTCTTGGTTTCGTGACATTGCCGATGTCATCGTAATCCTCATAGCGAGCAGCCAGTTGCATGTCCAGGCTCTCTACCAGGGGGATACCCATGCCCGGCGACACCAGCGGTACCGCGAGTTCTGCGAATACTGAAAAAACGCTGCGCCTGCCGAAGGTGTCCGGCGTGTCACTTGAACCCATTACACTGCTCGGAAATATCTGGTCACGAACGAAGTTGTACAGCGGGGCTGTGCCGTCGAGGTGTGGATCGCGATTGTCTTCGTAGGTTTGGCGACGGAATTCTACGCCAGTACCGAAGCCCAGATCGCCGGCCGGCATTTTCCACAACGAACCGTTCGACAATTTGAAATCGACAAGCATCAAACGCGTCGTGCCGCGACGATCAACATCGATGTAGAACGGGTCCGTACTGCTCGCCGGGTTCGACGTGGAATCAAATGCGTTATCGACGTAAGTGCCGCCACCAGTCCACGGGTTGTAAGCATCCGGCGTTTCAAGAGCCAACTGCCGCATGAACTCATTCAACCCGACGCGGTTAAACGTCCGATCGAGCGTCTCCGCCTTGGAATATACAAAGCCGGTGTCGAAATCCCAGTCGCCCCTGCTTCCGCGTAATCCCTGCACGACGCGATAGCTTTCGTCCTTGACTTTAACGATAGGTCCGGGCCTTTCGGAGATTCGATAAAACGCCCGTGAACCACCGGGGCCACTCACGAAGGGCAACGCGACGCCCTCGATCGGTATTTGTGCCGGGTCAAGACCTGGCAGCCGATTCGGGTTCACCGAGCCGTCTGAAAATGTGACCGGTCCGAACGGGTTCCAGTAGTTGGACGCCGGCAGGTCAATGGGCTGTGTTGACAGCGGCCCACCGCCACCATCGCCACGGTCGTAATAGCTATGCGCCTGGTAGAGGCCGATTTCTGAGTACATCTCGTAATCATTTTCGAATGTATGCGTAATCGTGCCAAAGAAATTTGTCCTTTCTACACCGGGCATAAGGGTCGCGGCCGCATTTCGATTGTGGCGCAACGACGCTGGCGTATTGTTCGCAATAATGCATGTGTCGCCTGGAGCTGCAGGAAGCATGCTGACACAGTTTGCGCCGCCTACGCTTGTCGGTACCAACGCGAATCGGCCAGAACCGGTCGTAATTGGTACTGGACCGGCGCCAAGGTCCTGGGTAACAACGCCAACGCCGGGCACGTCGAACGATGCCCAGGGCGTTACGGTGCTGCTGTTATTGAACGACGCGTCATTCAGGAAGTCCGGATTAGTAACATAGACCCGGGCATCCCTGTTCTTCGCCCAGTCCCTGTCGGCTGCAGCGAGGTCGCTCCGATCATGGTAGGTAAACGAACCGGAGATGTTGGTCCTGTCGCCGTTGAAGGTCAGGCCACCGATGATGCCGATCGATGTTTCGTCCAGGCTGTCTGCACTCCCGTAGCGCGCCGAAATCTCGATGCCCTCATAGTCTTTGCGCAAGATTGTATTGACCACACCTGCAACAGCGTCGGTGCCATACAGCGCCGATGCGCCATCGCGCAGCACCTCGACCCGCTCGAGGCCCATGATCGGGATGGCATTCATGTTGACGGCAACGGCCGGTGCCGTTTGTTCATCTGTCTGCGTGCTCGGGTGATCGACCAGTCGGCGACCATTCATAAGCACCAAAGTGTTGCCTTCGCCGAGACTTCGCAGATTGACTGAGGCAACGTCACCGCGAGCACCGTTGATGCCGAAACTCGTAGATCGTTGATTGTTGCCACCGAAACCGACCGCACCGACTCCGGGGAGATACCTGAACAGCTCATCGGCGGAGGCAACGCCTGCTGTCGCTATTTCTTCCCGCCCGACAACGCTGACAGGCAGCGCGCCAGTCGTGGACGCACCGCGGATTTGCGAGCCAGTGACGATAATTTCTTCGACACCTTCGTCGTCGTCCTGCGCGTAGGTCGGCATTGCAAGGCCGAGCAACGGCAGGCCCAATGTAACTGCTCGCAATAATGCTCCGCAGTTCACTTTAGCCCACAATCTATCGATATGACTTTGATGCATATTAATCCCCCTTCTCGATAATCAGACAATACTTCGCCTGACAGACAGTCAAAAAAATGACTCGCGCTTACTAAACAAGACAGATGAGAACTGTGGCGCAATTTCTAATAATTATCGCCACGCCGATCAAAGTATTCATCGAAGCTACCGCGTTTCGAGAGCTACGGCAATTTTTTTTTCGCGGACTTTCGTCCGATAGTGTCGATGAGCGTGAACCACGGAATAATCGAAGAATATACGGTAGCATTTGGCGACCGCGCTTCCAGCGCGCGGCGACAGGAAGAAATGATTGCGATGCGATAGAAAGAACAATTGCGTAACGGCGGCGCGTAGCAATGTCTATAATGCATACGACCGTCCTGGTTGTCGAAACCAGTAACACGCGAAAGCATTCAGAGGATATGACAGATGAATCTACGAGCAACTACAGGCGTCGCGATTGCCACGGCAATGATGATGTCACATTCCGCGATCGCCCAATCGAATCCTACTGCGGACTTGCTCGGTGAAGTCATTCGCGTGGACACGTCGAACCCTCCAGGCAACGAAGGCGCGCTGGCAAGCCTGCTCGAAACAAAGTTTGCACCGCTGGGATTTGAAGTGTCGATTATCGAAACGCCCCAGGCAGGTAAAGCACATTTCATAGCGCGACTTAAGGGTGATGGCTCGAAGAAACCGATTTTGCTAGCAGCTCATGCTGATGTCGTGGGGGTTGAGCCGGAAAAATGGACACAAAAACCTTTCGGCGGGGAGATCGTCGACGGTTATGTTTACGGCCGAGGCGCAATTGACTTCAAAGGCGGACTCGCCGTCTTTGCGGAAGCCGTTATGCGCCTCGCGCGTGAGAAAGTACCGCTGTCCCGCGACGTTATATTTCTGGCAGAAGCGGACGAGGAAGGTGGTTCCTACAGCACGCGCTGGCTTGCCGAACATCACTGGCCCCTTATCGACGCCGAGTTCGCGTTAAACGAGGGTGGCTGGATCATCAAGAACCAAAAGGACCCGGAAAAAGTTCGCTATGTCAGCATCTCCACGGCCGATAAATTTTCCCTGACCGTTGAGCTGACAAGCGCTGGCAAGAGCACGCACTCTTCGATGCCGCGGCCCGACAATGCGATATTCTCACTCGCTCGCGGGCTCGCCAGGCTTTCAGAATACGAAACGGGCGTTCAACTCATTCCGTCAACCCGTCAATTCTTCGAAACCCTGGCGCAAACGGCTGAAGAGCCAATGAAGACTTATTTTACGGACCTGCTCGCCCAGGACGACGCTGCCCGACTTAAGCAGGCAGACCGCGCCATCAGCGAAGATCCGTTGTTGCACGCATTTGCCCACAACACCATCTCGCCGGTAATCCTTGACGGCGGTTTTCGCAGCAATGTAATACCGGGTTCCGCATCGGCGATCGTCAACTTCCGATTAATCCCCGGTACCGATGTCGGCGCATTCATGGACGAAATCCGCAGCGTCATCGACGATCCAGCCATCAATATGAAAATCTCTTCTCGGGGAGACGCCAGCCAGGAAGAATTGCTGGCCGACCTTAATGAGCGGTCGCGGGAAATGCCGTCATCAGAGGACACCGAGTTGTACCAGGCACTCGCCCAATCGGCCAGGCAACAGTACAGCGAGGCGCTGGTCACCTCCTACCTGTTCCAGGCCGGCACAGATGCCGGCGCGTGGAGGAGCCGGGGCATACCGGTATACGGCATCTACCCCTACCCCATCGACCAGGAGG
>JAHEFD010000037.1:0-17059 GCA_024640345.1 Woeseiaceae bacterium
ACAAGGCCTTGTCGACCCGGCATTTACTCGTGTTGCTGGTTCTCTCGGTAGGTGTCGTATTCCTGGTGTATGGATCGAATCACTGGCACTGGAATCATCACCAGCTGTCTGCGTACTACATTTTCCTGAGTGTGTTGCTCGCCGCAGCTGGTGGATTGCGGCCCAGCGAGGCAGCAGATTCCTTTGTCGGCGGAATGAAAAAGATTTTAATGGCAAGCATGCTGATTGGTGTAGCGTCTGCCGTTGCGGTCACGCTTGAGCAAGGACGCATACTGGATTCAATCGTTCATGGATTGACGGGCCTTATAGGGCAGGATAATTCGACGATTTCTGCCATCGGTATGTTTGGTTCGCAACTGCTCCTCGATTTTCTGATTCCATCGACCTCGGGCCAGGCGGCAGTCAGCATGCCGATCCTCGGTCCTCTCGGGCAATTGTCGGGTGTGGAACCTCAAACAACAGTCCTTGCGTTTCTGTTCGGCAATGGCATTACCAATATGCTGACACCCACATCGGGCACTTTGTTAGCGTACCTGGCTACAGCACAGGTGGGCTGGGCACAATGGGCACGCTTCGTCGTGAAACTCTGGGCAATATTCATTGCGGTCGCCATCATGTTGCTAATCGTCGCGGTTCGCATCGGGTATTAGCGGAGTCGTGAAAGAACCTCAGCCACCGAACAGCGGTCGCGTACCAGGCGATTCAAGTGTTTTTGATGTCAGCATCGAGCACGATGCTATGGTCAGGATGCGAGATGGCATCATGCTTGCGACTGATATCTACCTGCCGATGCAGAACGGGAGTGTGAATGTCGCCCCGCTGCCCGTGATTCTCGAACGGACGCCGTACGACAAGAGCGGCATCAGTCGCTCGGAACAAAATGTGCGGGATCCGCATCCGATGACGCGTAAGGAAGTGGCAATGTACTTCGCCCGACATGGCTATGTTGTGGTGATGCAGGATTGCCGCGGTCGCTACAAGTCACAGGGGACTTTTCACAAATACACTAACGAAGCTGAAGATGGTTTCGACACGCTGAGCTGGTTAGTCGCACAGGCCTGGTGCGACGGCCGCATCGGTACGATGGGATTATCCTATGGCGCCCACACCCAGTGCGCGCTGGCCTGCCTTGATCCTCCGGGGCTTGCCTGCATGTTTATCGATTCCGGCGGATTCTCCAGTGCCTATCACAGCGGCATTCGCCAGGGCGGGGCTTTCGAACTCAAGCAGGCGACCTGGGCATACCGGCATGCGCTGCTCAGCCGCGAGTCGCAGATCGATCCAGGCAGGCTTCACGAACTGCAAATGGTCGACATCACCGAGTGGTTTCGAAAGATGCCCTGGGAGCCAGGAAATTCTCCCTTGTCTGCGGCGCCGGAATATGAATCGTACTTGTTTGAGCAGTGGCGTGAAGCCGGGTTTTCCGACTACTGGCAGCGGCCCGGATTGTATGCCGAGGGTTACTATGACCAGTTCCCGGACATACCTGTTGCAGTTGTTGGCAGTTGGTACGACCCGTATGTTGCCGCGTGCCTGACAAACTTTATCGAGTTGCGTCGCCGCAAGGAGTCCTGGATACAGTTGTTGATGGGCCCATGGACGCACGGGAATCGATCAGTCACTTTTGCGGGCGACGTGGACTTCGGTGATGAGTCGACGCTGGATGACAATATTTCACCAGGCTATCTCGAATTCAGGCTGGCTTGGTTTGACCGCTGGCTGTCCGGAAGGGCGGTGCCCGGGTCATCCGCTGATGCGCCGGTCACTTACTTCGAAATGGGCGGAGGCAGTGGTCGACGAAACGCAGCAGGGCGTCTGGAGCATGGAGGGCGCTGGCGCCGTACGACGTCCTGGCCACCACCGGGGGTAAAAATGCAGACGTTTCATATGCACGTGGACGGCGGTCTTCGCAAAGAGTCTGCTGGCGAAAATGACTCGTTTGTTGAGTACGAATACGACCCTCAGGATCCGGTCCCCACGATTGGTGGCGCCGTAACTTCCGGTGATCCGGTTATGCAAGGCGGCGCATTCAACCAGGTGCAAACGACGGAATTATTCGCCTGTCGCGAAATCGACAAAGCGCAACCGCTTGCCGAACGCGCGGATGTCATCGTGTTCCAGACCGCGCCACTTGAAAACAACCTGGTTCTGACCGGTACGCCACTCGCGGAACTCTGGGTTTCATCTGATCGACCGGATACCGACTTTACCGTCAAGTTGATCGATGTTTATCCGCCCAGCGACGACTATCCGGATGGATATGCAATGAATATAACCGATGGAATTTTTCGAGTGCGTTATCGGCGGGGCTGGGACCAGGAGTTGCTCATGAATGCCGGTGAAATCTGCAAAATTTCCATTGAGCCGTTCGCGACCAGCAACGTTTTCAGGAAAGGGCATCGGTTGCGACTGGATATATCCAGCAGCAACTACCCGCGTTTTGATATCAATCCCAACACTGGCGGTCCGCAAGGCTATGCGGACGAGTTTCAAATATCGACCAATCGCGTGTATTGTTCCGCTGAGTACCCGTCGCGAATTCATCTGCCGATCGATTCGGGCGAACAGGACCATCCAGGAATCGGAAAATGTCGATCCGCAAACCGGTAAAGATAATCAGGTCAGGCGTAGCAGTTTTGTCTGCATTGATCATCGCCCTCTGTGCGGTTTCCTGTGCAAGCACGACCGGCCCAAGACAGCCACCCCGGCAAATAACAGAATGTCCGCCAGGCAGAATCCTGATTTGCGACAGTCGACAGCCGCCATCGCGGGGTGGCGATGAAGAAATTCCTCAGTACGAGCGATGCTATTGCCGCAGCACCGTCTGATGTTGAGGGAATCGTGAGTCGCTAGTCTGCCAGCCCCGCTTCTGCAAGCAGCGTTAACAGACCTATCTGGATGCCGATATGACCGTCGGCGTTTTGCCACCATTCTTCTGGCGCATGTGAGTTGCCGCTTATACCGCCACGACTCATCGTGACAGCCGGTATGCCCCTCGATATCGGCAGGTTTGAATCAGTCGACGAAATTCTGAGTTCGGGTTCGATACCGAATGCGAGCGTCGCCGCCATCGCGCGTTGCACGAGTGGGGCTTCTTCATCACCCTGTGCTGCCGGCCGTGTTCCAACCCGATCGACATCGACGGTCAACTCCGGGCCATCCAGTCTTGCCTCGTTCTCTTCCTGCAGCGCCTGTTCAACCGCTGCCTGCAGCACCGCGTCAATGTCGTCGAGTTTGGCCTGCTCGCCTGAGCGCATGTCCACTTCCATCCAGGACTCAAACGGAATCGAGTTGATCGATGTGCCACCGCCTATCCGGCCGACGTTATAGCTGGTCTTTTCACCAACAGAGGTCACCGTCGGTGCATTCTCTGCGAACAACGAGATCGCCCGACCCAGGGCATGGTGCGGGTTGGCGAGGCCGAAGGCACCCCACGAGTGGCCCCCGGGGCCCCTGAACGTCACGCGGTACCGGTGCGAACCAACACCACCGTAAACAATTCGACTCGATTCGCCGCCATCGACAGCAATAAAGGTGTCGATTTTTTGGGCACCGTCCGCAAAAAGATGCTTGACGCCTCTCAGGTCGCCAAGCCCTTCCTCGCCGACATTACCGACAAACATTATGTCTGCGTCAGTTTCTATGCCCGCGTGTTGCATTGCACGCAGTACGCCGAGCACGGTAACCAGGCCGCGAGTATTGTCTCCGATACCAGGCGCGTACATTTTCTCATCGTCAAACCTGACGGTGACGTCGGTACCTGCCGGAAATACTGTATCGAGATGCGCTGCATAGGCGACAACTCGATCCCCTTTTCGGCCGGGTCGCCTGCCGATGGCATTGCCGACGTCGTCTATGGTGACATCGGTCAAACCGGCTTCGCGCAGCATCTCGGCGAATCGCTCTGCCCTGGCCTGTTCCTCGAACGGCGGCGCGGGAATCTCTGTCAACTCGACGAGATCGCGTCTCGACTGGGGTTCAATGGCGACAATGCGTTCCATCGCGTTCTGCACACGCGGGTCGGCCTTGATTGCTGCGACTTCGGCGACGTACTCGGCGCCCACTTCGGGTTTTATTCCTTCCTGCGCCAGGACGGTGGCTGAGGTTACTAATGTAATCGCAGTTAGCAATGCAGTTTTAGCCATGGGTTCGGTCTCCGTTGATCCAATCAGTCATTGTTATTCAGTTCTACATATCCAACGCCGCGACGCCAAGAAATATCGGTCCCAAACGGTTTGGACAGGCGCTGCAGGTCACCGATTATTTTTTCGCCAAGCTCGCTATCCGCCATCAGGGGTCGGCCGCGAACCTGGGGCGGTTGGCCATACCCGAGACTGATCGGGTAGAGCGCGAGTTCAGTCAGTTCGCGGTTCCTGAAGGTTGGCACGGCAACTACCGCTTCCCAGATCTCCGGAATCGCCGGGAAACCTTTCGTATCATTTTTGTATCGGGCGTCATTGAAATCAGCGATATGTGCGTTTTCATCGAGGTCGTAACGCTCGTAATTTTCGGACGGCAAACGGGCGAGCGTTTCATTCTGGAAAAGAAAATCGCCGAGGCTGTACAGGATAGGTTTACCCTGGTAAATCTCTATGCCCCGAAGCGCATGCGGGCCATGACCCACGAATACATCCGCGCCGGCCTCGATCATCGCTCGCGCGAACAAGGTCAGGAATTCAGGGGTCGAGTCTCGTGTTCCCGCGTCTTCGTGGGCGTGAATGGTCACGATTGTGAAATCGGCGAGCCGGCTGGCGTTGCTCACGACAGCCGCGATCTCGGCAACGTCATCTTCATTTGCCACCATTTGAATTCGCGCTTCGTCACCGCGCGCGAAATTCCGACCGAAGATTTCCATCTCATCCGGGGCATCCTCTTTCGTGCCCGTTGGTTCGCCGTCCTGGTCGGTGAACTCACCCAGTGCATCTCCGGTTTTCTTCAGGTCCTGGTAAGAAGCGTCCGGCAACAGGTAGGTCGTCTTGTAACGCAATGGATTAAGGCCGGGACGTGCGGGCACGTTATCGCGCGATCTTCCGGCGCGCATGTGGTCACTAAAGCTTGACGCGAGCGAGATAAGCGCGACACGTGCTTTCGGTGTTTCCAGGAATTTGGCTTCGCGGGCCTCTGCGAGACTCATGCCCACACCGGCATGCACCAGTCCGGCCTCTTCGACGTATTTGGTGGTTAACTGGAGACCGAGCGTCCCGTAGTCGCCTGAGTGGTTATTGGCGCGCGAGACAAGATCGATACCAGCCCACCTGAGCTCGTGCGCGAGTTCCGGGTCGCCTCGCATATAAGTACCCCCGCTTTCGGCCATCGGGTAGGGCTCGTAATCGTGAAAGAGCATTTCCAGGTTGGTAAACGCTACGTCTGCAGAGCGCACGAGTTCAATCAGTTGCAGGTAATCAGGCTCGTCATACACCGACAGTTTTCGCGTGATGATGGAATCGCCGGTAAGCGCCATCGTGAATTCCTCATTCGCGGTCCGGTGCTGACTGAAGCCCGCGGCGGACGCGCAAAGTCCCAGGATGACTGCGCATGACTTTGGGAAATATGAATATTTCATGGAGTGGCCCCTTTCCTGAAGCAGTCGCCGAGCTTAACAGCCTTGACGCCCGGCTTGTAGAACAAATAGATTTCGTGAACACAGCTGAGCAGGGGAAGACAAATGTATCGATGGTTAATGTTTGTGGCGGGAATGCTGGCCCCTGTCTCGATGTCGATCGCGCAGGACAGCGATGAACTGCTGGACTTTATCGATAGTCGCTACGAGTCCACGGCGCAGGTGGCAAGGACGATCTGGGAATATGCTGAAGTTGGTTACCAGGAAACAAAGAGCAGTACGCTTCTGCAACAGACGCTTGATGGCGAAGGTTTCACGATTGAAGCGGGCGTTGCTGACATACCGACAGCGTTTGTCGCGACCTACGGAAGTGGCGAGCCGGTTATCGCCATCCTTGCCGAATTCGACGCCTTGCCCGGCATTAACCAGGACGCAGTTCCTGCCCGTCTGCTGATCGACGAGAAAACGGCGGGGCATGCATGCGGCCATAATCTTTTCGCTGCCGGGTCTTTAGGCGCAGCGATTGCGATCAAGCATTGGCTGGATGAGACGGGAACCTCCGGAACCTTGCGTGTGCTTGGGACGCCGGCAGAAGAAGGCGGTAGCGGCAAGGTTTACATGGTCCGCGCTGGGCTATTCGACGACGTCGATTTTGCACTGCACTGGCATCCAGGTGACGAAAATTCGGCGGCGGCTGAGACTACGCTGGCGAACCGCTCCGCGAAGTTTCGTTTTCGTGGCGTGTCGGCGCATGCGGCAGGCGCGCCGGAAAAAGCCCGCTCCGCACTCGACGGAGTGGAGGCGTTCAACAACATGGTCAACCTGATGCGGGAACACGTACCCCAGGAAACCCGCATCCATTACGTTATTACGTCAGGTGGTGTTGCGCCGAATGTTGTCCCGGATTTTGCAGAAGTTTTTTATTACCTGCGGCATCCCGACGCCACCGTAGTCAAGGAAATATGGGAGCGACTCGAAGCAGCGGCGAAAGGCGCCGCTATGGGCACCGGGACCCGCGTCGACTGGGAGATTATTCACGGTAACCACTCGCTCATGCTCAACGAGACCTTGTCGAAAATGGTCGATGAGAAACTGCGTATGGCCGGTGGTGTTCATTACAACGACTTTGAACAGGACTTTGCCGAAGCGATTTACACAACGCTCGATCATCCGAGGCTGGCGCTTGGCAGCCAGGAAGAGGTCAGTCCCTACGCAGTCAACCTGAGCTACGGGTCCACCGATGTGGGCGATGTCTCAATCGCGGTGCCGACGGTAGGGTTCAGCGCTGCGACCTGGGTTCCCGGTACATCGGCGCACAGTTGGCAGTCAACGGCGGCGAGTGGAATGACAATCGGCTACAAAGGTGCGCAAGTTGCCGCAAAAACGCTGACGCTCGCCGCGACCGAACTGTTCCTGAACGAGGAACTGCGAATTGCCGCAAGGCGGGAATTTGATGAACGGCGCGGCGGCGACTTTCATTACGAGGCGCTGCTGGGCGATCGTCCGCCGCCCCTCGACTATCGAAACTAGTATTTTGCCGTGTTTTGACCTGTGTTGCTGATGCGCAACATCTCGATTCTTGTCGCGTTATTGGTTTCTCTTGAAACTCAATTCAACGGCGTTTGTACTGCCGTTTGGCTAATAACGAAAAGTTGCATTGACACCCCGTAAAATCACCCTTAGATTGGCTCCAGACAGCAAGCAACTAAGTATTATTACGTACCAAAGAATTTCATAACTAGGTAAGAGTACGTAATCGCCCAGGGGACGGGCAGGGGGCCGAATCAGCGGACCCGGGCCAGGCAAACCGGCTGGAATAATAAGCGACACATTTTTACAACAGATTTGTATTTGTGCGTATCGGGTTTTATTGGCGCACAGCTACAGATGTCCTATTCAGCAAAAGGATCGGGGGATCTATCCAATGGCAAGAAAGATATTCAAGGCGACCGCTATTTCCACGGGTGTCGCTATTGCACTGGGCACTGCGCCACAAACATTCGCGCAGGATGACTCAATCGAAGAGGTGGTGGTCACCGGTTCGCATATTCGGCGCAGCGGGTTTGAGGGGCGGGCGCCCATTCAGATCGTCGATGCGGAAACGATCGCGAAACTCGGTGTCAATCAGCCAGTCGAGGTTCTGAAGGACCTGACGGTCAACAGCGGGTCACAGCTCTATAACGAAACCAACTCCGTCGCCGGCAGTGCGATGTTCAACATTCGTAACCTTGGGCTGGGCTCGACGCTAACCCTGGTCAACGGGCGGCGCGCGGGCATTGCACCTGCCGCAGACGCGACCGGCACGGACTTCGTCGATATCAACCAGTATCCGCTTGCCATGTTCGAACGCATCGAAGTACTGACCGATGGTGCCTCCGCGACCTACGGATCGCAGGCTGTATCCGGTGTGGTCAATCTGATCACCAAGAAAGGTTTTGAGGGCTTCGAGATTTCAGGTGGCGGGTCTTTTTCTGAAATCAAGACCGGCGATTTCAATATCGTTGCTGGTTCACAGTTCGACAAAGGTGGCTTCAATATCTACGGCACCTACTATGTGCAGGATCGCCAGGATCGTTCGGATTTCGACTGGATGCACGAGCGCCTGATCGGCGACTATGCAACGGGAGATGCCAGCCTGTCCCGGTTCCTTTCTTCTACTGGTTCGCCAGGTACCTATCACCGCGCCACGATCGGTCCTGATGGTGAGGCAACTGACGTAGCCGGTGCGGACAATACGCCGGATCCGGATTGTATTGCCGCCGGCGGTGTTCAGCGCCCGGGTGGGGACTCGCTCTGTCGCTACAACTTCGTGGATCAGGTCTCCGTCATTTCTGCCGAGGAGCGCGCGCAGGTATTCACCGAGTTCGACTGGAATTTTTCGGATCAGCTGAAGTACTACGCGGAAGCGAGCTTCTCGCACAATGTTGTACGCCGGTCTGACGGTGGCGGAACCTTCAACACGGGTAGTGCAACCGGTGGTGGGTTCACGATCCCTGGCGACCATCCCTTTAACTTCTTTGAAGCAGATCCGGGTAATCCCGAGGCCCTGGTCTGGATCGGTCCGACCGCCTGGGATCCCAATGTCAATGTCGGCGCTGACCTGCGAGCGATTGCACGGCCGCTTGGCATCGATGTGAACCACAACGAGAAGACCGAGGACTTGCGCCGCGAGACCAATTATGTCCGCTTCATGAATGGCATAGAGTATGACCTCGACAACAGCTGGTTCATCGATGCGAATATCTCGCTGGCGTCGGCCACGCGGACGTCGCGATTTGCACATACCTATCGCTCGGACATCTTTCAGCAACTGGTTAAAGACGGAGAATGGAACCCGTTCGGCACGCGTATTGCGGATCCAACACTGGTATCTCCGAAGGACGGTGTCAGCGTCGCTGGAAACGATAAGATCACGCAGGACAAATTCGATCAGCGAGGCGTAACGACAACCAGGACAAGAGAAATCGTACTGGACGTTGTTGCCAGCGGCGAGTTGTTCGAAATGGGTGGCAATACGATCAGCGGCGCATTCGGCGGTCAGTTTCGTGATGTAACGATCGAGTATGTTCCCGATTCGCTCGGTGCTGCGGGTGAAGCTAACGAGGCGAGTATCGAAAACTACATCTCCGGTTCTCAGGATGTGACAGCAGTTTTTGCCGAGCTTATCGCGCCAATTGGCGATACGGTCGAAGTTCAGCTCGCCGTACGCCGTGAAGATTACGGCGGAGGCATCGGTTCCACGACGGATCCGAAATTGTCGTTCGAATTCCGGCCCATGGAGTGGCTCGGTTTCCGCGGTTCTTATGGTACTTCGTTCCAGGCGCCAACCGTCAGGCAGACGGCAGCAGCGACGTCATCGGCATTTATTGATGACCCAGCATCGCCGACGGGACCCGGCGGCAGTCTGCAGTGTGTCTCAACGGGCCTCAACAACAACATCACGGTGAATGTTGTGGGTGCGCCCGGCCTCAAGCCGCAAACGTCTGACAATTTCAACCTTGGCGTAGTCTTTCAGACCGAGGGTGGATTGCGAGCCAGTTTAGATTACTGGACTTTTGACTACACTGACCTGATCGCCGCGGGCGAAACGGCGCAGGCAATCGTTAATAACGATTGTCTGGACGATGGCCTTCCGAACGACCCGCGAGTTATTCGTGACGCCGGTGGCCAGTTGCGCCAGGTTAACTCCGAGTTTGTCAACATCGGAAAAGTCAAAACGGATGGCTGGGACGTCAATGCTGACTACACGATGGACATCAACAACAGCACGTTGATATTCGATGGTGCCCTGACCCAGGTAATGAACTTCGATGTGGATTCGGATGGCGACGGCGTCGCGGAATTTGACGGTGCTGGTAGCCGTAACTTCTCGAACAACTTCTCTACATTGCCGGAGTTGCGTGCGCATGCAGGTGTTACCTGGTTGATGGGTGATCACTCAGCGAACCTGACCTATCGTTACATCGATGGTTATGACAACGACCAGAGTAATAACGGCCCCGTTGATTCGTGGGGCACGATCGATGCGCAATATTCGATCCTGCTTCCGGAGTTGATCGGTCAGGGCGACACTCGCCTTACGGTCGGCATCAACAACCTGACTGATGAGGATCCGCCGGCGCTGCAACGCAGGGACAGTGCTGGAAATGTGCTACCGATTCAAAATGCAGGTAACGGTGTATTCGATGGCACCGATCGACCGGGTTACGACGATCGGGCCGGCCACGATATTCGCGGCCGAATCGCCTACGTGAGGTTTGTGCACAGCTTCTAGTCGGAAGTGACGGAAAAACAAGAGGGGCTTCGGCCCCTCTTTTCCGTTGTGCGATCCGTAATATCGTTTTGGTCAACCCAGTACACTTGATGGCGATTGAAAGAATACTGATTTCAGCGTTTCAAGGGAGTCAGGCACGGCAAATGACAATGCAAAGCAAAACCTTTCTCTTACTGGCGGGATTGCTGTCTGCCACGCCATCGATCGCACAATTCGTCGACCAGGAAGACCTGGAACGTTGTGCAGCGATGGAAACTTCGGAGCGAAAACTGGCCTGCTTCGAATCGCTGACGATGGCTGGCATGGATAAGCAATCTAATGAATCGGCCAATCGTGGTTCGGTTGTTACAGACGAAGTCTCGCGAGCCGGGCAGGTGTTGCCCGAAATCGCGGGCAAGGAACTGGCGATTCCCGCAGCCAAGGGCGATCCCGCGTCAAGAAATGACACTGACGATGAGCAACCGGAGGCAAGCACCGAGGAGTTGCCAGAGCAGCTAACAGCAACTGTCGTCGACGTCACGCGTGGTCGGTTCGACGTGCTCTATTTTCACCTTGCTAACGGCGAGGTATGGCGCCAGACAGAAGCGCGGCGTTTCCGTTACCCGAAAGAGGGGGACTTCGACGTCACGATCACGACGGGCATGATGGGTGATTATCGGCTGCGCGTTGAAGGTAGCGGGCCGATGACCAGGATACGGCGTGTCGAGTAGGAGTGTTGCCGGGTTCGGCCCGGTTGACGTAGTTGAAGAATGACGCTTCTGCACGGCATACTGGCAGCACGAAAGGATAATCAAATATGGCGAAGGACCCGGTAATCGATTTCGATATAAGCAAGAGCCTGTCGATGGTTTTTGCGACGCCGCTTGTCGTTCACGATTGGCCTGATAGTGAAGCATTCAACGCGGATCTGTCGAAGCTCGTCCTGGCCAGGGAAAAAGAGCATGCTGCGAAAGATGTTGTTCGTTCCAACGCCGGCGGGTGGCAATCGCCTGGCAACCTGATGAAATGGCAGGATCCGGTCATCGAGGCGTTTCGCCAGAGAATCGAGATGCTGACCGGCAGCTTGCTGAAAGCATTGGTTCGGGACGCCAGCAGCGACCGGTCGTTCAAGCTCTTGATCGACGCTTGGGCGAACATTAATCGCAGCGGCGATTATAACGTTGCACACACCCACCCGAACTGCATGTGGTCGGGGTGTTATTACGTATCACCGGGCAAACCGGACCCAGGTGTCACCTGGAATGGCCTGATAGAGTTATTTGATCCTCGCGAGGCCGCCAACTACATCCAGGTCAGCAACACGATTCTGGATGCCCGCACGATTATCGACAATGTGCCCGGCCGAATGCTGTTCTGGCCCAGTTGGATCCGTCACATGGTGCACCCTTATATAGGCGAGGGGGAGCGCATATCAATTGCTTTCAATGTCAACGTAATCGAAAAAGATCGCTAGCGGTTGCACCACTGATAGCCTGATTTTCAGACCTATGTTTCGATTGGTCTAAATCGGCGTTAACAATTCCTGCAGGTCAAAAAACGGATAGCGCGCCGGTCCAGCGTGTTGGCCTGCGGCTGCTGTGAGCGGCATTTGCCTGCTGATAATGTTGGCGAAACGCCGACGATGGTTTCGCCCGCCAGGCCGATACCCTATCCCTGCCTAAAATCTTTATAAAAATCATATTGATATGGCGATTTTTAGAATTATCCAGGCGGTTCTGGAGAGGAGTTCATTGCGTAAGGTTGCCTTAAGGATTGGAGCGCACATTGGGCTCCTGGTTCACCAGAGGCCGACCCTTGCGAGACTATCTCAGAAAACCTGAAGTTCTAATCCTGCTTGTCAGTAGCTGGATCGCTTTGACCTGCAACACCGGATACTGGCAAGTCGTTGCCGCCAGTGACACGGCAGGCACGTTACCAACTCCCGTTTATTTCTTCAGCGTGGCGATTCTAACGATCGGGCTAATAAACCTTGTCATGCTGATACTGGCCTTCGGGCGATTGACCCGGCCTGTACTGGCAGTGGCGCTCGTCATTGGCTCGGCTACAGGCTATTTCACCGCCAGGTTCGGGATCCTGTTTGATCCGGGCATGTTGATTAATGTATTTGAGACCAACACGGCAGAGGCGAGCGAGTTGTTTTCACCAGCCCTGATGTTCTCGGTGTCACTCCTTGGCCTGTTGCCGGCAATCGTCGTCTGGCATTACCCGTTGGTCCGACGGCGAATCCATGTTGCATTTCTTGAGCGTGGCGTCGCATTTGCTGTCGCGTTTGCTCTCATCGCCGGACCGTTGTTGTTAAGCCAGAAGGAGATATTCTCCCTGGCCCGTAACCATCGCGAAATTCGACACATGATTGCCCCGGTCAATGTTATTTCCGCCAGTGTCGTCCTGTTGCGCGACCAGCTTGAGAGCCCGGCTGAGTTCCAGTCCGTTGCTCTGGATGCCGTCCACCCGCAGCCCGACGGTGTAAATGCGGTGCCAGAGGTGCATGTGCTGATTATTGGCGAAACTGCCCGCGCCGCAAATTTCAGCCTGGACGGTTACTTGCGTGACACCAACCCGGAATTGCAGCAGCATACTGATATCAACTTCGTCCGGGCGAGTTCCTGTGGAACCGCGACAGCGATTTCCCTGCCGTGCATGTTCTCTTTGGTCGAGCACGACGAATTTGACCGTGACGAAAGCCGGAACCAGGAGAACCTGCTGGATATCGCGTCCCGGGCCGGCTATGACGTCTACTGGATAGATAATGGCAACGGCTGCAAGGGGATTTGTGCCCGTGTTGACTATCGTGACCTGCATTTGTCCGACGTGGCGACGATTTGCCCGGATAAAGAGTGCTACGACGAGATTCTTGTCCATGAACTCACCCGAATGCTGCCGAACATCCGGAAAGACACGCTAATCGTGTTGCATCAGCTTGGCAGTCATGGTCCCGCGTATTATCGGCGCTATCCGGAGAATTATCGGACCTTTTACCCCGACTGCCGGTCACCGAACCTCGGGGACTGTACCAATGAGGAAATCGCGAACGCCTACGACAATACGATTGTCTATACGGATCACGTCATATCTTCGGCAATCGATGCCTTGTCGGCGGAGTCCGGCCGCATTGATGCTTCGCTGATCTACGTGTCCGATCATGGTGAGTCGCTGGGTGAGCACAACCTGTATCTCCACGGAATGCCTTACAAATTTGCACCCGACGAGCAGACCCAGATACCGCTGATAAGCTGGTTTAGTCCCGGCGCGGAGCAGAGCCAGGGCCTGGATTCAAAATGCCCGGGGTCGCCGCATCGACCAACGGTTTCCCATGACAACCTGTTTCACACGGAACTGGGTTTGCTCGGAATCCAGACGGCGGTCTACGATCCTGAACTGGACCTGTATTCTTCATGCCGTGCTGGAAGTCGTATGGCCGCAACGGTGGATACCGCTGCCAACCGGACCTGATCTTTTCCCCTGATTTCCTTTACAGGTCGTACGGGCATCATATTTTGTGATTCCCGTCACCCCGGTTCATAAGTTTCTCTTAAGACTGCCTCGCTAATATCAATCCCAACAATTACGTTGGAATTGAAGCACCATGAAAAACGACGGCTTAATGGAAAATGGCGATGAGCGCAGAGGTCATAACCAGCGTCAACGCAATACACTCGGCCTGGTCCTCGAGCCTGCTGGTTCGCCGGCACGAGCTGCTCTGGAACAGCAGATAGCGGCAAGGTTTGCTGCGAAACACGAAGCGCAGCTGAACCAGTTCCATCCATTCCTTATCGCGCTGGAAAATGCCGCGAAGCCACTTGCAATAGCTGGTTTGCGTCCGGCGCAGAACGGTGCCTTGTTTCTCGAAAAATACTTCGACAGGCCCGCTGAGCAGGCCGTGAGCGCTGCGTTTCGTATGCCCGTCGACCGTACACAAATAGTGGAAATCGGAAACCTGGTCTCATCCGAACCCGGTGCCAGTTACGTCCTTTTTGCCATCCTGGCGCCTCTCTTGAGGGACGCGGGATTTCGCTGGGTCATTTGCACGGCCACAGCCCAGGTCGAAAGTATGTTGAAGAAGATGAATCTGGCGCCCAAAAGAATCTGCGCTGCATCGCGCGAGCGACTGGGAGACGATGCGAAGAACTGGGGCCGGTACTACGAGTCACGACCGCACGTTCTGGCAGGTGACCTGGAGACTGCAGCCAGCCAGGTAGGCCGTGAGCCGAGCTTGTCTGCGATGATTTCCCAAATCGACGGGTGGAAGACGGCGATCAGCAGGATCAGCCGGCGACGGCACGGATGAGCGAGATGGTCTTCGACAAGCTGTTCAGCGGCGCTGAACCGGTTTTCTCTGTGACAGGTTCCTGCGACGAAATCCTCTCTGCCTCGGATTTGTCGAGGCGTGTCAACGCCGTCGCCAGCATGTTACGCAGGTCAGGATGCCAGTGCATTGCGTTATTCGCTGACAATGGTGTTGACTGGATCGTCTCAGATTTTGCCTGCCAGTTGGCCGGAGTGCGACTCGTACCGCTGCCACTGTTTTTTTCTGATGAGCAGCTGCAATTTGCCGTTGCGGAAAGCGGTGCTGATGCACTGCTAACCGATCAAGGAGGACGACTGGCATCGATTCTCAAAACTACCAGCCGCACCGTGCAGCTCGCGGCCGGCGGTCAGATGAAGCTTTTTGGCATAGCCGCCGCTGCCGGTGCAAAAGTCCCCGGGACGACCAGCAAGATTACCTTTACATCCGGAACCACGGGCAGGCCAAAAGGAGTCTGTCTGTCAGCAGAGCAACAACTGCTGGTTGCAGAATCTCTCGTCGCTGCTGTTGGAATCGAACGGCCAAAACATCTCTGTCTTCTTCCCCTGAGCACGCTCCTCGAAAACATTGCGGGAATCTATGCGCCATTACTCGCCGGCGGGCAGGTCATTGCACCGTCACTCGCAAAGCTTGGATTCACCGGATCTTCCGGGCTGAGTATTGACCGGTTGCTGCGGAATATCAGCAAGTATCAACCAGACACGTTGATATTAGTGCCGGAAATGCTGCATGCAATTACTGCTGCGGCCGTGAACGGATGGGTTCCCCCGGCATCACTCAGGTTTATTGCCGTGGGCGGCGGAAAAACGGCCGTTGGTCTGCTTCGATCTGCCCAGGAAGTCGGTCTGCCTGTGCATGAAGGTTATGGGCTTTCCGAATGCGCCTCGGTGGTTAGCCTCAATCGGCCTGGCAGTGACCTGCACGGTAGTGTCGGTCGGCCTCTGGACCACGTCCGCGTTCACATCGAGGGCGGAGAAATAGTCGTCGATGGTTCGTCTTTTCTTGGTTATGCAGGGCAGCCGGAAAGCTGGTACCCGGAGACCGTTTATACCGGTGACCTGGGATACGTTGACCCGGATGGATGCATCCATATCGACGGTCGAAGAAAGAACCTGCTGATTTCGAGCTTCGGTCGCAACATTTCCCCGGAGTGGGTCGAAAGCGAATTGCTGCTGGGCGGCCTGTTACACCAGGCTGTCGTATTTGGTGACGCACAACCCTATTGCGTTGCGCTTGTTGCGCCGCGCGATGCGACTACAACAGATTTGGAAATTGATTCGTGGATTCGGCATGTCAATGAGGGTCTGCCGGACTATGCGCGTATCGCTTTGTGGCACCGACTCGAGGAACCACTCTGCAGTGCGAACGGACTGGCAACCGACAACGGCCGTCCGAAACGAGAGGTGATCGCGACACGATTCCGCGAAACCTTGACAGATATGTTCGACAAACCCAGGGAGGTTTTGGCGGTATGAACTTTTTTGAAAAACTTCAGAACGAAACTGCGCAGGAGAGGCAATATCTTCTCAGTTCTCCAATCATCCGGCGTTGCATGACGGGCGAAATTACGCTCGACGACTACGTTGCGTTTCTGACCCAGGCCTATCACCACGTTAAACATACGGTGCCGCTATTGATGGCGGTCGGAGCCCGGCTGCCGGAAAGCAAAGAATGGCTGAGAGAGGCGGTTGCCGAGTACATCGAAGAGGAACTCGGTCACCAGGAGTGGATTTTGAATGATATCGCCGCATGCGGTGTCGACAAGGAGCAGATTCGTCAATCGCGACCTTCGCTGGCGACAGAGCTAATGGTGGCCTATGCGTACGACATGGTGTCGCGAGTCGAACCGTTGGGGTTCTTTGGCATGGTGCATGTGCTCGAGGGAACCAGTGTCACGACCGCTGATGCAGCCGCAGACTCAATCAAAAAGGCATTGAAGCTGCCCGATCGGGCATTCACCTATCTTCGTTCGCATGGTGCTCTTGACCAGGAGCACGTGAAATTTTTTGAAGACCTTATGAATAAGATCTCGGACCCGGCTGACCGGGATCAGATCATTCACAGCGCAAAAGTCTTTTACGGCCTTTACGCCAACATTTTTCGCACGCTGACGCCTGCGCTAGCCCGGGCGGCATAGGACCATCATGGATATCGAAAACAAGACGGTCGTTCTGACGGGCGCAAGCGGTGGAATCGGTCGGGCAATCGCGAAAAGCCTGGACGCGGCGGGTGCCAACCTCGTTCTGGTTGGTCGAAATTCCGACAAGTTGCGAGCGCTGGAGAACGAGCTGTCCGGATCATCTCACGTGTCAATTGTTGCGGATCTCAATACGACGAACGGTCGAATCAAACTGCTTCACGCCTGTTCTGATTCCAAACAGGCCGGCGTCAGCATGTTAATCAATTGCCTGGGTGTTAA
>JAHEFD010000037.1:17159-26913 GCA_024640345.1 Woeseiaceae bacterium
ATGAACAAGTTTATTCGTATGACATTGGCTGTCCTGGTCGCAGGGCTGCCGCTTCAGCTTTTGGCCGATTCGACAGACGACACGGTTGCGGAGCTGCAACGTGACTGGGCTGTCGCCAATTACGAGGCACAGGGAAAACAACAGTACGAGGCATTTGAAGCGCTGATTCAGAAGTCCGAGGCGGCCACCAGCGCCTATCCTGATGCCGCGGGTATCTGGATCTGGGATGGAATCATTCGGTCGAGTTTCGCCGGGGTTAAAGGCGGGGTTGGCGCCCTGTCACTGGCAAAGCAGTCGAAGAGCAGTCTCGAGAAAGCCATGAGTATCGACGCCACGGCATTGGACGGTTCTGCCTATACCAGCCTTGGTACGCTCTATTTCAAGGTTCCGGGATGGCCGCTGGGTTTTGGTAGCGACAAGAAGGCCGTACAATTGCTGGAGAAGGCGCTTGAGCTGAATCCCGAGGGGATTGACCCCAACTACTTTTATGCCGACTATCTGCTTGAGAAAAAGGAATTCGAGAAGGCTGAACAGTATTTGCTAAAAGCGTCAGAAGCGAAACCTCGTGTTGGGCGTGAGGTAGCTGACGCTGGTCGGCGGCAGGAAATACAGGCCGCGTTGAACGATGTGCGTGCCAGGCTAGGGCGCTCGTCCACCTAAAACAGAGCACGCACGCGTGCGAAGGAAGTCCGGAAGATCGAATGCAGGTTCTTCTTGTTGAAGACGATAACTCGCTGGCGACCGGACTTTCCAAGGCCCTTCGAAACGAGGGCTTTGCTGTCAATCACGTTGCCGAAGGGAGAGCAGCGCTTCACGTAGTTGCGACCGAGCCGCCTGAGATAATAGTGCTCGATCTTGGCCTGCCAGATATGGACGGGCTCGACATACTTCGACAATTGCGCCAGTCGGGTTCCGCCGTGCCCGTCCTGGTGCTTACGGCCCGGGCGAGTATCGACGCGCGCGTCACGGGGCTCGATCTTGGTGCTGATGACTACCTGTCCAAGCCGTTCGAGATTCCGGAACTGATCGCGCGCCTGCGTGTGATCGAAAGGCGACTTAGTACGCAGGTCGACAGCACGATCAGGATAGGGGAGGTCGAGCTGGATACATTGCGCCGCGAGGTTACTTGCGGTGGCGAGTATGTCGAGATGCCACGACGTGAATATGCACTCCTGAAATCGTTGATGGAGAACGCAGGTAAGATTCAGACTCGCGAGCAACTTGAAACCAGGCTTTATCCCTGGGGCGAAGAAGTATCGAGCAATGCTATCGAAGTTCATGTGCATCACTTGCGGAAGAAACTGGGCAACGACCTGATCAAGACCGTTCGCGGCGTCGGCTACACAATAAGGCGATCATGAAGTCGATCAGGCTTTATCTTGTTGCCGCGCTGCTTTCCACCATCACGCTGGGCATATTTCTTGCCGTGTTACAGGGATATCGGACAGGCACGGAAAAAGCGCAGGCCCTGCTGGATTTGCAGCTCGCCGATGCGGCAGCCCTGATAGCGATACAGCGGCCGGCGGCGACCGTCATGTCAGAGCCACCGTCGGGACGACTCGCTTTTCAGGTCTGGGGGAAAGATGGTGAGTTACTGCGGCGCTCGGCAAACGCCATCAATGAGCCATTCGCCGGGTTTGAAGAGGGCTACAGCGAGCAGAACTTCTCTGGACATCGCTGGCGGGTCCTGAGCCAATTCGATGCCGGCGCAGCTCGCTGGATATTCGTGGGCGAGCGGATTGATCTAAGGGTAGAGCTTGCGGACGGAATCGTTGTTCAATCAGTGTTGCCTATCGTTATCAGCTTGCCTGTCGTTGCGGCGATAGTCTGGTTTTTTGTCGGCAATGGCCTCTCGTTGATAAGAAACCTGGCCAGTGAGCTGGGCACAAAACGCGCGGATGACCTGTCACTGCTTAAAACGACTGACCCACCGGTCGAACTGGCCCCTGTTGTCACTGCAATAAACGACCTGTTGAGCCGCCTCGATGCATCGGTCCAGCGCGAACGCCGTTTTTCTGCAGATGCCGCGCATGAGCTGCGGACACCGCTGGCGGCGCTGAAGGTACACATTCACAACCTGAAGGCGGAATTGCCTGAACATGTGGACCAATTGCGCTCGCTGGATCAGGACCTGGCGAGACTCTCTCACCTGGTGGACCAGATACTGCTCCTTTACCGGATGACGCCCGAACATTATCAGGCAAAAATGCAGCGGACAGATCTCTACGAGCTGGCTCAATCGAGTATTGCTGATCTTTACGACGAGATTGAAAAACGGCACCAATCGATATCGTTGGACGGTTCCAACGAGGAGATCACCGGCGACAAATCTTCACTTGGGATATTGCTCAAGAACCTGATTCTTAATGCGTCCAAGTATTCGCCAGAGGGAGCCGTCATTTCGATTCGGGTTGATCGGCACGATGCTGGCGTATTGCTGGAGGTATCAGACACCGGCCCGGGTATACCCTTAACGGATCTTGCGCGTGTAATGGACCGGTTTTACAGGGTGGGTGGAGACCGTCATGATAGCGAAACCGAAGGTTGCGGGCTCGGCCTGTCAATCGTGAACCATATTGCCGATCTGCACCGGGCCAATCTGAATTTGTACAACCGGGGGTCCGATGGAGGTCTTATTGTGAGCATCGTTTTTCCCGATAATCTCGATTCAACCACAATGGCGGTCTGGAGCTGATTGTGCCAAAGCTGATCGAAAGGAAGCTCATCATTTTATTCCTGGTGGCAACAGTGGCGTTGCCCATGGTTCACGCTGCGACTCCGGAGATCGTGCTGGAAATCCGTAACCACCTGTTTGAACCCGATATTATCCGGATACCGGCGAATACGAAGGTCAAGCTTGTCATCTTTAATCTCGATTCAACGCCCGAGGAGTTCGAGAGCTACGAGCTGAACCGTGAAAAAGTCATCATGGGCGGGCGTAAAGCGGTTATTTTCATCGGGCCGCTCTCCGCCGGGGAATATCCGTTCTTCGGCGAGTTCAACCCGCAAACAGCGGTTGGCAAAGTCATCGTCGAGGACGAAAACGATGCTGCTGAATAGCGTCATTATCGTCCTGCGGGAAGTGCTCGAGGCAGCGCTCATGATCAGTGTGTTGCTTGTATTGACCAGGTTGCTGCACGCCAATGGTCGATGGCTATGGCGTGCTTTGCTCCTTGGTTTGGCAGGTGCCGTGTTCTACGGATCACAGCTCGAAAAAATTTCCGAGTTTTTCGACGGTGTTGGCCAGGAGATAGTTAACGCGGGCCTGCAGTTTTTTGTTTTTGCTGCGTTGCTTGTTTGCACGTTCCTCGTCACGCGCTCGTTTCGACAATCAACCGAGCGGCCCAGGCTACTGCCCGCTGCAATGGCATGGGCTGTCGGAGTTGCAGTAGCCCGGGAGGGATCAGAGATCCTGGTTTATGTTTCCGGATTCATGCAGTCTGACAACTTTTTCGCCAATGTAAGCATGGGATCTGCGATCGGTGCCTGTATCGGTTTTAGTACCGGCGTGCTTCTCTACTATCTTTTGCTGATGATGCCGCCGGGTCGCAGTAGATTCACCGCCCAGGTTTTGATCGCTTTGATCGGTGCTGGCATGTGTGCCCAGGCAACAAGACTGTTGATCCAGGCAGATTGGCTGAGTGTTGAGGGTCCGCTCTGGGATACATCATCGTTGCTATCGGAGTATTCGACGGCCGGGCAATTACTCTATGCATTGATTGGTTACGAGGCCTCGCCATCGATGATCGAAGTCATGGTTTATGTTGGGAGCCTGCTGCTCATGGGCGTGATGTTCTTGTCCGCCAATGCAATGGATCGCGGCCCCGCAGAGGCCACGGCATGACTTCGGGGGCGAATCGAACTATTCGCTGCCTGGGGTACGTTGCGCTGCCCATCGCTTGTCTCGTCTCAACTGCGGCAATTGCCGATGGTATCGTGATCGACAAAATTTACGATCCGTATGTCCAGCCGCTGGAGAAGGAGTTCGAGTTTCGGTCTCTCGTATTCAGTGATGATGATCTGGCAGACACGCAGAAGCACAGGTTCGGTTTTGGACGATCATTAAGTGAGCGATGGTTTGGTGAGATTTACGCAGTTGGCGTCAAAACGACCGGTGAAGAATTTCGTATTGACACTTATGAGCTGGAATTTAAACGCCAGCTGACAGAGCAGGGCGAATACGCTTTTGACTGGGGACTATTGTTCGAAATTGAGAGACAGGCGGACGTCGATATCTGGGAAATTTCGACAAGTCTCATCGCGTCAAGGGAATTTGGGGGTTGGGTCGGGACAGCAAATTTCGATGTCATATATGAGTGGGGTGATCCGGTAATAAACGAGTTCGAGACAGCGTTCCACACGCAGTTTCGTCGGCGGTGGTCTGAACATTTCGAGCCCGGTGTCGAAATACACCTGGGTCAGGACACGCTTGCAGTGGGGCCGATATTCGCGGGCCTGAAAAGGCTCGGCGGTGGAAGTAAACTGGCCTGGGAGTTAGGCTATTTTGCAGGTCTCGACGAGATTACTCCCGACGACACGGTGCGGCTTACCCTGGAGTACGAGTTTTACTAGTTGGCATAGACAGCGTTTCCTTATTTAGCAGTTGAGCTATCGGAACAATGACGGCCTGATGACGCAAGCGAGCAATATTTCGAATGCAAGTCAGAAGGATAGTGGGGATTGCCTGATTTTCCGGAACTTCAAAATATGACCATCGACATGCACGCCCATTACCTGCCGCCGGCATTGGCGGACAGGTTGCGAGAGCGGAAATTCCTGCCGCGAATCGAAAGGGTTTCAGCTTCTCAGGAGTTGTTTCACAGACCCTTCGGTACAACCGACTTCGATCCGGCCTACGTTGACATCGAGCGCAGGATCGAGATGCTTGACGAGCTAGATATCGAGATCCAGTTGCTGTCACTGCCCGGGTTGATTGGTATCGATAGCCTGCCGTCAGCGGAGGCCCTGCCAATGATCCGGACATTCAACGACGGCCTGGCGGAGGCCCTGCATCGTTTTCCGGGTCGGTTTTTCGGACTGACGGGCCTGCCGATGGCAGACATAGCCGAAGCGGCCAGTGAGTTGCGGCGGGGCGTGTCCGAGCTTGGTTTTATCGGTGCGATATTGCCGATTAACTGCTTCGCGACCGTTGCTGAGGCGGAAAAGCTTGAACCGCTTTTCCGGATAGGCAACGAACTTGGCCTGCACTTTTTCGTGCACCCGGGCCGACGTCCTGACGAAGTGGTTCCGATGCTTACGGCAGCGGCGACAGGACCGGGTTGGCCTGGCACCTTGCCACTCAGGGCACTGAATGTGCAGACGAATATCGCAAACGCTACAGTTACTTTGCTCTATTCGAATTTTCTCGACCGGTATCCGAACGTAACGTTGCATGTCGCCAATCTTGGCGGCACCTATCCGATGGTGGAGGAACGGATCGTCAATCTTTCGAGGGTCCGTAATCCAGGGCAACCCCCGGTGACTGAAAGAGCGCGAAAGATCTACGCAGATTGTGGCTCCCTTGGGCCGGAGGCCATTGAGATAGCCATTCGGGTATTTGGTGCCGACAGGATATTGCTTGGCTCGGACACACCGACCTTCAAAGCAGAGTGGGCTTTGTCAGCAGTTCGCGAGGCCGAAATTCCGGATAACGAAAAGGCCGCGATTCTGAGGGGCAATGCGGCCAGGATTTTGGGTCGCTATGATTCCTCGCTGGCGGCGTAGCGGCAGAAAATGCAATGAGAACTGGATTATTTTCGGCGGGCGGACCGGTGACTCGCAACGTCGTACGTGAACCAGTATTGTATGTTCTGCGGGCCGGTTTGTTGCTTAAGTATTATTTGCCCTGATCGCTGCCCGTTATCGAGGCGCTCATGAAAAGATGTCACATGTTCTATAACCATATCTCTACCCCTGGTCGATTGCTTGTTCTGCTGCTCTGTTTCTGCACTCTGCCTTCGCCAGCGGTCGCGGATGAGTGGCGTTTCCCTGACGTGCAAAGGGTCGTCGCAGTAAGCGACATTCATGGTGCCTACGAGGGTCTCGTCGCGACCCTTCAGGCTGCCGCGATTATCGACAGCGATCTTTCCTGGAATGGCGATAGTGCTCACCTGGTCATCGCCGGTGACCTGATCGATCGTGGACCCGGCTCGCGGCGCGTCATGGACCTCATCATGCGCCTGGAGCAGGAGGCAGCACGTGCCGGTGGCCAGGTGCATGCGATACTCGGGAACCATGAGGTCATGAATATCATCGGCGACATTCGTTACGTAACGGATGCCGAATACGCCGAATTTGCAGATAGTGAATCTGCCGCGGAGCGCGAGCTTTGGTATCAGCGATTCCGCAGCAGTCAGCCGGAAAATGTCGATGAGCCGACGGCAAGAGCATTATTCGAAGAAAATGCGCCGCCGGGATTTTTCGGCCACCGAAGCGCGTATCGACATGACGGTATTTACGGAAAATGGCTGCTCGAAAAACCGTTGATGATTGTTATCAACGATACCGCTTTCGTGCACGGCGGCCTCCCGGCATATGTTGTCGAAAACGGGCTCGAGGGCGTTAATACCAACCTGAAGCTTGACCTGGAGAAATTCGCCTATGCCAGGTCGACGCTCGAAGACGCAGGCGTGTTGAGCCCGATTGTTCGCTTTCGCAACCAGCCAAGATTGCTGTCGACGCAGCTCGAGGCGGGGCAACTTGACCAGGCGCTGGTCTCGGCAGCGCAGGACGTCGTCAACCTGCGGAACTCGACGCTGCATGGGCCCGACGGCCCACTCTGGTATCGTGGCAGTTCGGCCTGCAGTCCCCTTATTGAAGGCGATCAGCTGAGCGCTGCTTTGGACAGAATCGGCGCGACCCGGGCCGCAATCGGGCACACGACAACGACGAGCCGTCGCATTCAGCAACGCATGGACGGACGCATCATCGAAATTAACACGGGTATTCTGAAATCCGAATACGATGGCAGCGGCTATGCGCTGGTCATCGAAAACGGCGTACTTGGCGTAGTCGGCGAAAACGGCGCGTCTGCTATGTCACCCATTGTCCTGCCAAGGCGCGTTGGTTATTTATCGGACACGATGGACGACGACAAGCTGGAGAGTCTTCTGTCCAGTGGCGTTGTTGTTGAATCCACAGCTGACGACGCCGAACGGGGTCTCCTGCGGGTCGAAGCCGACGGTATGAGCGTGCTGGCCTCCTTTACCGCATCGCCAAGGGAAAAGGGTTTTGTGCCTGAGCTGGCCGCGTACCGGCTCGACCGTCTGCTGGGTCTTGACATGATTCCCGCGACTGTTAGACGAGAGGTTTTCGGCCAAGAGGGCACGCTGCAATATGCTCCGCAGGGAGCGGTGAATGAGCGGCAGCGCGCGGAAGCCCGGAAGGGGCGTGACGCGCCATGCTCGCTATTGAAGCAATGGGACGCAATGTACGTATTTGATGCGCTCGTTCACAGCGTTGCCAGGCGTCCGCAAACGCTGCTTTACGATCCGGAGTCGTGGCAGCTCATGCTGGTCGATCAAGAGAAATCGTTCAGTCGGAACAAGGGCCGGCCGACACATTTGAAAGGTATCGAGGTCGTCCTGGGACAGCAATGGCAGAGCGCATTACTCAGCCTGGATGATGAGACTCTTAAGGAGAAACTCGGGGACGTGCTCGATAAACGTCGTTTGTCGGCGCTCGCTGCGCGACGAGATGCGCTTATCGAAGATTCACGCCTCTAATGCCGTCATGCAGTGGTTGTCGATGGGCCAGGGGACTTTCGACTGGCATACCTCGTCCGGTGCCAGCGAATCGAAGTTGATCGCCTGAACTTGCGCGTTTCTGGCGGTCCAATCAATCGTCGCCACTGTCACGGACATTGTTGGGGAACTCACCATGAATCAACGCATCCTTAGCCTGGTTTTTGCTGCAGTCATCGTCTATCCGGCATCCGTGTCGGCCCAGTCCGCTGACAACGCTCGATGGGACCATTATGGTGGTGGCTTGCATGGTATGCAGTACTCGAGCCTGGAGCAGATTTCGCCTGGCAATGTTGGCGACCTGAAGGAAGTCTGGCGCTACCGGACTGGTGAACTGGGTGAGGGGCATCGCGAGCCTTTCGCATTCCAGGCCAATCCAATCCTGGTTGAGGGCAGGCTCTATCTTCCCACCGGGAGCGCTATCGTCATCTCTCTGGATCCGGCAACCGGCGAGGAGATCTGGCGCTACGATCCAAAAATTGATCGGACGAAGCCGCATGCGGAAATAGCCAATCGCGGTGTAACATCCTGGATCGATGAGGAGGCGATGACTGATTCGCCTTGCCGTCACCGCATCTTCGTGGGGACTCTGGATGCCAGGCTGATTGCTCTTGATGGTGCTACCGGCGAAACATGTAAAGAGTTTGGCGCCGGCGGAGAAATCTGGCTCAACACAGATGTCGGGGCCACCGACGGTGACTGGGTCGATTACACAATAACCTCGCCACCAGCTGTTGTTCGGGATGTCATCGTCATTGGGTCGGCGATCGGTGACAACCGTGCGGTCGAATCCGAACTCGGCATCGTGCGTGGTATCGATGCACGATCGGGAAAAGAACTCTGGCGCTGGGACCCGATTCCGAGAAACGAAAACGACCCGGCATATTCGACCTGGGTCAGCGATGAAGCCGGGCGCAATGGTTCGGCCAATGCCTGGGCGCCGCTTGCCGCGGACCCGGAGCTGGGGCTGGTATATGTTCCGACCGGGTCCGCAAGTCCCGACTTCTATGGCGGTGAGCGCCAGGGAGATAATCTTTACGCGAACTCCATTGTCGCGCTGCGCGCAGATACCGGTGAGGTGGCCTGGTATCAGCAGCTGATTCATCACGATGTCTGGGATTACGATCTTGCGTCGCAACCGACTCTCGTGGACCTCGAGCATGATGGCGAAATTATCCCGGCGGTTCTGCAGGGAACGAAGACCGGGCTGATCTTCAGCTTTAACAGGGCAACCGGAGAACCCGTTTTCGAAATCGAAGAGAGAGCGGTGCCGCAGGGAGGCGTCGCCGGAGAACATTTGTCGCCTACGCAACCCTTTCCCGTTGCGCCCCCGCCTGTAGCTCGGCAACACGCCGTAACTGTGGATGATGCCTGGGGCATGATGTATTTCGACACACGATCATGCCGGAAGAAGCTCGCCGGCATGAGGTCCGAGGGAATATTTACGCCACCGAGCCTCGAGGGCACGGTGGAATTGCCTGGTTATGGCGGTGGTATCAACTGGGGCGGGCTCGCGTTCGAGCCGGATGAGCAGGTTGTGGTCGTATTCTCGATGGACGTCCCAATGGAAGTGGTGCTCATCCCGCGCGATGATCTTCCCGCCGCATACGAATCAGGTGAATACGACAATTACGAGTTCGCACGCATGTCGGGCACGCCTTATGGCATGCGCCGTGCAATGCTGGGTTCACCGCTGGATGTGCCGTGCATTTCACCTCCATGGGGCGCATTGACAGCAATCGACATGCGTCGCGGGACAATCAACTGGCAACGATCTGTCGGCTCCATCCAGGACGTTGCGCCAGCCATTGTGCCTAATCTTGAACTTGGGATGGCCGGCATGGGCGGGCCGATCGTAACGGCCAGCGGCTTGATTTTCATGGCTGCCGTAATGGACAACTACTTGAGGGCGTTCGATCTGGAAGACGGAAAGACGCTTTGGGAAGCACGTCTGCCGGCGGGTGGCCAGGCAACGCCAATGACCTATTTCCTGCAAGAAACCGGCAAGCAAT